>NZ_JBHXIB010000019.1:41094-143926 GCF_042723975.1 Amycolatopsis sp. NPDC058340 | reverse complement strand
TTCGCAACCTTCAACGTCGCGAAAGTGGCTTTCGCGACACCTGGGCCCGGTGCCAGGAGGAGCCGCGCGGCGTCAGTTGACGCAGGGCACGCCTTCGGCGGTGATCGGCTTCTCGTCGGACTGCTCGGGCGGCGGCGCGGCGGCCGACGAACCCGCGGCGTTCTGCGACGAACCCGAGCCTTCGGCCCCGCTCGGCGCCTTGAAGTCCGAACCGAGGAAGACCATCACGTGCCCGGCCTCGACACTCTTGTCCTCTTGGACGGTCGGGCTGCCGCCGAGCGCGTCGGCGACCGCCTGGCCCGCCGCCTTCTCACCCTTGGCGACCCAGACCACCGTCTTCTTGCGCGCGCTCGCGGTGGCCGTGTCGCCCGCGGTGAAGCCCTTGTCGACGAGCGTCTTCAGCACCGACGAGGCCAGCCCGTCGCGGTTCGTGGAGTTGCGGACGTCGACCGTGGTCGCCTTGTTGGGCGATTCGGCGGGCGGCGCCTGCTGCTGTTCGCCGGGCTGCGGGCCCGCGAGCCCCTGGACGAAGCTCTTGACCTGCTTCGGGTCGACCTGGATGGCGACGCCGTCGTTCGGGGTCTTGTACTCGATGTTGACGATCGGGATCGTCCGGAATTCGAGCTGACCGCCGGTCAGGCTCTTCATCTGCTGCGCGAACCCGAAGACGTCCCAGTTCTGGTTGAGCACGACCGACTTCTTGATGGCCGTGATCAGGTCGTTGAGCTTGCCCGGGTTCGCGAGCGTGCCCGCCGACAGCACCTTCCGCGCCATCCCGGCCATGAACACCTGCTGCCGGACGACCCGGTCGAGGTCGCCGCGCGGCAGCCCGTGCCGCTGCCGGACGAAGCCGAGCGCCTCGACCCCGGAGATGGTGTGCGGGCCCTTGGTGAACTTCGCGCCGGAGAACTGGTCGTTGACGTCGTTGTTGAGGCAGACGTCGACCCCGCCGATGGCCTGCGTGATCTCGCTGAAGCCCAGCAGGTTGATGGCGGCGTAGTTGTCGATGGTCGATCCGGTCAGCTGCTCGACCGTTTTGATCAGGGTCTTCGCGCCGGCCTCGTTGGCCTTCTGGTCGAGTTCCTTCGGGTCGGAGACGCCGTCTTCCTGCAGCTTCTTGCGCTCGTCGAGCATCGCGCGGGCGTAGGCGGAGTTGATCTTGTGCTTGCCGTAGCCGCCGGGGATGTCGACGTAGGAGTCACGCGGGAGCGAGATCGCGACGGCCTTGGAGCCGTCGTTCGGGATGTGCACGAAGATCAGCGAGTCGGTGTTCAGTTCGCCGTCGGCCTGCCCGGCGCGCAGCTGGGCCAGCACTTCCTTCGACAGCGGGTTGCCCTGCGCGTCCGTGCGGCTGTCGAGGCCGACGAGCAGGATGTCCCGGGCGCCGTCGGCGGGTTTCTCGCCTTCGTCCGCGCCGATACCGACGTTCGCGAAGGTCAGGCCGTCCATCGCGGCCCACGCGTAGCCGGTCAGGCCCATCACCAGCAGCGACACGAGGCCGAGGGCGATCTTGGGGCCGCGGAACGACTTGCGTCGCGGGGCCGGGCGCCGGGGCGGCTGACCCGCGGACTGCCGGGCAGGCGCCGGGCGGGCACCACGAGGCGGGGCCGGGCGGGAAGGAACGCGTCCGGGCGCGTCCTGCCTAGGCCGGGCGGGACGTCGATCCCCATGCCCATTCCGAGGCGGGTACTCCACGCGGTCTGCTCCTTCTGTTCGTTACCGGTTCGACGGTCTCTTCAAGGGACGCATGGTGCCTGTTGCGGGTTGTCGCAGGATTACACATCCCCCCGAAGATGTGGCACGCACCACCGGTTTCCTCTCAAGGGTACGGAAATCGCCTGGTCAGCGCCGTGCGGTTCAGGGAAGGACACGCCGGGCGGCGCGGGCGGGGACCAGGGTGGCGGCCGCCGCGAGCATCGCGACGACGATCGTCGCGACCGGAAGCGCGACGGAAGCGGCGCTCACTCGCTCGCCTTCGAGAGCGGTCATCAAGGGCGGCGCGCAGGCGACCGCGCAGACCAGCCAGGTCCCGGTCATCCGGCTCGTGCCGGTGCGCACGGTGTGCAGCAGGTACACCCCGAGCAGCAGGTTGACCAGGCTCTGAACCGGCCCGAAGCGGATCCCGAGCAGGTCGGCGTCGGCGGAGGCACCGCCGAACCGGGTCAGCGCGAACCCGAACACGCCGAGCATCGCGTACGCCATCCCGACCGTCGCCGCCGCGCGGCAGAACACCATGGCGCGCAGGCCCGGTTCGTCGACCGTCCGCTGTTGCGGTCCCGAATGGCGTTCGAACCACCAGAAGACGAGCACGGCCGGCACGGCCAGCAGGGCAAGCGCGAGCAACACCCTCGGGCGAGCCAGCCAGCTGAGCCCGTCCACGAACGGCCCCGGCAGGTAGACGACCGCCACGAGCAGCAGCATCGCGGACAGGAAGCCGAGGTACAGGCTCATCGGGGCGCGCAGGACGAGACGCGCGGCCGCGGCGATCGCCGGACGTCCGCCGAGGCGGGCCAGCGGCCGGGCGAGCAGGCCGAGGAGCGCGAGCTGCACCAGGCCGAGCAGGAGCACACCCCACGGCGGACCCGACAACGCGGCCGGGGCGCCGGGACCGCCGAGCAGCATCGGTCCTTCGCCGCGGACGACGACCGTGAGGCCGAGCCCGGCGGCGCCGGTGAACGCAGTCGCCACGAGGACGCCGCGCGGCAGGCGGGCACCGGAGGCGTGGGCGAACGCCAGCTGCTGGACGAACAGGGCGAGGAACAGTGTCTCCGCGTAGCGAGGGACGGCCGAGCCGGACCACTGCGCGGCCACTTCGCTCGCCAAGGTCAGGGCCAGCAGCCCGGCGACGGATGCGGCCCGAGTCCGGTGATAGAGCGCCAGCAGCGCCGGTGCGAGGACGACGGTCAGCAGGAAGACGCCGAGCAGCCACAGCGGGTGAAGCGCGATCCGCATGACCGTGGCGTTCGTGCCCGTCGGGATCCCCAGCACCTCCAGCGCGAGGGGGACGACCAGCGCGACCACGGCGAAGATCAGCGCCGGGCGCAGCAGCGGGCTCGCCCGGTCGGCGAGGTACTGCGGGTAGCGGCCGCCGCTCGCGCGGATCGACCGCCAGCCTGCTTCGTTGATCCGGCCGACCGAGAAGAAGATGAGCGGGCAGAGCTGGGCCAGCCAGGTGAACGGCCACAACGACCGCTCCGGCGCCCCCGCCCAGTGCGCGAGCGCGACGGCGGATTCGCCGAGCATCATGAGCACGACCCCGGCGACCCCGAGCAACGCCCATCGGCCGACCGGGACGACCGGCCGCGGTTCGCGGGGGAGCGTGACGGCGGTCCGGCGGGTGCGGACCCAGCCGCGGAGGCGGAACACCAGCAGCGCGCCGATCACCAGCACGCCGGCGATCATCGGGCCGAGCGGGTCGCCGACCGGCGGCCCCCAGCGCTGATGCCAGGAGTTGAGCACGAGTCCGGCGGTGTAGAGGGAGGCGACGACGTCGCAGGTGCCGCGCGAGTCCATCGGGTTGAGGACGCAGGCGTTGTGCATGTCGGCGGAGAGCCGGTCGTCGAGCGAGGCCCTCGCCTCCTGGCCGAGCGGATGCCCCTTGCGCTCGGCGTAGCGGAGGATGTCGTAGCCCAGGTCATGGGCCTTGCAGGGGACCGCGTAGTCCCATTTGGTGTTGTCGTCGCCCCAGGGCGCCGAGCATCCGCCGTCGGTGTGGACGGCGCGCATGGTGCCGTCCCGCGCGGTCATCACTCCAGGGGTGATCCCGCTGACCGCGGTGAAGTCGGCGGGCAGTTCGGCGATCGCGTTCTCGACCGGGCCCGGCCGCACCAGCGCGTCGACCGCGTTCTGCGCGGCGAGGATGTCACCCGTCGGTGGTCCCTGGTCCGGCGGCGATGCGGGCCGTGACGCGATCAGCCCGAAACCGAACACCAGCACGGTGACCAGCAGTAACCAGCCCGAAGTCGACCATGGCCGCCGGATCCGGGCAGGACGAGCGGCGGCGTCGGCTGTCGCTGGCATGGCGTCAAGGGTGCCATCCGCCGATCAAGGCCGACATCCGGATAACCCCCGGGTTTCGCCCGGAAGGGTGACCTGGGGCTGAAGGACGCTTTCACCGCATGCGACGCGGTGAAGGCTCCTTTCGTCGCATGTGACGCGGTGAAGGACGCTTTCAGCCCTCGACGGCGGGCGGGGGAGCGGGCCGGTCGACGTCCTGGGCGAAGCGCACCTGGTTCCGGCCGTTCTCCTTGGCCACGTAGACGGCGGCGTCGGACGAGTGCAGGAGTTCCTCCAGTGATTCACCGTGACGAGGGAACAGTGCCGCCCCGATCGAGGTAGTACGACCCGAGATGGTCACCCGGCTGCCCCTTTTGTCGGTAGTCACTATATGCAGTTCGGCGATAGCGCTGCGCACTCGTTCGGCGGCGAGTTTGGCCGCCGTTTCGTCGATATCCGGCAGGAGTACGAGGAATTCCTCGCCGCCGAACCGGCCGATGACGTCGGCGGGCCGGGTGACCTCGTCCAATTTCCGCGCCACATCACGGAGGACGTCGTCGCCCGCCGGGTGTCCATATGTGTCGTTAATCCACTTGAAGTGGTCGAGATCAATCATCAGGAGTGCCAGGTTGTCGTCCGATCGGGCAGTCCTTCCGAGTGCCCGTTCGGCCGACTCCGACCATCCGCGCATGTTGAGAACACCGGTTTTCGGGTCCGTGCGCGCGTCGTTTTGCAGTTGGTCGATCTCGGCGAGGCGATTGAACACCACCGTCACCACGGCCATCACGATCACCATCGGTGGCATGATCAACAGCAGCACCGCGGTGACCGCGCCGAGGCCGATCGTGATGGCCTCCAGCAGGTTGTCCGCCGCGTTGCCGAGCACGGTGGACATCGGCGGCCGCTTCGGCGAGCCGATCGCGAGGATGCCGCCGATGTAGGCGATCTGCACCGCTTCGAAGACCATCCCGGTGACGATCAGGACACCGAACTCGCCGAGGGTGTCCCAGCCGGAAATCCGACCCCATTCATGCGGTCCGAACGCGGCGAAGGTGAGCGACGCCAGTGTCACCGAAACGCCGTGGGTGACCGACGAGAACACGAAGTTGTGCGCGGGCCGCCGGGCGATGAACCAATGCTGGATCCGGACGATCGCGATGATGGAAAGCGTCAGCGAAAGCGGCAGGATGACCGCGGCCGGAAATGTCCATACCGCGGTGAGGTCGATCAGGACGGTACGGCTTCGATCGCGGCGCCTTTCCTCCTGTCGCTGAGTGAGCTGAATATGCGCCGTGGCGCCGACGGCGAGAATGGCGAAACGAACCCAGTCGATTCTTCCCGGATTCGTCGAATTCATCGTCGCGACGACCATGATCGCGATTCCGATGACCTCCATCGCGAAAAGGAACACGATGAACCGCTTCGGCCGCTGCCACAGCGCCCACGCCCTGGGATCGTAGGGATGGCGCTCCGGAGGGCCGGCCTGGTCACCTTCCGGGCTTGCCCGCCCGCGTTCGGTCACCGGTACACCGCTGTCCGCGGCGGCCGTCGCCGTTGCGTCGTCAAGGTCGCCGGTGCCGTCACCGTGCTGGCGACGGTCGCCGGTCTCGGCTGGCAATTGCTACCTCTTTTCCGCCCGGACGGCACGGCTGAGTAATCTCACCGGTACCGACTGATACACCGTTCGTATTCCACGGCCGGTATCATCCCATCGCAACAGTTGTCCGACAGCGGCAAGGGTGCCCGCGAACACGGACCGGAGGTGGCAATCGTGTCCCGTGATTTCTGATCTTGGCGGCTGAATGTTTTTCGAGACGCGTCGCGGAAGGGGTGACGGATAGTGTCCAGTCGTGACTTCTGAGCCCGGACAAGGTATTAGTTCGCAGCAACGAGGAGGCCGGGAGGTGTCGGACAGTGTCGAGCCGTGACTTCTGATCGAGAGTCGTTTCTTTTCACCGAGGTGTCGAAGGTCCGAGCGTGGAAGCAGTGTCCCGTGTGGATTCCTCATGACAGCAACGGTTCCGGGCTGGATCCGTTGATATGCCCCCAGCTGAGCGCGACCAGTACGGCCAGCAGCAGGCCGACCACGCCTGCCAGCGCGATGGCCGAGGTCGCCGACCCGAGCCGCTCGGCGGCGAGCCCGCCGAGTCCCGCCCCTATTCCTTGAGCCACCCGCAATCCCGTGCGGTACACCCCACCCGCACCGCCCCGTAGTTCGTTCGGGACCCAGGTGATGAACGTGGCGCTCACCGTGATCAGGTACGCCCCCGCGGCACCCGCCGCCGCCAACAGGAGCAACGCCGGAATCAGCCCCGGCTGGAGCGCGAAGGCGATCAGGGCGACCATCGGTAGTGCCGCCAGCACGCCGAGCAGCTTCCGCCGTTGTTCCGCCGAGACGAACCTGGACAGCAGGAACGCCCCGATCACGAACCCCAGCGGATCGGCGGCCAGCAGCCAGCCGACGGCCTGTTTCCCCACGCCCATCTCCGCGGCGAGCGGCGCGGCCAGGCCTTCGGGGATGACGGCGAGACCGACCAGCCACGAGAACCAGATCAGCACGCGCAGGTGACGGTTGCCGAAGACCTGCTTCACCGCGCCGAACCAGCTGCCGTTGCCGTCGGACGCCGCCGCCCGCCGGGAGACGGAGAAGCGGACCACTGCCGCGCTCAGCAGGAACGTCGCGGCGTCCAGCGCCAGCGCCCAGCTCACCCCGACCTGCGATACCAGCAGGCCGCCGCCCGCCAGGCCGAGCAGCATCGCGGTGTTGGTCGAGATGCCCCGGATGTCCTGGCTCTTGAGATAGAGGTCGTCGTCGGTGAACACCTCGCGGGTGAGCGCGTTCTGCGCCGCGTTGCCTGGCGCGTTCACGAGCCGCGCCAGCACCACCAGCCCGCACAACACGGCGAGCGGGGTGCCCGGGATCGCCATGATCGCGATCAGCACGCCCTGGATCAGGGACGAGACGACGAGGACGGTGCGTCGCGGGTAGCGGTCGGCCAGCTGGGAGAGGCCGAGACCGCCGGCCAGCGCGGGCAGGAAGGTCAGGGAGTAGACCACCGCGGAGAGCAACGCGGAGCCTGTCCGGTCGTAGACGAGGATCGCCAGCGCGACGATGGTGAGCTGGTCCCCGATGAGGGACTGCACCTCGGCGAGCCAGAGTGCGCGGAACTCGCGGTTCGCCAGGGCGGCGGTCATCCGCGGCGCCGCGTTCATCTTCACTGCGTGACCACCTCCCCCCGATCGGGTGAACTTACTTCCCTCGCATTCTTGCCTGCCGTGTTACGTGGTCAGCGAGGGAGTCACAGTTGCCGTCCCGCCGGACAACGTTCAGTATGCCTCCGGCTACAGGGAGACGAACAGAAGACGCCCCGATCCTTCGCCTGTTGGGCCGATCGGGCTACGCCGTCTGACCGGTGGGTGACGCCGGCCTGACTCGCCCGCGGGTATCTGCGCGCCGATCGCCTTGCCCTCGCTCGGCGCAGCCGGGCCGCCGTTCGCCGCCGCCGTCGTTCCGGCTGGGCCGAATGGGCCAACACTGAGTAGAGACCGGCCTGGAGGTGGAGGCCGGCTGGGTCAAAGGGGTGAAGGCGATGAACGGTTTGCTCGATGACAAGGCCGTCGTCGTGACCGGGGCGGGACGGGGCCTCGGTGAGGCGTTCGCGGTGCACGTCGCGAGGGCGGGCGGGGCCGTCGTGGTCAACGACATCGACGCCGGATTGGCCGAACGGACGACGGAGAACATCCGCCGGTTCGGCGGCAGGGCGGTCGCCAGCGGGCACAGTGTCGCCGATCCGAAGCAGGCGCAGGAGATCGTCGACCTCTGCCTCGCGGAGTTCGGCGCGATCGACGGACTGGTCAACAACGCGGGCCTCAACTACGAGGCGCTGCCGTGGGAGGACGACGTCGAGCAGGCCAGGGAACTGGTCGAGGTGAACGTCCTCGGCGTCATGTACACCGGGCTCGCCGCGATCAAGGCGATGGTTTCGCGGGGCACCCCCGGCTCGATCGTCAACATCTCGTCCGGGGCGTCGCTCGGGCAGCGCAAGCTCGGCGTGTACGCCGCCAGCAAGGGCGCGGTCGCTTCACTGACCTACTCCTGGGCGCTGGACCTGGAGGAGAGCGGGATCCGGGTGAACGCGGTCTGCCCGCTCGCGCACACCCGGATGGTGTGGAAATCCGAACGGTCGCTGCGGGCCTGCCCGCCGGACCGGACGCCGTCGCGGATCGCGCCGGTCGTGCTGTTCCTGCTCGGCTCCGGATCCGACGGGATCACCGGGCAGATGATCCGCTGCAACGGGCCGCAGCTGCACGTCATGGGCCAGCCGTTCCTCAAGCAGCCCATCCTCGAACGGCCGGTGTGGGACACCGAGACCGTGCAGCGCGCCTTCGACGAGGTCTTCAGCGCGCACCTGGAGAACTACGGCCTCGAAAAGCGTGTGCCACCCCGGCTGCGCAAGTGGACGGAGTCGACCCGGACCGCCTGACTCACGTGATCAGACGGACGACACGCGTGATCAGGTGGACGACACGCGTGATCGGGCGTGCCGTCCGTCCGATCACGTGAGTCGTCCATCCGATCACGCGTGTCGTCCGGTTCAGCCGATCACGAAAGGGAGTTTCGCGGCCAGGTCGCCGAGTGCGGCCTTCTCGGCGCCGGTCGGCTGACGGCGGCCGGTGCCGACCAGCAGCGCGTCGGTGTCGGAGAACGACGCCGGGAACGTCTCCCCGATGCGCCGCTCCATGATCCGCCGTGTCTCGGCGAGCGCGTCGGCGGCGGGGCCGTCGAGATGCGGGAGATGCGCGACCAGGTCGAGGTGGTGCAGCGTCCACTCCAGGACGTACGCGGAGAGGAAGTCGCCCGCCGTCAGGACGATGTCGCGGGTGGCGACCCTGGCCGCCGGGTCGGCGAGGCCGGCGGCCCGGCCCGCGGCGGAACCGACGTCGTCGAGGTGGAACTTGAGCAGCCGCGGTTCCTGGTACGCGGCGGCGAGCCGCACGATCAGCGCGTCGAGGTCGTCCTCACCGGTGGGCGGCTTCTCGGAGACCTCCCAGTAGGTGACCTCGTCGCGCGTCGGTTCCGTGTCGGCGGGGGTGGCGAGCGTGATCAGCACGTCCTGGGCGTCGATCACCAGGTGACACACCAGATCCCGCACCAGCCAGCCGGCGCAACCGGACGGCTTGCCGAAGTCTTCGTCGGGGGTTTCGGCGACGGCGGCGAGCAGCGCCGCCCAAGATCGGGAAAAGAGATCCACGGCGGCAAGTTAGCAGCGGTCGCCGACCGGTCGCGACTCCTTTCGTCCCGCGCTCGAAGCCGTAACTCGCGTGATTGAAGCCGGAACTCGTGAGTTACGGCTCCAGACACACGAGTTACGGCTCCAATCACGCGTGATCCGGGTTCCGTGCGTCAGGAGCCGGCGGCCGGGGCGGGTTCGGGGGCGGCCGCGTACAGGTCCGCGATGGTCGGCGCGTACCGGTCGTTGATGATCCGCCGTTTCAGCTTCAAAGTCGGCGTGACTTCGCCGGTTTCCGGTGTCCACGCCTTGGGGATCACGTGATACCGCTTGATCTGCTCGATCCTGGCCAGCCGCGCGTTCGCCGCCTCGACGGCCTTCTCGATCTCCGCGCGGACCTCCGCGTTGTCGGCGAGCGATTCGCCCTCGGCGAGCTGGATGCCGTTCGCGGTCGCCCAGCCCGGCGCGATCTCGTCGTCGACGACGATCAGCGCCGTGACGTACGGCCGTTTCTCGCCGATCGCGACGGCCTGCCCGATCAGCGGGTGTTCCTTGAGCAGTCCTTCGATCTTCGTCGGCGCGATGTTCTTGCCGCTCGAGGTGATGATCAGTTCCTTCTTGCGGTCGGTGATCGTGACGAAACCGCGTTCGTCGATCGTCCCGATGTCGCCGGTGGCGAGCCAGCCGTCGGCGTCGACGTCCGGTTTGATCGAGCCGTCCGCCTGCAGGTAGCCGAGGAACACGATCGCGCCGCGGACGAGGAGTTCGCCGTCTTCGGCGACCTTCACCTCGATACCTTCCAGCGGACGGCCGACCGAGCCCGCCTTGAACGCCGACGGCGTGTTGGACGTGACCGCGCCGGTGGTCTCGGACAGCCCCCAGACCTCCTGGATCTCGACGCCCAGCCCGGCGATGAAGTACAGGATCTCCACCGGAAGCGCGGCGGCGCCGCTGGAGGCGACCTCGATCTGGTCGAGGCCCAGCATCGCCCGCACCGGCGCGAGCGCGGCCGCGTCGGTCTGCGCGATCTTCTCCGCCAGCTCCGGTGGCACCTCCTTGCCGTCACTGCGCAGTTTGTAGCCCTGCTGCAGCAGTTCGTTCGCGCCGAGAAGACCGTTCCGCTTCTCCTCCGGCAGCGAGCCGAGCAGGTTCTTCAGGCCCGCCACCATCTTTTCCCACACGCGCGGGACACCGAAGAAGCTCTTCGGGTGCACTTGGCCCAGCGCGCCGACGACACCCGTCGGGTCGCCGACGGTGTGCACGTGCCCGGCCCACACGATCGGCATGTAGATCGACAGCTCCCGTTCGGCGATATGCGCGAGCGGCAGATACGCGATGTTCGTGGCGTGCATCGGGGAGTCGTGCAGTTTCTGGACGGCGACGGCCTGATAGATCGCGTTGCGGTGCGACAGCACGACACCCTTGGGGTCGCCGGTGGTGCCGGAGGTGTAGATCATCGACAGCGGGTCGTCCGGGGTGATCGCGGACCACGCCGTCTCGAACGCCTCCGGGTCGGCCGCATGGGCTTCGGCGCCCGCCGCGCGGAGATCGGCGAAGGACAGGAAACGCTTGTCGTCCGGAGGGATCACGGACGCGTCGAGCAGGACGACGTGCCTCAGGGCGGGCAGGTCGTCGAGCACCTGGGACCAGCGGGCGAGTTCGTCGGCACCGGCGAGGACGACGACGCCGGCAGCGCTGTGCCGGGCGACGAAGCCGATCTGCTCCGGGCTGAGCGTCGCGTACGCGGTGCACGGGATCGCGCCGAGATGGGCGGCGGCGAGATCGGCGATCAGGTGTTCGGGACTGCTCGGCGCCATGATCAGCATCCGGTCGCGGACGCCGAGCCCGAGCCCGGCGAGCCCGCGGGACACCTCCGCGATGGCGGTGCGGAATTCGGCCCAGGTCAGGGTCGGCTTGCCCTCGATGTCGAGTGACGTCACCGCCGGCAGGTCACCGAACTCCTGGGCGTTGCGGTGAAGCAGGGCGGGGATGGTCTGGCCTTCGATCTGCTCGGCGACGGTCGGCTGGGTGGTCAACGCTGGCCTCCTCGATGCTGCCTGATCAGGCACACTGTAAGGGCTGTCGGCAGTGCTGGATAGAGAATCGCGGCCACGGTTGCGCTACGCGAAATGTCCACCTTTTCCGTTTTCACCGCGTCAGTCATGGACTTCTCGAACACTCTCGCCGACGATGGTGGCCGTGACTGACCTCGTAGCGGAGGCCGCGGCGCTGGACGCGGCCGATCCCTTGGCGCACAAGCGAAACGAATTCGACCTCGACGCTTCCGTCGCCTATTTCGACGGCAATTCGCTGGGCGCCCCGCCGAAGCATGTGGCAGAACGCGTCGCCGCGGTCGTCCGCGAGCAATGGGGCGGCCGGCTCATCCGGTCCTGGTCGGAAGGCTGGTGGGAGGCGCCGGTGCGGGTCGGCGAGCGGATCGCGCCGCTGGTGGGCGCCGCGCCGGGTCAGGTCGTCGTGGCGGATTCGACGAGTGTGAACCTCTTCAAGGCGCTGGTCGCCGCCACCCGGCTCCGGCCCGGCCGCGACGAGATCCTCGTCGACGCCGACACCTTCCCGACCGACGGTTACATCGCCGACGAGGCCGCCCGGCTGACCGGGCGCACGGTGCGCCGGGTCGCCGCCGAGGACATGCCGGCCCAGGTGGGCGAGCGGACGGCCGTCGCGCTGATCAACCACGTCGACTACGTCACCGGGCGCGCCCACGACATGCCCGCGCTGACCGCGGCTCTGCACCGTGCCGGGGCGCTGGCGCTCTGGGACCTCTGCCACAGCGTCGGCGCGCTGCCCGTCGAGCTGGACGCGGCGGGCGTGGATCTCGCCGTCGGCTGCACTTACAAGTTCCTCAACGGTGGCCCCGGCTCGCCCGCTTTCCTTTACGTGGCGGCGAAATGGCTGGACCGGTTCGAGCAGCCGCTGGTGGGCTGGGCAGGCGACCGCGACCCGTTCGCGATGCGGGGCGCGTACGAGGCGCACGCGGGTATCGCGCGCGGCCGCGCGGGCACACCCGACATCCTTTCGCTGCTCGCGCTCGACGCAGCCCTCGACGTCTGGGACGGCGTCGATCGCGGACCGCTGCGGGAGAAGGGCCTCGCGCTCGGCGACTTCTTCTTCCGGTGTGCGGACGAGCTCCTCGACGGCGCGACGATCCCGACCCCGCGCGGCCGGGACCGCGGGCACCAGATCTCGGTGCTCGACGACGACGCGGCCAAGACGATGGCGGCCTTGATCGACCGCGGGGTGATCGGGGACTTCCGCCCGCCCAACGTGCTGAGGTTCGGGCTCGCGCCGCTGTACACCACCTACGGCGAGGTGCTCCGCGCCGTCACGACGCTTCGGGAGCTTCGAAGCTGAACGAGATGACACTGGCGGTGGCGAAAATGGTGAACCGCATTCGGAAATGGGTGGCAAATAGGTGATCGCCTCGCCCCGGCGGGGGAGATCCGGGGATTCTTCGCGAATTCGCTGTTAGGCTCGACATTCGCTCTCGCCGCGAGTGTGACATAGATCCTTCCCCTGTGGCGTAAGGGAAACCCGCGCCGCCCGTCTCACCGGCGATGGCGCGGGCCACGGCGCCTGGAGAAGGAGGGGATCGTGTCGTTCGCCTATGTCGTCGTCGCCGTGTTCGGTGTCGCCTCCGGTTTTCTGCTCAACGAATTCGGCTCCCGGTACCCGGTGGAGACGGTTCTCGTCGCGATCCTCATCTGCGGGGTGGCGACCCTGTGCTGGGCGGGTGTCCGGATGCTGCGGGACGCGTCCGGGCGGGTCGAGGAGCTCCTCGACGACGAACTCGGCCGCGCCAGGGAAGATCATTTCGCCGATTCCTCGGTGATAAGCGCCGGCAATTCTCGATTCCGTGGCGCGAAGGGTGTGACGACGGCGTTCCTCCGCGGCGATGTCGTTCGCAAACCGAACGGTATGTGGAGCCCTGGTCCGAAAGCGTGAGCGACGTCACGGCGAGTAGTTTTCGTCGGCTTTTCCGTCGGGACGAGGAGCCCGCGAGGGGTGACTTGATCGAGTCCGAAGAGTGTCGATCAAGCCGCTGCCTGCGCTAAACCGCCAGGTGACCTACTGGTCGGTCACTTGGCCGGGTGCCCTGTCCCACGTGGTGGACTTTCCTGGTCCGGCCGCCTCGTGTCAGCAGGTCACGGCCATACGCGACTACCCTTCGCGTCTGGACTTGACTCACCCGTTTGGGTCTCCTAGCGTCTTCGCGGGCGGAGCGGACCACGCTGTGTTGATCCGGCTATCGGATCCCGCGGGTATGAGATCCCCGGCGACCCGACACCAAAAACTGCCGGAAGGAAAACGGACCACGGTGAAGCAGATTTCCCTTCGACGAGGCCGCGGCTCTTCGATTCGTTCGCGCGTTCTGACGATCGCGCTCATTCCGAGCATCGCGCTGATGCTGGTCGGTCTCGCGATCGGCGGGTACCTGATCTTCGACGCGGTCAATGGTCGTGACTACGCGCAGCGGATCCGTGACTCGGAAGCCCCTTCTCTCCCCTTCTTCGTCCAAGTACAGGAAGAGCGGCGCCTGGCGCTGCGCGAACTCGCCGGCGACCGGTCGCAGCACGCCACGCTCACCGAGCAGCGCGCCAAGACCGACGCCGCCGCCCAGGGCGTCGCCGCGCATCTGCAGAAGTTCGTCGGGGACTCGCCCGACAGCGTGCAGCGCAACATCGCCACGCTGAACGGGCTCCTCCAGAAGATGCCGCAGATCCGGCAGTCGGCCGACTCCGGCCAGCTTCCGCTGCTGGACGCCTTCACCTTCTACAACCAGATCCTCGACCAGTTCGTCGACGGTCTCACCGGGCTGGCCCAGGACGCGCCGAACGCCGAGAACGCGTACCAGCGGATCACGGCGGTCCCGCTGTTCACCGCGATCGACCAGATGCAGCGTGCGAACGCCCTCGCCGCCGCGGCCGTCGCGGGCGGCGGGTTCACCGACGAGACCTACCGCGCGTACGTCACGGAGGTCGGTTCCTACCGCTCGCAGCTGGAGTCGTCGGTCTCCCGGATGCTCCCGGACGTCAAGGCGAAGTTCGACCAGCTCGTCGCGAGTGATCCGTGGAAGGCCGTCAACACGGTCGAGAACACCTTCCTGCAGAACAGCAAGGCCACGCTCCCCATCCCCGAGCAGACGTGGCTGCAGGCCGCGCGCGGCGTCAGCGACGCGATGATGCGCGGCTTCGTCGAGCAGAGTGGTACGGCCACGACGCAGGCGGTCGACGACGCCGACCGGACGCTGATCACGTCGGCCATCGCCGCGGCCATCGCGCTGCTGGTGGCGATCGGCGTGTTCGTCGTCGCCCTGCGGCTGTCCAACCGGCTCATCGGACGGCTGGCGCGGCTGCGCGAGGACACCCTCGACGTCGCCGAGATCCGGCTGCCGGAACTGGTCGACCGGGTGCGGGCGGGCGAACCCGTCGACCTCGACGACAAGGGCCACTTCCTCGACCACGGCGACGACGAGATCGGCCAGGTCGCCGAGGCCTTCAACAAGGCGCAGCAGACCGCCATCGCGGCCGCCGTCGAAGAGGCAAGGACCCGTGAGGGCACCAAGACGGTGTTCCTCAACATCGCGCACCGCAGCCAGGTCATCGTGCACCGCCAGCTCAAGGTGCTCGACCAGGCCGAGCGCAAACAGGAGGACCCGGAGCAGCTGGACACGCTCTTCCAGCTGGACCACCTCTCCACGCGTGCCCGCCGCAACGCGGAGAACCTGATCATCCTCGGCGGCGGCCAGCCCGGCCGTCAGTGGCGCAAGCCGGTGACGCTCGCCGAGCTGACCCGCGGTGCCTCGGCCGAGACCGAGGACTTCGCCAGGGTGAAGACGGCGAAGATGCCCGCGATGGCGGTGCAGGGCCCGGTCGTCGGCGACCTCGTGCACCTGCTCGCGGAGCTGATCGACAACGCGACCTCGTTCTCGCCGCCGCAGTCGCGCGTCGAGCTGCGGGGCAACGTGGTCGGCAAGGGTGTCGTGATCGAGGTCGAGGACCAGGGTCTCGGTATCGAGCCCGAGCAGGCCGCCGAGCTGAACGCGATGTTGGCCGATCCGCCGGACTTCGGCATCATGGCCTTGTCAGCCGAGCCACGGCTGGGCCTGTTCGTGGTCGCGCGCCTCGCCGCTCGGCACGGGATCTCCGTGCACCTGCGCGAATCCGCGTACGGCGGCACCAGGGCCATCGTGCTCGTCCGCACCGACCTGCTCGCGCCGGTCCCGTCTGATCAGCCGGAGGACGAGGTGGACCCCGAGAGCACCGAGGTGCCGGAGGCCGCGCCGCTGCTTCCGGGCCGTCGTGCCCGCCACCGCACCGAGATCCCGGCGGAACGGCCCGAACTCCCGGTGCCGATGCCGGTCGCGCCGCAGCCCCCGCAGCCCCAGCCGCAGCAGGGTCCGGAGCAGCCCGGCGGCGCGTTGCCGCCGCTGCCCCCGCGCCCGCCGCGGGTGCCCCGGCCGGAGACGCCGCGGCCCGAGCCGATCCGCCCAGAGCCCGTGCGCGCCGAGGGACGTCCGCAGCCGGTGCAGCCGCCGGCCTGGCCGCCCGCCGACACCCGGCCGCAGGACGGCCGTCCGCCGCAGACCCGGCGGCCCGGCCCCGAGGCGCCCGGCAGGCCACCGCTGCCGCAGCGCCGCCGTCAGGCGAACCTGGTCCCCCAGCTGATGGAGGACCGGCCCGCCGCCCAGCGCGAGGAGGTCCGCGAGGACACCCCCGAGCTGGCGAGGAACCGGCTCGCCGCGTTCCAGCAGGGCACGCGCCGCGCGCGGGACACCGAACCCACCGACGATTACACCGACCTCGACATGTACGGAGATCGTGACTAGATGGCCAACGCGGGAGTCAGTGAACTCGACTGGTTGCTGGATGACCTGGTCAAGCGTGTCGCCGGTGCCGACAGGGCGGTAGTCCTGTCCTCCGACGGCCTGCTCATCGGACGGTCCGGGAACCTGTCGGAACAGGACGGCGAGCACCTGTCCGCGGTCGCGTCGGCGTTCCAGAGCCTCGCGCGGGGCACGGGACGGCACTTCGGCGGCGGCAACGTCCGCCAGACCATGGTCGAGATGGACCACGCCTTCCTGTTCGTCACCGCGGCGGGCCGCGGTGCTTGCCTCGCGCTGCTGGCGAAGGAGGACGCGGACATGGGCCTCGTAGCCTACGAGATGAACCTGATGGTCAAGCGGGTCGGCGCGGTGCTCACCTCGGCGCCCCGCGCCGCGACTCCCACGTCGCCATGAGCGGGCGGCACGAGTCGTGGTTCGAGGAGGAGGCCGGGCCGCTGGTCCGGTCGTACGCCGTCACGGGCGGGCGCACCCGCTCGGACACGCTCGGCCTCGACCTGATCACCCTGGTGGTCGCCATGCGGTCCTCGCAGGAGGTCGCGGGCTTCGAGCCGGAGTACGGGCGGATCCTCAACCTGTGCCAGAGACCGACGTCCGTCGCGGAGGTCGCCGCGCGTATCGATCTGCCGCTGCCGGTGGTGAAGGTGCTGCTGAGCGACCTCATCGAACAGAACCTCGTGCTGTTCCGCACCGCGACCCCGGTCACCGACACCCCCAACAAACACGTACTCCAGGCGGTTCTTGATGGCATCCGGAAACTCTGAGCCCCGGCGATCCTTGACCGCGAACGCGGTCAAGGTCCTCGTCGCCGGCGGGTTCGGGGTCGGTAAGACCACGATGGTCGGTTCGGTCAGCGAGGTTCCCCCGCTGCGCACCGAGGAGGTCATCACCGCGGCGTCCGAGGGCGTCGACGACCTCACCGGTGTCGAGAAGAAGACGACCACCACGGTGGCCCTCGACTTCGGCCGCATCACCATCAACCCCGAGCTGATCCTGTACCTGTTCGGCACGCCCGGCCAGGACCGGTTCTGGTTCATGTGGGACGAGCTGGCCGAAGGCGCGCTCGGCGCCGTCGTGCTGGCCGACACCCGGCGGCTCGACAGCTGCTTCGCGGCCGTGGACTTCTTCGAGCGCCGCGGGCTGCCGTTCGTCGTCGCCGTCAACTGCTTCGACAACGCCTACCGCTACGGCACCGAAGAGGTCCGGCAGGCGCTCGACGTCGGTATGGACGTCCCGCTGCTGCTGTGCGACGCGCGGGAACGCGAGTCGACGAAGCAGGTGCTGACCGTGCTGATGGAGCACGTGCTGGCGCTTTCGGACCTTGCCGCAGGCCTGCCACAGGGCCGCTGAGAGTTTGTCCGTGAAGGCCTCCTTGAGGGACCCAGAGTCCCTCAAGGAGGCCTTCACGGACTTTCAGGACTTGCGGCGGCGGCGCAAGGTGTCGAGCGCGTAGGTGCCCGGTCCCACCACCGCGAACAGCAGGAAGATCCACGAGTACAGCGCGGCCGTCTCGCCCTTGTTCTGCAACGGCAGCAGCGCGTCGGGCTGGTGCACGACGAAGTACGCGTACGCCATCGTGCCCGAAAGCAGCACCGCGACCGGGCGGGTGAACAGACCCACCAGGACGAGCAGCGAACCGACCGTTTCGATCACCCCGGCGTACCAGCCCGGCCAGGTGCCCACCGGCACGGCGGCCTTGTCGAAGAAGCCCATCTTCTGCAGACCGTGGCAGAGGAAGAGGAACGAGACGACAACGCGGACGGCGGAGAGGGCCAGTCCTTGCCACTTGGGGGCGGTCGGACCCACCTCGGTGCTCGTGGCGGCGGTTGTCTGGGTCATGACACATCCTTCCGGCTCAAGGTGGTCTAAACCAGTGATGTGCTAGAGGATGCCGGACAACCCTATCGGCAGGGAACTTTCTTTCGGGGGGTAATTCGATGGTATGTCCGAATTTAACCGCGAGGAAACGCGAATAGGCCCCTTTCCTGGATTCATTCCAGGAAAGGGGCCTCGTGATTCCCATTCAGCGGCGGCGGCGCAGGGTGTCGAGGGCGTAGGTGCCCGGGCCGATCGCGGCGATCAGCAGGAAGATCCAGCAGTAGAGGGTCGACAGCTCGCCCATGTTCTGCAGCGGCAGCAGGCCTTCCGGCGCGTGCACGGTGAAGTAGGCGTAGGCCATGACGCCGGAGAGGAGTACCGCGACCGGCCGGGTGAACAGGCCGACCAGCACGAACGCGGCGCCGACGAGCTCGATCACGCTGCCGTACCAGCCGGGCCAGGAGCCGAGCTCGACCGAACCGCCCGCGCCGTCGACGCCACCGAAGAAGCCGAATCCCTGCAAACCGTGGCAGAGGAAGAGGAACGAGACGACGATCCGGACGGCGGACTGGATCGCGCCCTGCGCCTTCGCGGCACGCGGGGTGGTGGCGGTGGTCTTGGCGGGGGTGATGGTCTGCGTCATGGTTCCGGTCCTTCCGGGAGTGTCTGTCGGGCGGCTTCTGACAACGCGTCGGACGGGCACGACGCGATTCGACATCCGGGCGGAAACTTTTTTCGCGGGCCGGTCACATCACCCGGTCGGAGTAAGGCCAGACTGGACGGCATGGCGGGTAAGACGAGTGCCGGGATCCTGCTCTTCCGCAGGTCGGGCGAGGTGACCGAGGTGCTTCTCGGGCATATGGGCGGGCCGTTCTGGGCGAAGAAGGACGCGGGCGGCTGGTCGGTGCCCAAGGGCGAGTACGAGCCGGACGAGACGCCGGAGGCCGCGGCTCGGCGCGAGTTCCGGGAGGAGCTGGGGCTGCCGGCGCCGGAGGGGGAGTACCTCCCGCTCGGTGAGGTGAAGCAGTCCGGCGGCAAGGTCGTGACGGTCTGGGCGGTGGAGGGCGACCTCGACCCGGCTCAGGTCGTGCCGGGCGTCTTCGAGATGGAGTGGCCGCCGCGGTCGGGCCGGACGCAGGAGTTCCCGGAGGTCGACAGGGTCGCCTGGTTCGGGCTGGCCGAAGCCGGGGAGAAACTGCTCAAGGGGCAGCGCCCGTTCCTCGCCCGGCTTGGCGAGCTGCTCGACGGCTGAGCAGCTGTGGGCTGGGGACACTCAACGTCCCGAATCCTCCACACTCGACCGCGCCGCTCCAACCCGAACCGCCACTCGCGACCACCCTTGTGCGGGCTGGTCGTTTCGCGTGATCAGCCGGACGGCACGTGTGAGCCGATGGACGACTCGCGTGACTGGTTGGACGACACGGCGAGTCGTCCCGCTGATCACGCGTGTCGTCCCTCTGATCACGTGTGTCGTCCCTCGGCGCACGGCGGTAGGTGCCTAGCGCTGCTCAACGGCTGAGCAGTTCGCCGAGTGGTTTGTCGGCGAGTGAGCCCAGCACGAGGTCGGCGTGGTCGAAGTTCAGCACCGCGGTGATCGCGTTCGGCACCGCGACGCACTCGAGCCCGGCGGCCTTCGCCGCGGTGACACCGTGCGGTGAATCCTCGAACGCGATCGCCTCGGCCGCGGGCAGGTCCAGCGCGGCGAGCGCGGCCAGGTACAGGTCCGGGCTCGGCTTCGCCTCGTGGAGGTCGCCGGTGAGCACGGCCTCGAACGCGTCCGCGAGACCGAGCCGCTTCAGGTGCGTGGTGACCCAGTCGCCGGTCGAGCTGGACGCGATGGCCAGCCGCAGGCCCAGCTCCTTCGCGTCCGCGAGGTACTCCTCGACGCCTGGCCGCGGCCCCACGGTCTCCAGCAGTTCGGTGACCCTGGCGCGGACACCGGTGCGGACGGCGACCCGGTCGAGGTTCTCGTCGTTCTTCTCCAGCAGCTCGAACATCGCGACGGCGGTGTTCTGGGTGCCGATCACGGTGTGCCAGACGTCGAGGGGGAGTTCGCCGCCGCGGGCACGGAAGGTCTCCTGCCAGGCCACGAGGACGGCCGCTTCGGTGTCGACCAGCGTCCCGTCGAAGTCGAAGATCAATGCGCCGGTCATGGGACGAGTCTACGTCTTGACTCACTGAGTGGTACGGATTACCGTACGCATTCGTTAGGAAACTTACCAAACGAACAGTGTATCCGAAGTGAACGCCGCGCACCCGTCCCTCTCAACCCGCCGCCACGGATTCCCGGGGAGATCGATGTGAAGGCCCGAACCCGACTACTGCCACTAGGCGCGGCAGCCATCCTGTTGCCGACGCTGCTCAGCGGTAACGCGCAAGCCGCTGATGTCCTTTTGTCCCAAGGAAAACCCGTCCTCGTCTCCTCGGTGGAGTCGTCATCCTACGGTGGACCGCTCGCCGTCGACGGCAAGACGAGCACCCGCTGGGCGAGCGCGGAAGGCGTGGACCCGCAGTTCATCCGCGTCGACCTCGGCGGCCCGTCGGCCATCAACCGGGTCAAGCTGAACTGGGAAGCCGCGTACGCCACCGCGTATCGCCTCGAAGTCTCCAACGACGGCTCGGCGTGGACCTCGATCAAATCCGTCACCAACGGCAACGGCGGGACCGACGATCTCACCGGGCTGTCCGGCCGCGGCCGGTACCTGCGCCTCGTCGGCACCAAACGCGCCACCAGCTACGGCTACTCCCTTTGGGAGATGCAGATTTACGGCACGTCCGACTCCTCCGGGGACACGCAGGCGCCCACCGCGCCGTCGAATCTCAAGGCCGGTTCGGTCACGGCGTCCACTGTGGACTTGACGTGGACCGGTTCGACGGACAACGTCGGCGTCAGCGGCTACGAGGTGCTGCGCAACGGCCAGGTCGTCGGCACTACAGAAAGCGCTTCCTATACCGACAGCGGGCTGAGCGCGTCGACCGCGTACACCTACACCGTCCGGGCGAAGGACGCCGCCGGCAACACCTCGGCGGCCAGCAACCAGATCCAGGCGACCACGCAGGCGGGCGGTTCGTCGTTCGTCCTCGCCGCTTCCGGCGACATCGCCGAACAGTGCACCGCTTCCTCGTCTTCGTGTGTCCACCCGAAGACGGCCGCGCTGGTCGGCCAGATGAACCCGGCCGCGGTGATCACCATGGGCGACAACCAGTACGACGACGCCCACATCGAGGACTTCACGAAGTACTTCGACAAGACCTGGGGCAAGTACAAGAGCATCATGCACCCGGTCCCCGGCAACCACGAGACCTACGACCACACCCCGCTGGGCGCCTACAAGCAGTACTTCGGCAAGATCGCGACGCCGAACGGGAAGACCTACTACAGCTGGGAAATGGGCAACTGGCATTTCGTCGCCATCGACAGCACGGAGTTCTCGCCCGGCCTCGCCGCGAACGCGATCAGCGACGAGCAGCTGAACTGGATCAAGCAGGACCTCAAGAGCAACACCAAACCCTGCGTCGCCGCGTACTACCACCACCCGCGCTACACCTCGGGCGACCACGGCGACAACGACAAGATGGCCACGCTCTGGGAGACCCTCGTCCAGAACAAGGTCGACCTGGTGCTCAACGGACACGACCACCACTACGAGCGCTTCCACCCGCAGAACGCCGACGGTGACAAGGATCCCGCGGGTCCGGTGCAGATCATCGGCGGTGGCGGCGGGGCGACCCTGTACCCGGTCAAAACCGAACACCCGGCGACCGCGAAGGCGATCTCGACCTACGGCGTGCTCAAGCTGAACATGTCGGACAACGCCTTCTCCACCCAGTTGATCGGGCTCGACGGCAAGACGATCGACTCCTCTCCCACCTACACCTGCCACTGATTCCCGTGAGGAGGTGTCGCGTCGCGCCGCGGCACCTCCTTCCGGCGCTGGAGGTCTCCCATGTACATAGCCACCAGTAGGGGAGCGGACGCCGCGGCGGAGGTCCCGAAGAGCGGCGTCAAACGGGCCGTCACCGGGAATGTCGTCGCGCTCGGCCTGGTCAGCCTCGTCACCGACATCTCGTCGGAGATGGTGACCGCGGTCCTGCCGCTCTACCTCGTCCTCGGTCTCGGCCTGAGCCCGCTGCAGTTCGGTGTGCTCGACGGGCTCTACTCCGGTGTCACGGCCGTCGTCCGGCTCGTCGGCGGCCATCTCGCGGACCGTTGGCAGAAACTCAAGGCGGTCGCCTGCTTCGGTTACGGGCTCTCGGCACTGGGCAAGATCGGCCTGATGCTGGCGGGTTCGTCCACCGTCGCGATCGGCGCCGTGCTCGCGGCCGACCGCACCGGCAAAGGCGTCCGGACCGCCCCGCGCGACGCGCTGATCACCTTGAGCAGCGATCCCGAACATCTCGGCCGCGCGTTCGGCGTGCACCGCGCGATGGACACCTTCGGCGCGTTCCTCGGCCCGCTGGTCGCGATGGCCGTGCTGTGGCTCAGCCTGGGCAGCTACGACTCGGTGTTCTTCACGAGCTTCTGCATCGCCGCGATCGGCGTGATCATCCTGGTGGTGCTGGTGAAGGACCACCAGCCGAAACCGAGGGCCGAACGGGCCAAGGTCTCCTTGCGGGAGACCGCGGGCCTGATCCGGCAGGCGTCGTTCCGGCGGATCTGCGTGTGGGCGGCGCTGCTGGGCCTGGTCACCCTCAGCGACTCGTTCCTCTACCTCGTGCTGCAGCGCCGCTGGGAACTCGGCGCGGTCTTCTTTCCCTTGCTGCCACTGGGAACCGCGGGCGTGTACCTGCTGCTCGCCGTTCCGTTCGGCAGGCTTTCGGACCGGATCGGCCGCTGGAAGGTGTTCCTCGGCGGGCACGTCGCGCTGGTCGTCGCGCTGCTGGCGCTGCTCGGCCCGGTGGACGGCGGCATCCTCGCGGTGCTGGCGCTCGTGCTGCACGGTGTCTTCTACGCGGCCACCGACGGTGTCCTGATGGCCGCCGCCGGACCGCTGCTGCCCGAACACCAGCGGGCGAGCGGGCTGGCGCTGGTGCAGACCGGGCAGGCGACGACGCGAATGCTCGCGTCCGTCCTTTTCGGACTCGCCTGGACCACCTGGGATCTGCACGCCGCGGTCCTGGTCGCCGCGGGCGCGCTGGCCGTGGTGGTCGTGGCGGCCGCCGTCCTCCGTCCATTGCGGACCTACGCGTGAGGGCGCGGATCCTGGGCGTGGTGGCGGCGGTCGTCGTCCTGATCGCGGCGGCCGTCGGCTACGGCGTCCTCTCCCGGGACCGCGGGCCCGCGGTCAACGCGGTCGCCGTCGTCACCGGGCAGCCGGTTTCGGTGCAGGCCAAGGGACAACTGTTGTTCCGCAACACCGCCGAAGGCCCGGACTTCGGCCATCTCGCCACCGTCCCGGCCGATCGTCCCGGCGAACCCCGGAAGGTGTCCGGCCTCAGCTGCGACCGGTTCGCCGCTTCGGCCGGGACGGCGCTGTGCCTTGCCGCGCAGCCCGGGGTGCTGCCGCCGATGACCGACGTCATCGTGCTGGACAAGGACCTCAAGGAGATCCGCCGGATCGAACTGCCCGGCACCCCCAGCCGCGGCCGGGTCTCGCCGGACGGGAAGCTCGCCTACTGGACGCTGTTCGTCAACGGGGATTCCTATGCGGAGACCGGGTTTTCGACGCGGGCCGGGATCTTCAACCTGACGACCGGGAAGCTGATGAAGAGCATCGAGGAGATGGGGCTGCTGCTCGACGGCAAGCCGTACTACTCGTCCGACGTGAACTACTGGGGGATCACCTTCGCCCCCGACGGCAAGAAGTTCTACGCGACCGTGGGGACGAAGGGGAAGACGTACCTGGTCGAGGCGGACTACGAGAAGCTCGTCGCGAGGATGATCCGGGAGAACGTCGAATGCCCGTCGCTCTCGCCGGACGCGAAGCGGATCGCCTTCAAGAAGAAGGTCTCCGCCGATCTCGCGGCGCCGTGGCGGCTGGCCGTCCTCGACCTGGCCTCCGGCAAGGAGACCCTGCTGGCCGAGACGCGGAGCGTGGACGACCAGGCGGCCTGGCTCGACGACCGGACCGTGGCGTACGGCGTGGACTCGGCGGTCTGGTCGGTTCCCGCGGACGGGAGCGGGGCGCCCCGGGAGCTGGTCCAGCAGGGTAGTTCGCCTGCGGGCGTGTAGTGGGTCTCGTGAGTGGCAAGGACGGTTCTAACCGTCCTTGCCACTCACGAGACCCATCGCGTCCGCCTGCTCCCGGAACACGTCGTAGGCGGCGGTCCCGAAGAGCACGAACCGCACCAGTTCCACCGAGCACGAACCGGCCGCGAGCGTGTTCACCACCGTTTCGAGGGCGATTTCCGCCGCGGACTCGATGGGCCACCGGTAGATCCCGGTCGAGATCGCGGGGAACGCCACGGTGTGCGCGCCGAGATCGGCGGCCACGTGCAGCGAGTTGCGGTGGCAGGCCGCCAGCAGTGCCGAGCGGTCTTCGGATTCGGACCACACCGGCCCCACGGTGTGCACCACCCAGCGCGCCGGAAGGCGGCCCGCCGTGGTGGCGACCGCCTCTCCGGTCTTCAGTCCCTTGCCGTAGTGCCCCGCGCGCAGCGCCCGGCATTCGGTGAGGATCTCCGGCCCGCCGCGGCGGTGGATCGCGCCGTCCACCCCGCCGCCGCCGAGCAGTGACGAGTTCGCGGCGTTGACCACGACGTCGACCTCTTGTTCGGTGATGTCGCCTTCCACCAGTTCGATCATCGTGATCGCTCCGTCAGTCGCTGAAGTACTCGATCAGTACCGGGGCCACGGCCTTCGGTTTGAGCATATGCGTCTGGCCTTCGATCGTGCGGTGCTCGGCGCCGGGCACCGCCTTCGCCAGCGCGGCGACCCCGTTGCGGATCCACGCGGGGCTCTTGCCGCCGTCCATGACCAGCGTCGGCACGGAAACGCCTGCCCAGCGGCCTTCGGGCAGCGGGGTGCCGTCGTGCAGGCCGTCGAACAACGCGGCGTCGTAGCGCAGGGTCGGCGCGACCTTCTTCAGCTTCGGCCAGGCGGGCATGAACCGCATCATGAAGACGACCGGCGCCGGGACGCGGACGCCTTCCCGCATGAAGGTCTTGATCGCGGTACCGGGTTTCCCGTCGGTGATGGCCTTCTCCAGCCGTTCGTCGTAGTCGGCCGGGACCGGCGGGCGGGTGTCGTCGACGACCAGCGGGAACTCGTAGACCGCCAGTTTCGTGATCGGCAGCCCGGCTTTCGCGGCTTCGAGGGCGAGCGCGGCGCCGGAGGAGATCCCGTAGACGTGGGCCGTGCCGCCCGCTTCCTTGATCAGTGCCGCGATGTCCTCGACTTCGCGGGCGACGGAGAACGGCGCGGTGTCGCCGCTTTCGCCGCGGCCGCGGCGGTCGTAGGTGTAGACGGTGAAGTGCGCGGCCAGTTCGGCGGCCAGCGGTTTGGCCGGGCCGAACTCGCGGTGGCACATCGCGCCGTCGACCAGGATGACGGCGGGGCCGGAGCCGGTGCGGGTGTAGGCGATGGTGGTGCCGTCTTGCGAGGTCACGGTGCTCATGGCGGGAATTCTCCTAGGGTTGTCTAGCGGCTTGCGCGGAGGATGACGGCGGTGACCCAGCCCCAGGCCAGCATCACGGTGGCCCAGAAGGCGAGCATCACGACGGCGTTCGCGTTGCCGGAGCTGATCCCGGCGAAGGAGGCGAAGAACGCGATGCCGGTGGCGCGGGAGTAGACGGCCCAGCCGCGGTGGCCCTCACGGGAGAAGCGGCTCGCGAACACGAAGGTCGCGACGATCAGCGAGAGGAATCCGACCGAGCCGGCGGCCATGTGCAGGACGCCCGCGGTGCTGATGCCGGACGGACCGGAACCGACCGGGAAACCGTTGCCCGGGTCGGCCTTGAAGACCGCGGCGAAGAGCAGGCTGACGCCGAAGGCGCCCAGCAGCCGTGGCCCCCACGTGCTGCCTCTTCCCGGTTCGAGCGTCCGGCTCAGCCCGATCGCCCCCGCGATCATCAGGACCCCGGTGACCAGGAAGTTCGTCACCTGGATCCAGCCGGCGTCGCCGTTGCTCAGCATGCTCGCCGGGTGCTTCGTCATGTCGAAGCCGTCGCGCACGGCGGCCTGGGTGAGCGTGGTCAGGAAGTACAGCGGACCCGAGACGGCGCCGCAGGCGAGCAGGGCGCGGGCCGGGAGCGCGACGTGGGGGCGGGTGGCGGTGATGGTCATCGGTTTCTGCCTTTCGGGGCGCCGGTTGCGTTGGCACTACCTTCGCTCCGAAAATCTCGGTTGTCAAGACAAAAAAATTTGTCGGTGGTGCCGCCGGGACACCGCGAGGTGCCGCGACGGGATGGCTACTTGCCGTTTCGCAAGGTCAGGAGGCTGATCTCGCTCGGCGCGAAGACGCGCAGCGGCGGTCCCCAGAAGCCGGTGCCGCGGCTCGTGTAGAGCTGCGTGCGCTCGCCGTGCCGCGAAAGCCCGGCCAGCACGGGCTGGTCGAGCCGGACCAGGAGATGGAACGGCCAGATCTGGCCGCCGTGGGTGTGCCCGGAGATCTGGAGGTCGATACCCGCCTCCGCGGCCTGCTTGACCTGCTTCGGCTGGTGGGCGAGCAGGACGACCGGCGTGTCCGAGGCGACGCCGTCCAGCGCGGCGGGGAGGTCGGGGCCGTGGCCGGGCAGGCCGGAGGCGGCGCCGGTCGGGTCGTCGATCCCGGCGAAGACCAGCGTGTCACCGCGTTGGCGGACCTTCGCGTGCCGGTTGTGCAGCGTGTCCCAGCCGAGGTCGCGCATATGGTCGAGCCAGGCCTGCGCCTCGCCGAAATACTCGTGGTTGCCGGTGATGTAGAACTTGCCGAGTTTCGCCCGCACCTTCCCGAGCGGTGCGACCTGCTCCCGGCGCTTGGCGACGGAACCGTCGGCGAGATCACCCGCGTGGGCGACGACATCGGCGTCGAGCTCGTTCACCACTTCGACGACCTTCTCCGACCACTTCGTCCGGTTCAGCGGGCCGAAATGGGTGTCGGTGATGATCGCGAAGCGGAGACCGTCGAGCCCCGCGCCGAGGCGGGGGAGCACGACGTCGAGTTCCTTGAGCCTCGGCACGCGCCGGGCCTCGAACATCCCGTACGCGGCCAGCGCCACGAAGGCCACCAGGACGACGTCGGACACGATGCCCGCCGCACTGTCCACTCCGGACACGGCGAGGACGAGCCTCAGCACGTTTCCGAGTACGGACAAGGAGAACAGCAGCCAGATCAACCCGAGGGAGAGGTCGCCGATCTTCGCCGCGACGTCGCGCTGCCACGGCCCGTGGCCGAGGACCATGCACGCGGGCACGGCGAGGGCCGCGGCGGCGAACACGATCGTGCCGAGGACTTCGAGCGCGGCCGGGAGTTCGGGGGAACCGACGATCGTCCACCACGGCACACCGAACAGGAGGGCGAGAACGGCGATCAGCGCGGCGACGCGGACAAGGATGCGGGGCATGATGTCGGCAAGACTAACAGCCCATTGGTCTCTACCGCCGTCTTCGCTGAGGGGCGTCTCAGGTACGTAGGCAGACGTACGCGAGATGTCGCTTCACGGCCGACGCTTTCCGCGTCGCCCCGGATGACACTCGACGGCATGATGCGGACGATCGAACGTGTCGCCTACGCGACCGGGGCGCTCCTGTTCCTCAGCGGTCTCGTGCACGCGGTCGTGCTGGTCGCGTCCGGCGGTTCGTGGACCGGGCCGCTGTCGATGCGGAAGGCGGTCACCTTCGGCCTGTCGTTCGGGCTGACGCTGATCACCGTCGCCTGGGCGACGTCGTACGTCGCGGTGCGGCCACGCGTGCGGAACACGCTGCTCGGCGTCTTCACGGTGGCGAGTGTCGTGGAGACGGTGCTGGTGAGCATGCAGGCCTGGCGCGGGGTGCCGTCGCATTTCAACTTCGAGACCGGTTTCGACAACGCCGTGTCGACGACGCTCGCGGCGGGCGGCGGCGTCATCATCCTGACGGCGGTGACGTTCACGGCCGCGGCGATGCGTGGCGAAGGGGAGACGACGGCGAGCATGCGGCTCGCGGTGCGGTTCGGGCTCGTCGCGCTGCTGGTGGCGCTGGGCGCGGGCGCGGCGATGATCGCGAGCGGCGTCGCCGAGGCGCGGGGCGGGAACCCGCAGCTCGCGTACACCACCGCCGGCGCGCTGAAGCCGCTGCACGCGGTGGCGATGCACGCGATCCTCATCGTGCCGGGGCTCGCCTGGCTGCTGCGGTTCGCGGACTGGGCGGAACGGCGGCGCGTGCGGCTGGTGTGGGTGGCGATCGGTGCCTACTCGGTGCTGACCGCGGTGGTGGGGGTGGAGTCGGTGACCGGGGTTTCGCCGCTGGCGGCTTCGCCGGTGGAGATGGTGACTTCGGGGCTGGCTTTGGCGGTGCTGGGTTCGGCGGGCTTCGCGGCTCTCCTCGAAGCCCGCCGAGCTCGCTAGCGGCCCACGTAGGTGCGAAGGTGCCGCGCCGTGAGCGTCTCCCCGGAAGCGACCAGATCGGCCGGAGTCCCGGTGAACACGACCTGGCCCCCGTCCGAACCCGCGCCCGGCCCCAGGTCGACGATCCAGTCCGCGTGCGCCATCACCGCCTGGTGGTGCTCGATGACCACCACCGTGTTCCCGTCGTCGACGAGCCGGTCGAGCAGGCCGAGCAACTGGTCGACGTCGGCGAGGTGCAGGCCGGTGGTCGGTTCGTCGAGGACGTACGTCGCCGACTTCTCCGCCATCCGGATGGCGAGTTTGATCCGCTGCCGCTCCCCGCCGGACAGCGTCGTGAGCGGCTGCCCGAGCCCGAGGTAGCCGAGGCCGACGTCGGAAAGCCGGTCCAGGATCACCCGCGCCTGCCCTGACGGGAAGAACTCGCGCGCCTCGGCGACGGGCATGGCGAGGACCTCACTGATGTCCTTGCCCCGCAGTTTGTAGGTCAGGACCTCCGCGGTGAACCGCTTCCCCTCGCATTCCTCGCAGACCGTCGCCACGCCTGCCATCATCGCCAGGTCGGTGTAGATCAGCCCGATACCCTTGCATTTCGGGCAAGCGCCTTCGGAGTTCGCGCTGAACAGGGCCGCCTTGACGCCGTTGGCCTTGGCGAACGCGGTGCGGATCGGGTCGAGCAGGCCGGTGTAGGTGGCCGGGTTGCTGCGCCGCGAGCCGCGGATGGCCGACTGGTCGAGCACCACCACGTCGTCCCTTGTGGACAGTGAACCGTGGATGAGCGAGCTCTTGCCCGAACCGGCGACCCCGGTGACCACGGTCAGCACGCCCAGCGGGATGTCGACGTCGACGCCGCGCAGGTTGTGCCGGGTCGCGTTCCGGATGGGGATCTGCCCGGCCGGCACGCGGACGTCCGTGCGCAGCCGCGCCCGGTGGTCGAGGTGCCGTCCGGTCAGCGTGCCGGACGCCCGCAGGCCGGCGACATCGCCGGTGTAGCAGATCCGCCCGCCGTCCGGCCCCGCGCCGGGTCCGAGATCCACTACGTGGTCGGCGATTTCGATCGTCTCCGGTTTGTGCTCGACGACGAGCACCGTGTTCCCCTTGTCCTTCAACAGGAGCAGGAGACCGTTCATCCGCTGGATGTCGTGCGGGTGCAGCCCGACGGTCGGCTCGTCGAAAACGTAGGTGACGTCGGTGAGGCTGGAACCCAGGTGCCGCACCATTTTCACGCGCTGCGCCTCGCCGCCCGAAAGCGTCCCGGATTCGCGATCCAGGCTCAGGTAGCCGAGCCCGATCTCCACGAGCGAGTCGAGGGTGCCGCGCAGGTTCTGCATCAGCGGGCCCACCGACGGATCGTCGATCTTGCGGAGGAAATCGGCGAGATCGTTGATCTGCATCGACGAGCAGTCGGCGATGTTCAGCCCTTCGATCTTCGACGACAGTGCCGCTTGGTTGAGCCGCGCGCCGTCGCACGCCGGGCATCGCCGGAAGGTGATCGCCCGGTCCACGAAGGCCCGGATGTGCGGCTGCGTCGCTTCCTTGTCCTTCGACAGGAACAGCCGCTGCACCTTCACCAGCAGGCCTTCGTAGTTGGTGTTGATCCCGCCGAGCTTCATCTTGGTGGCGGGTTTGTGCATGAAGTCTTCCCACTGCTGCGGGGTGTAGTCCTTCAGTTTGACCGCGGGGTCGACGAAACCGGACTCCGCCAGCCCCTTCCAGTACCAGCCGCCGGGGGCGAAGTTCGGGACGGTGATCGCCCCTTCGTTCAGCGAAAGCTCTTTGTCGACGAGCTGGTCGACATCGATGCTGGAGACCTTGCCCAGCCCCTCGCATTCGGGGCACATCCCCTCGGGAAGGTTGAAACTGAACGCTCCCGACGTCCCCACGTGCGGTTTGCCCAGCCTGCTGAAGACGATCCGCAGCATCGTGTGCGCGTCGGTCGCGGTGCCGACCGTGGAGCGGGAGTTGGCCCCCATCCGCTCCTGGTCGACGACGATCGCGGCGCTCAGGTTCCGCAGCGCGTCCACGTCCGGCCGCCCGACCGGGGCCATGAACGACTGGATGAACGCGGTGTAGGTCTCGTTGATCAGCCGCTGCGACTCGGCGGCGATGGTGCCGAACACCAAGGACGACTTTCCCGACCCCGAGACACCGGTGAAGACGGTGAGGCGGCGTTTGGGGATGTCGACCGAGACGTCGGCGAGGTTGTTCTCTCTGGCTCCGCGCACCTGGATCATGTCGTGGCTGTCGGCGGCCGAAGGCATGGCTCTCCCCTGGTTGGAACTCTTTAGCCTGTAAAGTGAGGGTAGCAGAGGTTAGTTTATGCTGTAAGGAGTTGGCAAGTGGTCGTCTACGCGGCGCAAGGAGACCCCCGGCGGTCGATGGCCCTGCTGTGGCGGACCGAGCCGCCGGACGCCGAGCGACCCGGCCCCAAACCGGGACTTTCCGTGGATCTGATCGTCGAAACCGCCATCATCATCGCGGACGCCGAAGGCATGCCGGGCCTCTCGATGCGTGCCGTCGGCGACAGGCTCGGCCGGACGGCCATGGCGCTCTACACCTATGTCCCGAGCAAGAGCGAGCTCGTCGATCTCATGTACGACAAGGCGCTCGGTGAGCTTTCGGCCACTTACGACGCAGACGGCTGGCGCGCGGACGTGGCCCGCTGGGCCGAGGATCTCTGGGACTTCTACCTGCGGCATCCCTGGGTCCTGCAGGTCTCGCAGGCGCGGCCGGTGCTCGGGCCGAACGAGTACGTCGTGCTGGAAGCGCTGGTGAAGATCCTGCGCCGGACCGGGTTGCGCCCGGCGGCGCTGCGACGGCTGGTCAGCGCGCTGTATTCGTGCGTGCGCGAGCCCGCCAGGACGGCTTCGGAGGCCCGGCTGGCCGAAAAGGTGACCGGGCAGTCCGACGACGAGTGGTGGTACGCGCGGTCGGCGCGTCTGAAGGAGGTCTCGCCGGACTTCGCCGAGCGATTCCCGACGCTGACCTGGATGGAGGCGGAGCAGGCGTTCCGGATGGAGGACGAAACGGTGTCCTATCTGGAGCAGGAGGCGAGGGAGGCCTTCGAGTTCTCGCTGTCCGTCCTGCTGGACGGAATCGAAGTCGCGACCAAAGCGGAGTAGCCTTCTCCGCATGCCCTCCGATTTCGCCTTGAAGACCATGAACGCCGTCCACCGCGTCATCCAGAAGGTCAGCGGCGGCCGCGCCGGCTGGCAGGTCGCCGGGATGACCGTCCTGGAGCTGACCACCATCGGCCGCAAATCCGGCCAGCCGCGCACCGTCCTGCTGACCTCGCCGCTGCGCGAGGGCGACGCGTACGTCATCGTCGCTTCCCGCGGTGGCGACGACCAGCATCCGGCGTGGTTCCTCAACCTCCGCGACAACCCCGACGTCCAGGTCACGCTGAAGGGTGAGGCCGCGCGTCCGATGGTCGCTAGCGTCGCCGATGCCGAGCAGCGCGCCCGCCTGTGGCCCAAGATCACCGCGGACTACAAGAACTACGCGCAGTATCAGACCAAGACCGAGCGGGAGATCCCCGTGGTGCTGCTGTCGCCCAAGGCGTAGCCCGACGCGCGGGGGGGGTCTTGGGGCTCGTGAGTGGTAAGGACGGTTAGAACCGTCCTTACCACTCACGAGGCGCCGGCACTTACCGCGCCGCATCCCCCGCACGGGCCGGGTCCATCGGCCCTACCGGCGAGTCGGTAAGCCGGGGACCGTGGATCCCGACGAACCACACGACGAGAACGCGGGGATGCCGATGTCCGACTCCTTGGGTCTCGAGACGCTCGGCCGCGAGCAGTGCCTGGCGCTGCTCGCGGGCGCCGGGCTCGGCCGGGTGGTGTTCACCTCCCGGGCACTGCCCGCCATCCAGCCGGCGCCGTTCGCGCTGCACCACGGCGCGATCGTGGTGCGGACGCCGTCGCAGAGCGCGTTGTTCGCCGGGGTGCTCGACACCGTGGTGGCGTTCGCCGTCGACGAGTTCTCCGAGGACCTCGGGACGGGCTGGTTCGTCACCGTCGTCGGCCGCGCCTCCGAGGTGCGCGATCCACTGGTGATCGCCGAACTCGAGACCTTGCCGCTGGGCTGCTGGACCGGCCGGACGGACTCCCGGTATCTCCGGATCCCCATCGAGTCGGTGACCGGTAGAAGGATCCTCGCCGCTCGCGGTAACGAAGCACTGTCCGTGATCGACGCACCAGATGAGCGATCCGGGCGCGTTTGTCATTCCTGACCCCACTGCCCGGGGAGTTACTCCGGGACGGTGACGGCGGTGCGGCGGGTGAGTGCGGCGAGTGACGCCAAGGCGCCCAGGATTCTGGACGCGGTGGCGGGGATCGCCCACGATCTCAGCCTTTCCGACGTCCTGCGGCGGATGGTCGAATCCGCCTGCGAGCTCACCGGTGCGCCCTTCGGCGCGCTCAGTGTGCTCGATTCGGACGAGTTCATCCGCTTCGGCGACGCCTGGGAGCGGCCGCCGTCGGGCGACGACGCCCGTGTGGTGCCCATCCGGATGCGCGGCCGTATCTTCGGGATGCTGTACCTCGCCCCCAAACCGGGCGGTGAGGAGTTCACCGAATCCGAGGACGACCTGCTCGTCGCGCTCACCGCGGCGGCGGGTGTGGTGATCGAGAACGCCGCGCTGTTCGACCAGGTGCAGCGGCGCGAGCGCTGGCTCGAAGCCTCGTACCACGTCACCGGGGCGCTCCTGACCGACCAGGATCTGACCGCGACCCTCCGCCTGATCGCCGAACGCGCCCGCGTCGTCGCCGGTGGCACCGCGGGCGCGGTGGCCCGGCCGCGCGGTGACGGGCAACTGGTCTTCGAGATCGTGGAGCCGCCGGGCCCGGACTCGGACCGGCTCGCCGGGATCACCGTGCCGACCGAGGGCACCGCGACCGGGATGGCGTTCACCACCGGAAAACCCGTCGTGATCCGGGATTACGGCGAGAAGGTGGTCGAATTCCAGGGCGGTCGCGGCGCCGTGATGCCCGCGGCGATCAAGGACCTCGACTCCACGGTCGCCGTCCCGCTGATCGTCGGCGAGGAGAAGCTCGGTGTCCTGCTGGTGGCGAAGTTCCGCGACCGGACCCCGTTCTCCGCCTACGACGTCCAGCTCGCCGAGACCTTCGCCGCGCACGCCGCGCTCGCGGTCGAGTTCGCCCGCGCGCAACAGGACCGGCAGCGGCTCGCCGTCTTCGAAGACCGCGACCGGATCGCCCGCGACCTGCACGACCTGGTCATCCAGCGGCTGTTCGCGATCGGGCTCGGGCTGGAGGGGCTCAGCAGGCTCGCGAGCGAACCCGCCGTCGCCGACCGGGTGACCGGTTTCGCGCACGAGATCGACCGCACCATCCGCGAGATCCGCAACAGCATCTTCTCCCTGCAGGAACCGGCGGAGGCGCAGGGCAGTCTCCGGTCGGAGCTGCTGCGGGTCGCGCTGGACGCGGGCTGCGCGTCCGAACCCCGGGTCGGGTTCGACGGGCCGCTCGATTCGACGGTGCCGGACACGGTCCGCTCGGACCTCATCGCGACGCTCCGCGAAGCACTGTCCAATGTGGTCAGACATGCCGCGGCGACGCGGGTCTCGGTCGACGTCGCGGTCGATCGCGACGGGCGATGGCTGAAACTCTCGGTGGTGGACGACGGCATCGGCATGCCTGCCGAACCCGGCCATCGCAGCGGGGTGGCGAACCTCGCCGAACGCGCGGCCCGCTGGAACGGGACGTTCCGCGTCGAAGCGCGCCCCGAAGGCGGGACGAGGCTCGACTGGTCGGTGGAGCTGCCGGCCCGACAGGGGAGTGTGGGATGACGATTTCGGTGTTCCTCGTGGACGATCACGAACTCGTCCGCACCGGGCTCAAGACCGTCTTCGAGGCCGAGGACGATTTCACCGTGGTCGGCGAAGCCGCCACGGCCGCCGAGGCGTATGTGCGGATCCCCGCGGTCAAACCGCAGGTCGCGGTGCTCGACGTCCGGCTGCCGGACGGCGAGGGGGTGAGCGTCTGCCGGGAGATCCGGGCGTCCGTCGACCCTCCGCCCGCCTGTCTGATGCTGACTTCCTATTCGGACGACGACGCGTTGTTCGGCGCGATCATGGCGGGCGCGGCCGGATACATGCTCAAGCAGGTCTCCGGCGGTGCGCTCGTGAAGGCCGTCCGCACGGTCGCCGCGGGCGGATCGCTCCTGGACAGCACGCTGACGGCGTCGGTGATGAACCGGCTGCGCGGCGAGACCGACCTCCCGGACCCGCGGTACGAACAGCTGAGCCCGCAGGAGCGGCGGGTGCTCGACCACATCGCCGACGGGCTGACCAACCGCCAGATCGCGGAAAAGCTGTACCTGGCGGAGAAAACGGTCAAGAACTACGTGTCGTCCCTGCTGCACAAGCTCGGTTTCGAACGCCGCACCGCCGCCGCCGTGTACGCCACCCAGCGCCGTAAGCCCACCTCCTAGAAGAAGGTGAACCCGCCGGCGAAATCGGGATCCTCGCGCAGCACGCGGCGCAGTTCGTTGAGGGCCCGGTGCTGCGTGACGCGGACCGCGCCCGCGCTCGCCATCCCCAGCGCGCCCGCGGTCTCCTCGGCGCTGTACCCGTGGATCACACGCAGCACCAGCACATCGCGCTGTTTCGCCGAAAGGACCTCGAACAGCCGGGACAGCCGGCGGCGGCGATCGGCCCTCTCGACCTCTTCGAACGTCGGGTTCCACGGCCCGTCCTGGTCGGGCTCCGGATCGGGTACCGGTGCGGACGGGTCGCGGGCGAGGTTGCGGCGGACGTCGGCGACCTTGTGCGAGGCGATCCCGAAAACGTATGGCAGGAAGCTGTTGTCCTGGTAGCTGTAGCGCGGCAAGGCGACGAGGACGGCCATCAGGACTTCCTGTGCGCAGTCCTCGGCGCTGGAGACGCCGCGTATCGACCCGCCCAGCCTGCCCGCGCAGTACCGGAACACGATCGGGCGGAGGAGGGCCAGCAGGCTCCCGACGGCCCGCCGGTCACCGCTGATCGCCGCGCGGATCAGTTCGCCGTCCGGCTCCCCCGGGCGGGGCTGATAGGTCGGGCGCACGGCTTCGGACACGGTCATCACGCCGGATCTGCCGTTCTCGTTCCCAACATCCCCACCTCCCGAAAGCCCCCAGCCCTGTTTGGCCGTTCCGACGTTACGGAGCGCGCCCGCGCGTCACACCGGTATAGGAGCCCGGAGTAGTCGGGTCTTTGGACTCTGGCGGGACCGGGGTATGGACTTTCGGGAGATTGGTCTAGACAATTAGCCCAGCGCGGCGGCAGGCCGCCCTTTCACGGAGGAATCGCGATGAGGCGTTCCAGATCCTTGGCATTTCTGGCCGTTTTGGTGCTCACCTGCACCGGCCTGATCACCGGCGGCGGCACCGCGAACGCGGCCAACCTGCTCCTCAATCCCGGTTTCGAGGCGGGTTCGACCTCCGGCTGGTCCTGTGCGGCGGGCTCGGCCGTGAGCACACCGGTCCGTTCGGGCGGTTACGCCGTTTCGGTCACGCCCGGCTCGACGATCGGCAAATGCGCACAGACGGTATCCGTCCGGCCGAACACCACCTACGCGGTTTCGGCCTGGGTGAACGGGAACCCGGTGTACCTCGGCGTGACGGGCGGGCCGTCGACCTGGACCGCGGCGACCTCCTACACCCGGCTTTCGCTCTCGTTCACGACGTCGGCCACCCAGACGACGGCCGAGGTGTACGTCCACGGCTGGTACGGGTCGGGCACCTACTACGCGGACGACATCAGCCTCGACGGACCCGGCGGTGGTACCCCCGGCACGCCTCCGGCCCCGGGAAACCCGGCCGTGGGCACGGTGACGAACTCGTCGATCGCGCTCTCGTGGGGCGCTTCGGCGGGGACGGTGACCGGGTATCGCGTGTACGAGGGCGGGACCGTGGTCGCGACGGTGACCGGGACTTCGGCGACGATCTCGGGGCTGGCGGCCTGTTCGTCGCACAACTACTCGGTGGCCGCGTACAACAGCGCCGGCGAATCGCCGAAGACCACCGAGGCGGGCGCCACGACCTCCGGCTGCGTCGACACCGGCTTGCCGAAACACGCGCTGATCGGCTATCTGCACGCGAGTTTCGCCAACGGCTCCGGCTACACGCGGATGGCCGACGTCCCGGCGGCTTGGGACATCATCAACCTGGCCTTCGGTGAACCGACTTCGGTGACCTCCGGCGACATCCGCTTCACGCGGTGCCCGGTCGCGGAATGCCCGACCGTGGAAAGCGACGCGGATTTCATCGCAGCGATCCGCGCGAAGCAGGCGCAGGGCAAGAAGGTCCTGATCTCCATCGGCGGCCAGAACGGCCAGGTCCAGCTGACCACGGCCGCGGCGCGCGACGCCTTCGTCAGCTCGGTGTCCGCGATCATCGACCGGTACGGGCTGAACGGGCTCGACATCGACTTCGAAGGACACTCGCTGTACCTCAACGCCGGCGACAACGACTTCCGCAACCCGACCACGCCGGTGATCGTCAATCTGATCTCGGCGCTGAAGACGCTGAAAGCCCGCTATGGCGCGGGATTCGTGCTGACGATGGCGCCGGAGACGTTCTTCGTGCAGACCGGATACCAGTACTACGGCGGCCTCGGCGGCGCCGACAACCGGACGGGTTCGTACCTGCCGGTGATCCACGCGATGCGGGACGCGCTGACCGTGCTGCACGTCCAGGACTACAACTCCGGACCGGTGATGGGCCTGGACAACCAGTACCACTTCATGGGCGGCGCGGACTTCCACATCGCGATGACCGACATGATCAAGGCGGGTTTCACGGTGTCCTCGACGGGATTCCGGTTCCCGGGGCTGCGTGAGGACCAGATCGCGTTCGGCCTGCCCGCCGCGGTGAGCGCGGGCAACGGGCACACCGCGCCGTCGGCGGTGCATTCGGCGCTGAACTGCCTGGTGAAGAACTCCGGCTGCGGATCGTACTCGTTGCGCGGCGGTGCTTCGCCGGCGCTGCGGGGGCTGATGACGTGGTCGATCAACTGGGACCGGTACTACGGGTGGGAGTTCCAGAACGCCCACGAGCCGTTCTTGAACGCTCTGCCCTGATCCGCATTCAGAGGACTGAACGCGGAAGGCTGCGGGGTTGCCTGCGTTAGGACTTTCCGTGAAGGCCTCCTTGAGGGACCCAGAGTCCCTCAAGGAGGCCTTCACGTACCCAGAGCTCGCGGGGCATCGGTCACGAGGCCCGGAAGGTGTGGCGAAGGGCCTCACCTACGCGTTTAGTCCTCTGAACGCGATAGATGCGCACGCAAGGACCGCATTCAGAGGACTGAACGCGGGCAAGGGAGCGGGCCCGCACCGTGCAGCATCGATGCGGGCCCGCGGTTCGGGGAAGCCGGGTGCGAAGGGGACTTTCCCCGCATCCGACGAGGTGAAGGGCCCCTTCAGCCCCGGCCAAGGGACGTCAGAAGCCCGCGGTGATCCGCGTGAAGTCCCAGTCGTTCTGTGCGATACCACTGCAGTTCTCGGCGACCCCGCCGTTCGGGCAGCCCCGGTCGCGGTTGGTCGACCAGAACGCCAGCCTGGCGATCTTGTTGGTCTTCGACCAGTTCGTGATCCGGGTCCAGGTGTCGAGACTCGTCAGTTCCCGCTGGTCCGAAAGTCCGTTCATCCCGCTGATGCCCAGGTGGGCGTACGCCGTGGCGTCGTCCCACCCGAAGGCCGACTTCAGCTTGTCCCGCAGGCCGTTCGCGGCGTTGATCGTGTTGCCGTACATGTCCGCGCCACCGCCGAAGTCGAACGGCATGATCGTGTAGACGTCGATTCCGGCGTTCAGCGCCTTCGACTGGTCGATGAGCCGCTGGCCCCAGAAGTTCGGGCCGGTGGTCGTCGTGCCGAAGGTGAGGATGGTCTGGATACCGGGGTTGTTCGCCTTCACGATCTTCAGCGCGTTCAGCACACGGTCCTGCACGACCGCGTTCTCGAACTCGTCGGTGTTCTCGATGTCGATGTCGATCGCCTTGAGACCGTAGGCGTCGATCACCTTCTGGTAGGCGACGGCGAGCGCTTCCGGCGTCGAGCAGTTCGGGCCGAGCTTGTTGCCGCTCCACCCGCCGAAGGACGGCACGATCTGCCCGCCCGCGGCCTTGATCTGCGCGATCGCGTTCGCGTCGACGCCGCCCTGCAGCGGACGGCTGCCGTCCCAAGCCGGATTGCAGCCACCGGACGACAGGATGAACGCCATCGTGAACCATTTGATCCCGGTCGCGTTCATGACCGTCTGCGGGTTCGGCGGGCTGCCCCAGCCCATGTACAGATACGGCGCGCCACGGCCGCCGGGCAGCGGCGGGTTGCTCGTGGACGTCGTCGGAGAGGTGGTGGGCGTGGTCGGCGTCGTGGTCGGACCGCCGCCGCCCGGATCGCACGAACCGCCGTTGATCTTGCAGTTCGCCGGGGCGGCGTAGCCCCCGGAATACTTGACGTTGAACCCGAAACTGGTGCTGCCGCCGTTGGAAAGGTTGCCGTTCCAGGTGTTCTTCACCGTCACGTGCTGCCCGGAGACGGAGTAGCTGCCGTCCCACAGCGAAGCGATCGAGTGCCCGGCGGGGAGGTCGAATTCGACCGTCCAGGCGGGAAGGCTCGATCCCGAGTTGTTGCTGATCGTGTACTTGCCTTCCCAGCCCGAGCCCCAATCGGAGCCCTTGCTGAAGGCGGCGCCGACGCCGCCGGCCGCGGAGGCCGGCGCGATCACGAGGACCGCGCCGGCCGTCGCGGCAGCGGCGGACAGGCCGATGGCCTGGATCCAAGTCCGCTTTGCCACAGTCAACCTCTCAGTTCAGGCCGTTGCGCATGGCCGTGACCAGTTCGCCGTTCGAGGTGTCGCCACTGAGCTCCCAGAAGAACGCGCCGCCGAGACCCTGGTTCTTGGTCCAGCCCATCTTCCCGTTGATGGTCGCGGGAGTGTCGTAGCTCCACCAGTTGTTGCCGCACTTCGCGTACGCGGTGCCCGCGACGGTGCCGGTCGACGGGCAGCTGTTCTTGAGGATCTTGTAGTCCTCGATGCCCGCTTCGTACGTGCCCGGTGCCGCGCCGGTCGCGGTGCCGCCCGGGGCGTCCTGCGTGACGCCGGTCCAGCCTCGTCCGTAGAAACCGATACCCAGCAACAGTTTGCTCGCCGGGACACCCTTGGCCTTGAGCTTCTGGATGGCCTCGTCGGAGTTGAAGCCCTGCTGCGGGATGCCGGGGTAGGACGTCAGCGGCGAGTGCGGGGCCGTCGGGCCCTGCGCCGCCCAGGCGCCGAAGAAGTCGTACGTCATGACGTTGTACCAGTCGAAGTACGCCGACGCGGGGCCGTAGTCGGCGGCGTCGATCTTGCCGCCGCTGCTGGCGTCCGCGGTGATCGCGGCGGTGACCAGGAACGAGGAGCCGAACTTCGTGCGCAGCGCCTGTGCCACGTTCTTGATCGCGGCGGGGCCGCTGGTGTCACAGGTGAGACCGCAGGCGTTCGGGTACTCCCAGTCGATGTCGATGCCGTCGAAGACGTCGGCCCAGCGCGGGTCCTTGATCAGCTTGTAGCAGGATTCCGCGAACGCGGCCGGGTTCTTCGACGCCTGGCCGAAGCCGCCGGACCAGGTCCAGCCGCCGAACGACCACAGCACCTTCAGGCCCGGGTACATCTTCTTCAGCTTGCGCAGCTGGTTGAAGTTGCCGCGCAGCGCGCCCGCGTCCCACGTGTCCGCGACACCGTCCACACTGGACGCGGCGTCGTAGAACTTGTCGTAGTCGGCGTAGGTGTCGTCGTTCGCGGTGCAGGAACCGTTGGTGACGTTGCCGAAGGCGTAGTTGATATGCGTCAACTTCGCCGCGGAACCGGAAGTGTGGATGTTCTTCACGTGGTAGTTGCGGCCGTAGACGCCCCACTGCACGAAGTAGCCGAGGTTCTTCTTCGCGCCCGGGTTCGGGTTCGAAGTCGTCGTGGTCGGCGGGTTGCTCGTGCTGGTCGACGTCGGGGGATTGGACGTCGTGGTGGTCGGCGTGGTCGGCGTCGTGGTCGGGTTACCGCCGCCGGGATCACAGGAGCCGCCGTTGATCTTGCAGTTGGCGGGCGCGGTGTAGGTGCCGGAGTACTTGACGTTGAAGCCGAAGCTGGTGGAGCCACCGTTGGAAAGGTTGCCGTTCCAGGTGTTCTTGACGGTCACGTGCTGGCCGGAGACGGTGTAGCTGCCGTCCCACAGCGAAGCGATCGAGTGTCCCGCCGCGAGGTCGAACTCCACCGTCCAGGAGGGGAGACTCGATCCGGAGTTGTTGGTGATCGTGTACTTGCCTTCCCAGCCGGATCCCCAGTCCGAACCCTTGGTCAGGGTGGCTCCGACTCCTCCCGCCGCGTTCGCCGGGACGGTCACCAGACCGACCGCGAGCGCCGCGACGGCCGTGAACAGGCCGACCAGATGCCATCTTTTTCTCGACATTTCACTCCTTACAACCCGGTGCCGGGAAATGATCTTGGAGATGATTTCGTCAAAGGGAAATCGGCGACATCGCGTTGCCTCGGCCGAAACCGGGCAGGCGGGGATGAGTCTTCATCGACCACCTCCATGCGGAACGCTTTGTTGCGGGAGACGGTACGTGGTCTGGACCAATATGGGAAGCATCACTACGTAGCGTGGTGATTTTCCTGCGAACGGCCTAATACGTTCGACAGCGTTAACCGTTCACTGGTTCGGTGCGGTTCAGCGGCGGAATTCGTCCATTTCGCCGAGGCGGGCGATATTGGCCGATTCATCGGGGTCGGGCGCGACACCGGAAAGGAACACGTCGGTGATTTCGACTGCGACGTCGGGAGCGAGCCGCTTGAGGCTCAGTGCCAGCACGTTCGCGTCGTTCCACTTGCGCGCGCCCGCGGCGATCCAGGTGTCCCAGGCCAGCGCCGCGCGGACCCCTGGCACCTTGTTTGCCGCGATGGCCGTGCCCGTCCCGGTCCAGCACATCACCACGCCGAAATCGGCCTCGCCGTCCGCGACCGCCCTGCCCACCGCCGCGCCGAGTTCCGGCCAGACGTCCGACACCGCGGGCCGGAGCACCTCGTGGCCCGCCTCGGCGAGATAGGCCTGGACGGCGTCCGTGGTGGCGTTCCGGTCGTCGGCGGCGAAGGCGATCCTCATGTCCGGATCGTAACGCCGCGTCGACGGGTGACGAACCGGAAGTCATGGGAGGATCACGGCGTGGACTCGTCTGCGGAGGAGCACCAGGTCCAGCGTGACCAGGAGATCGCACGGACACGGATTCTCGAAACCGCCGCCCGCCTGATCGGCGAGGCAGGGTTCGCCCGGCTCAAGATCGGCATGATCTGCGCCAGGACCGGCTACCCCAGCGGAGTCGTCTACCAGTTGTTCGGCTCGAAGGAGACGCTGGTGCAGCGGCTCGTCGAGTTCGCCGCGGAGAAGTTCGCCGACGTCTTCAGCGCCGCCGTCGCCACGCGGACCGGCGGTTTGACCCCCAGCCCGATGGACATGCTGCGCGCCCTGCTGGACATCTTCTTCGAACTGCTCACCGACATGCCGCCGCTGAACCGGGCCTTCGTGGTGCTCTGGACCGACGCGACCGTCGGTGATCCGGCGGTGCGGTCGGCGATGACCGAGGCCGATCGCCGGTACCGGTTCGCCATCGCGCAGACCGTCGCCGCCGGACTCGCGGACGGTTCCATCACCGGCGTCCGCGACCCGGACGCCTACGCGGCGGCACTGGTGGGGCAGCTGCGAGGGGTCGCCGTGGCTTCGATCATCGACCCCGGCGGAATCGATCTGCGTGCCGTCCGCGCGGAGATGGAATACGCCGTGGACCGCCTCGCCTAAACCTTGGCCAGCTCCGCCGCGCCGAAGGACACGTTGAACCGGTCGCACCAGATCGTCACGCTCGAATAGCGCGCCAGATCGGTGCCCGCGGGCAGCTGATAGTTCTGGTTTCCCTTGTTGCCCTTGAGTTTCCCGACGCTCACGTACGCGCCGTCGTCGAACACGGACCACCCGGCCTTGCCGGGGATCACCGGCGCGTCGGTGAGCCAGACCCGCAGATCCGGGCCGTTGCTCGTGTCGAGGTTCTCGAGGCGCAGGACCAGTGATCCGTCGGCCGCCCGCAGGATCCGGACGTCGCCGGTGGTCGCGTGCTCGTGGCTGATCAGCGCTCCGGTCGCCACGACCGTGGGCTCTTTCGGGGCGGGCGTGGCGCTTCCCGAAGGCTGAGCCGTCGGTTGAGCCGAGGGCTGGGCGACGACGGGCACGGCCTCCTGGACCGTTTCGTTCACCCAGAGCTTCCACGGCTGGAACCAATAGAGGCCCGCGGCGGCCGCCACCGCCACGCCGACCGCCGCCACGGCGAGCACCCGCTTGCGTTTCATGAGGACATTCAACCGTGCGGACCGTCCGGATCGCCCGGTTCGGGCGGTTACCGAACTCTTACGGCGCCGATCGGGCGGGGTCACGGCTGGGTGTCGGTGCCTTGACCCCGGTCACGTCGCTTGACACGATTGCCGATCTGAAAAGGGCATATCGGACGGAGGCCCTCGATGGGTTCGGCGATGTTTTCCATCCTCCTGCCGGTAGCGCTGGCGCTCGTCATGTTCGGGCTGGGGCTGACCCTGACCGTCGGCGACTTCACGCGGGTGCTGAAGTACCCGAAGGCCGCCGTCATCGCGCTGGTGTGCCAGATGATCGTGCTGCCCGTGATCTGCGTCGGCCTCATCCTGCTGTTCGGCCTCGAAGGCGTGCTCGCGGTCGGCATGATGCTGCTCGTCGCCTCGCCCGGCGGAACGTCGGCGAACCTGTTCAGCCACCTCGCCGGCGGCGACGTGGCCCTCAACGTCACACTCACGGCGATCAACTCCGTGCTGGCCGTGTTCACCCTGCCGCTGGTGGTCGGCCTGTCGATGGCCGAATTCCTCGACGGCGGCGGCTCGGTCGGGCTCCAGCCCGCGAAGTTCGTGCAGGTCTTCGCGATCGTGCTGATCCCGGTCGTGCTCGGGATGGCGGTGCGAAGCCGGTTCACCGCCTGGGCCGAGCGGATGCGCAAACCGGTCAAGATCGGCTCCGCCGTGGTGCTCGTGCTGGTGATCGCGGCCGCGATCGCGCAGGAATTCCGGACGCTGGTGGACAACATCGGCACGCTCGGGCCGGTGGCGCTGGCGCTTTCCGTGCTCAGCCTCGCGATCGGGTACTACGTGCCGAGACTGTTCCGGGTGGACCGCGGGCAGGCGATCGCGTCCTCCATGGAGATCGGTGTCCACAACGCCACCCTCGCGATCGCCGTGGCGTATTCGGTACTCGGCGACAAGGCGATGGCCGTACCCGCCGGGGTCTATGGCGTGCTCATGTTCCTGCCCGCCGGGATCGCGGCCTTCCTGTTGTCCCGCAGCAGGGAGAGCGCGCCGGTCTAAGCTAGGACGTGCCTCGTTCCCCCATCGGCGAAATCCTCGACGTGAACGGCGTCGCCGTCCATATGCGCCAGGACGGCGACGGGCCGCCGATTCTGTTGCTGCACGGGTATTGCGGGTCGGTGCACTGGTTCGACCGGCTCACCCTCGGCCTGTCCGCGGCGCATCACGTGATCCGGGTGGATCTGCTGGGGCACGGCTGCACCGGTGGTTCTTCCGGGCTCGACGCGGTGTCGCAGGCGCGCATGGTGGCCGGTGTCCTCGATGCGCTGGGCGTCGAGGACGTGCTGGTCGCCGGGCACTCCTTCGGTGCGGATGTCGCGTTGGCGCTGGCCGGGATCTCGTCACGGGTGGGTTCCCTGGTGCTGATCGGGCAGGCGCCCGACTACAGCTACGCGTCCTTTCCGCCGGGGAGCGCGGTTCTGCTGCCGATGGTCAGCGCGCTCGTGCGGTTCGTGGCTCATCGCCCGTGGATGCGGTTCGCTTCGCGGTTCCGGCGAACGGGCTGGTTCGGCGATCCCTTGCAGGACCTGGCCGATCACGCCGTCACCTCGCCCGCGATGGCCCGGGTGGTGCTCGTGGAACGCGCGCGACTGCTCGCGTTTCGTCCTCTCGATGCGCAAGTGGCGGCCTTGGGTTTGCCGTGCCTGGTGATTCTCGGGCGCCGGGACCGCTTTTACGACTGTGACAGGACTTTCGCGCGTTATTCGGCGGTCGGGGCGCGGGTGGAGGTCGTGGAAGGTGCCGGGCATTCGCCGTTCTTGGAGCGGCCGGGCGAGGTCGCTCGGTTGCTTCGGGAGTTCCGGGCCTCGTGAGTGGCAAGGACGGTTAGAACCGTCCTTGCCACTCACGAGACTGGACTCAAGACCAGCGCGCGCTTGCGTCCCCGATCGCCTGGTCCAGCACCGCCAGCCCCTCCGCCAGCTCGTCTTCGGTGGCCGTCAACGGGGGAGCGATCCGGAAGACCCCGCCCATCCCCGGCAGCTGCACGATGTTCATGTGCAGCCCCAGTTCGAGGCAGCGCCGGGTGACCAGCGCACCGAGTTCGTCGGAACTCCGTTTCGTGGCACGGTCCACGACGAGTTCCACGCCGACCAGCAGGCCCCGCCCGCGGATGTCGCCGACGACGGGATGGCGGGCGGCGATGTCGTCGAGGCCGCGGCGGAGGAAGGCACCCAGTTCGGTGGCGCGTTCGTCGAGGCGGTCGCGGGTGAGGACGTCGAGCACCGTGTTCCCGACGGCCGCCACCAGCGGGTCCGCGACGTGCGTGGTGAAGAACAGGTAGCCGCGGTCGTGCGCCTCCTGCTCGATCTCGGCGCTGGTGATCACCGCCGCCAGCGGGAGACCGGCGCCCAGCGTCTTGGACAGCGTGAGGATGTCGGGGACGACGCCGTCGCGTTCGAAGGCGTACCAGTTTCCCGTGCGGCACAAGCCGGTCTGCGCCTCGTCGAGGATCAGCAGCATCCCGCGTTCACGGCATTTCTCTTGCAGAGCGGCGAAATAGCCCACCGGTGGCTCGATGATCCCGCCGGAGCTGAGGATCGGTTCGACGATGCACGCCGCGAGGCTGCCGACGGACTGGGCGTCGATCATCTCGAACCCGAAGTCCAGCTGGCGCTTCCAGTCCAGTTCCCCGTCCGGGCCGAGGAAATCGGGCCGGTACGAATTCGGCGAGGGAATGGCGAAGTTGCCGGGCGCGGTCGGGCCGTAACCCTTGCGGCCAGCGCTGTAGGTCGCGTTCGCCGCCGCTTGCGTCATCCCGTGCCACGACCGGGCGAACGACACGATCTCGTGTTTCCCGGTCACCAGTTTCGCCATCCGGATCGCGGCCTCGTTCGACTCCGCGCCGGTGGTGAGCAGCAGCGCCTTTTCCAGCGGCGAAGGCAAGGTCTCGGCCAGCCGTCGCGCGAGGTCGACGACCGGGCGGCTCAACATCCCGCTGAACAGGTGGTCCAGCGAGCCGATCTGCCGCCGCACGGTCTCGACGATCTCCGGATGCGAATGCCCGAGGATCGCGCTCATCTGCCCGGACGTGAAGTCGAGGATCCGCCGCCCGGATTCGGTGAACAGGTAGCTCCCGGCGGCGTGGTCGATGATCTCGCGGGTGAAGTCGCCGGCCCCGGCGTAACGCACGAGGTGCCGGTCGGCGTCGGCCCAGAAACGGTCGGTGGTGGACAGGTCGGTGATCGGAGCAGCCATGTCCCGACGGTAAAACCCCGCCGAGCGACACGTCCAGCTCACGATTCCGGCTGTGCTGTTCGGCTGATCCGTACAACAATGGGTGCCATGCTCAATCCTTGGAGGCTCAGCCTGTTGAGCAGGCTGGACACGCTCGGCACCGTCCGCGCGGTCGCGAAAGCGGCCAACCTGAGCGCGTCGAGCGTGTCTCAGCAGCTAGCGGTCCTCGAGGCCGAGACGCGCACGCAACTGCTGGAGCGCACCGGCCGCCGAGTCCGGCTGACCCCGGCCGGGCGCATGCTGGCGCGCCGCGCGCGAGCGATCCTCGACCACATGGACACCGTCGAGGCCGAGTTGCGCGGTCTCGGCGAAGGGCCCGCGGGGCACGTCCGCCTCGGCGCCTTCCAGAGCGCGATCCACACCATCGCCGTCCCCGCGGTGAACCGGCTGGCCCGTTCGCATCCGCGTCTCCAGATCGAACTGCTCGAACTCGAACCGCATGTGAGCATGCCCGCGCTCCGGGTCGGCGACGCCGACGTCATCATCACGACCACGGATTTCGTCGAGCAGCCGCTGGGGCCCGACATCGACTTGGTGCCGCTCGCGACCGACCCGATCGTGCTGGTCGTCCCGCCCGGTCATCCGGCCGCGGGCCGGGGTCCCGCCGACCTCTCCGCCTACGCGAGCGAGCCCTGGGCGTTCGACATCCCCCAGTCGTACATGGCGAACCTCGCCACCCGGCTCTGCCGCGAAGCCGGTTTCGAGCCGCGCGTGATCGCCCGGTTCAGCAACTACATGATGACCTTGCAGCACGTCGAGGCCGGGCTTTCGATCGCGCTCCTGCCCGGCCTCGCCGTCGACAAGCGGTACCGCGTCGCCACCCGCGAGCTCGCGACGCCGGTCGACCGCTCCATCACCGCGGCGATCAGGCGTGGGTCCGCGCCTCGCGCCGCGGTCGACCTGGTTCTCGAGGCGATCCGGAGTCATCCGGAACTGCCGCTGTGAACCCGTGCCGTCGCGCCACCAGCACCACGGCCAGCGTCGGCACGAGCAGCACGAGGACACTCCAGGGGAACGACTCGGCACCGAAGCCGTCGAGGAGGAGGCCGCCGGCGATCCCGCCGGCCGCCATCGCCGCGTTCCACAGGGTGACCAGCATGGCCTGCGCGATATCCGCCGCGCCGCCCTGGTCGCCCGCCCGCGCGGCGGCGGTCTGCAGCAGCGTCGGCACGCCGCCCCAGCCGAGCCCCCACAGGGTCACCGCGACGTAGACCAGTGCCGGATTCTCGCCCAGCAGAGCCAAAATCGTCGCCCCGAGCGCCACGAGAAGGGTGCCCGCGACGGTCAACGCCCGCAGCCGCCGGTCGATGTGGACGCCGACGAGCCAGATGCTGACCATCGACGCCAGGCCGAACACCAGCAGGATCGCATCGACCGAGCCGCCCATCGACACGTGGTCGAGGAAGGTCGCGATGTAGGTGTAGAGGATGTTGTGCGCCAGCACGAAAGTCAGCGTCACGAAGAGCACCGCGGCGACGCCGGGAACGGCGAGCGTCTTGCGCACCGGGAGCCTGCCGGCCTTGTCCTGCCCGGGGAAATCGGGGACGCCCACCGCGATCCAGCCCAGCAGGCCGAGCGCGAGCACCGACATGAGCGAGAACGTCATCTGCCAGCCGAAGACGCCGCCCAGGAATGTGCCGACGGGGATGCCGAGCGAGAGCGCGAGCGGGATACCGGCCATCACGACGGCGATCGCCTTGCCCTGCACCGGCTCCGGCGCCAGCCGCCGGGCGTAACCGGCCAGCAGCGCCCACACCAGGCCCGCCGCGATGCCGGCGACGAACCGCGCGCCGAGGGTCAGCGGATAATTCGTGGACAGCGCCGTGACCGTGTTCGCGACGGCGAAACCAGCCACTCCGGTCAGGAGCAAGCGTTTGCGGCGCCAGCCGGCGGTCGCGGCGGAGAGAGGGATCGCGGTCAGCGCGGTGCCGATCGCGTACACCGTCACGAGTTGTCCGGTCGCCGCTTCTCCGACGCCGAGCCCGGCGCTCATCGCGGGCAGCACGCCCGCGGGCAGTGCCTCGGTCAGGACGGTGACGAACGCCGCCGTGGTCAGCGCGAGCAGCGCGCCGAGCGGGAGTTTCGAAGTCATGGTCCGTATGCTCGAACCATCACATAGATGTGAAGGTCAAGTCGGCCGGGGTGAGGTGGCGCACATGCGGATCGGGGAGCTGGCGGAGCGGACGGGGACGTCGCGCCGTCTGCTGCGGTACTACGAGGAGCAGGGTCTCATCGTCTCGGAGCGGCTGGCCAACGGCTACCGTGATTACGCCGAGCCCTCGGTCGACCGGGTCATCCAGGTGCGCGGCCTGCTCGACGCCGGGTTGCCGACCAGGATCATCAAGCAGATCCTGCCGTGCCTGGACAAACCCCGGCAGATCTACTTCCCGGACGCTACCCCGGAGATGCTCGAAACCCTGGAGGCCGAACGCGACCGGATGACCCGGCGGGCCGAATGCCTGCTCCGCAACCGGGACGCCATCACCGAGTACCTCGACGCCGTCCGCGCCCGCCGGTGAGCTGAGGGGAGCTTTCCCCTCGTCTGACGCGGGTAAAGCGCCCTTCGCCGCGTCTCATGTGGGGAAAGTCCCCTTCAGCCCCCATCGGTCTTGACAGGGTGAGAAAGCGCTTTCAGGATGTGGCTAGGAAAGCGCTTTCAAAGGAGAACGGATGACCACGCGGAAACTCGGCGTCGTGATGAACGGCGTCACCGGGCGGATGGGCTATCGGCAGCACCTGGTGCGCTCGGTCCTGGCGATCAGGGAGGCCGGCGGGGTCGAGCTGGCCGACGGTTCGCGGGTGCAGCTGGAGCCGGTCCTGGTGGGGCGCAACGCGGACAAGCTCGAAGAGATCGCCACCCGGCACGGGCTGACCCGCTGGACCACCGATCTCGACGCCGCCCTCGGCGACGACGATCTCCCGCTGTACTTCGACGCGCAGCTGACCGCGGTCCGCGAGAAGTCGATCGTCCGCGCCATCGACGCGGGCAAGCACATCTACACCGAGAAGCCGGTGGCCGAGTCGGTCGAAGGCGCGCTCGCGCTGGCGCGGCACGCCGAGGCGGCCGGGGTCAAGAACGGCGTCGTCCACGACAAGCTGTACCTGCCCGGCCTGCTCAAGCTGAAGCGCCTGATCGACAGCGGCTTCTTCGGCCAGATCCTGTCGGTGCGCGGCGAGTTCGGTTACTGGGTCTTCGAGGGCGACTGGCAGTCCGCGCAGCGTCCCAGCTGGAACTACCGCGCCGAAGACGGCGGCGGCATCGTCGTCGACATGTTCTGCCACTGGAACTACGTGCTGGAGAACCTCTTCGGCGCCGTCAACGCCGTGACCGCGAAGGCCGTCACCCACATCCCGGAGCGGGTCGACGAGAAGGGCGACCGGTACGCGGCCACGGCCGACGACTCCGCGTACGCGATCTTCGAGCTCGAAGGCGGCGTCATCGCCCAGCTCAACTCGTCCTGGTGCGTGCGGGTCCACCGCGACGAACTGGTCGAGTTCCAGGTCGACGGCACCAAGGGCAGCGCGGTCGCCGGTCTGCACAAATGCGTCATCCAGCCGAGGGAGGCCACGCCGAAGCCGGTGTGGAACCCGGACCTCGCGGAGACGCGGTCCTACCGGTCGCAGTGGCAGGAGGTGCCGGACAACGAGGACTTCGGGAACGGTTTCCGCGCACAGTGGGAGCAGTTCATCCGCCACGTCGTCGAGGACGCCGCGCACCCCTACGACTTCATGGCCGGGGTGCGCGGCATCAGGCTCGCGGAAGCCGGCCTGGAGTCCTCGCGCGAGGGCCGCCGGATCTCGCTGGGCTAACGGCCGAAAACCGCGCTCGGATCCTCGGCGATCAGCACCGAGATCTCCCGGATCTTGCGGTTCGTGTGCTGCGACGCCTCGGTGAGCCAGCGGAAGGCTTCCTCGGCGTTCAGTTCCAGACGTGCCATCACGATTCCCTTCGCGGTGGCGATGGCGTCCCTGGTCTCCAACGCGGCGACCAGGGTCTCCGCCTGTCGTTCGGCGGCGGCCCAGCGGGACGCGGTCAGGATGATCGCCGAGATCGCCGAGGTGAACATCGCGACCAGGGCCGCCTCCACCGGGTCGAAGGCGTTCTCCTGGAAGCTCCAGACGTTGAGCGCGCCGGCCAGCGGTTCGGTTTCGCGCCGCCGGAAATGGGACTCGTCCGGGACGAACAACGGGCAGGCCAGCGCGGTCCGCACGCCGAGCAGATCGGCGGTGGCGGCGAAGTCCGGCCAGCGGGCGGCCGCGTCGGCGTCCAGCAGGGTCCGGACGATCGTCCCGCTCTCGGCGGCCTTCAGGCAGGGCCCCTCGTCGGCGCTGTACTGCGCTTTGTCCAAGGGAAGCAAGGACTCGTCGGTGGCGGCGACGGTGCTCGGTTCGTGGTCGGAGTACAGCGTCACCGTGGCCGCGTCCGCGCCCGGCAGCAGGCCGACCACCTTCTTCGCCACCCGTTCCAGCAACTCGTCGCGGGGCTCGTCGAGCCGCATCGACTCCGTGAGCTCCCGCAACGCCGAAGCGGTGTCGCGAAACTGATCCATCGTGGCCCTTTCCCTCGGACGGCGGATTTCGCCGACCATCAAGAACGTACTCGTTCCGGCTGGCCGGGTATTGGCCGATTCGGGCTAACCCCGGGCCGGTGGCCCGCCGGTTCGGTGGCCATCAGGCCTTCGCCGTGCGTGAGCCCGGGCAGTTGCCGCTCGAACCGGGCGACCTCGCCCAGCGGGAGCACGCCCGTCAGCTCGGCCCGGTCGCCGCGCACCACCGAGCCGGTGACGATCCCGCCGCCTTCGACCAGCCGGGAAAGCGTCGCGGGCACCGAGCCGGCCGGCAGTTCCACCTCGACCCGGCTGACCGGTTCGAGTACCTCGGTCCCCGCCTCGCGCAACGCTTCCGCCAGCACGAACGGGGTGACCTTGCGGAAATCGCCCGCCGCGCTGACCGGGCTGAAGTAACCGGTATGGGTGACGGTCACCACGCAGTCGATCACCTCCCGGCCCGACGGGCCCCGCCGCAGTGTCGCGTCGACGGTCTCCTCGATGGCCTTGTGGAAGGCGAGCGGGAGGGACCCGAGTTCGACGTCGAGGCCGAAGGTCAGGCCGGATCCGGGGTCGCCGGGGCCGACCCGCAGCCCGAGCGTCGCGAAGTACGGATTCCGCTTCTCGGTGATGAGCCACACCGAGTGCCCCGTGCCGGTCGGCCGTTCGACGAGGACCGGCCGGGTGAGGCTGAAGCCGACGTCGAGGCCGTACTGCGTGGCGAGCGTCTCCGCGATGATCTCCTTCTGCACTTCGCCGTAGAGCCGCACGGAGATCCGGCGGGTCTCGTCGTCCTGCCGGACGGTGATCAGCGGATCCTGTTCCGCCAGTTCCTGCAGGGCGGTGAACACCGGCGCCGTCTCGGCGGGGGCGGCCGGGATGACCTCGGTTTCCAAGGCGGGCGGCGGAAACTGCGTGGACACACGGTCGTCCTCGGGGACACCGAGGAAGTCGCCGATCCGGATCTCCTTGAGCCCGGTGATCTTGGCGATCTGGCCGGCCCGCGCACGGGCCTCGACGGTCTCGTCGCCGAGTTCGAAGACGCGTACCGCGCTCACCTTCGCCTCCGCCTCGACCGTCCCGCCCGGACGATGGAACCGGACGTGGTCCCGCGCGCCGAGCTCGCCGGAGAACACGCGGACATAGGCGATCTTCTCGTGCCCGCGGCCGCGTTCGATCTTGAACACCGCGGCGCGCAGCCGGTCATCGGGCACGGGTTTCCCCGCATCCGCAAGGTATTCGCGGATGCCCGACGTCAGCTCGGCGATCCCTTCGCCGCTGCGCGCGGAGCCGGCGAAGACCGGCGAGACGTCGCCGAGCCGGGTCTGGCGGGCGACCTCGGCCCGGTAGTCCTCGGCCGTCACACGGTCTTCGAGATACGCGGCGAGGAAGGCGTCGCTGTGCTCGGCCAGTTGCTCGGCCAGACCGGGCGACGGTGCGACCGGGCGCGGCCGGACCTTCGCGGCCGCCGTGCCGAGACCGTCGACCTCCGACATCGGCACGCAGGCGACGCCGAGGCGTTCGGCGAGGTCGGCCAGGAGGCCGTCGTGGCGGGCGCCCGCGCGGTCGATCTTGTTGACGAAGATCAGCACGGGGATCCGCAGCCGCTTGAGCGCTCGCATGAGCACCCGGGTCTGCGCCTGCACGCCCTCGACGGCGGACACGACGAGGACGACGCCGTCGAGCACCCGCAGCGCGCGTTCGACCTCGGCGATGAAGTCCGGGTGGCCGGGGGTGTCGATCAGGTTGACGCGCAGGCCGCCGACGCGGAAGGCCACGACGGCCGAGCGGATGGTGATACCGCGACGGCGTTCCAGGTCCATCGTGTCGGTGCGGGTGTCCCCGGCGTCGACGCGGCCGAGGGTGCCGATGGCGCCGGTGTGGTGGAGCAGGCGCTCCGTCAGGCTCGTCTTACCGGCGTCGACATGGGCGAGGATTCCGAGGTTCAGGTACTCCATGGATGAACGGCTCCAGGGCTGTCGAAAGGTCCATACGGCAGGGGGACTCGACAGCTCGGCGCACGCCGTTCTCCTTCTTTCCGGGAAAGCACCTGGTCGGGCCGGACGTTAGCAGCGTGTTTCCGGCCGGTCACGCGATTTAGGCCGGGCCGTTGACTTGCGGCGGCCCATGAGCTGTAATTCTCGAACAATTCAGCGCAAGAACATGACAAGAGTCAGGAAGATTCCGCTCAGTCCCCTCCCGGAACAGAGGAATGTCATGAGAACGAGGCGCCTTCTGACGTACGCCGCCCTGTCCCTTCTTCTGGCCCCACCCGCGGTCGCCGCGGCCGATCCCCCAACGGGCTTGGCGCCCCCTGCCGCAGCCGCCGAAGCGGCCGACGCGACGTACACCGCCAGCAGTCAGCTGCCCGGGTACGCCGTTTCGAACGTCGGCGACGGGAACCAGGCCACCTACTGGGAAAGCACGAACAACCAGTTCCCGCAATGGATCCAGGCCGACCTCGGCGCGGCAACGAACATCGCCCGGCTCGTGCTCAAACTGCCCTCCGGCTGGGAAGCCCGCACCCAGACGTTCGCGGTGCAGGGCAGCGGGAACGGTGCGAGCTTCAGTGATCTCGTCCCGTCGGCCGTCCACCGGTTCGACCCGGCGACGGGCAACACCGTCACCCTCGACGTCACCGGGAACACCCGGTTCGTGCGGCTGAACATCTCCGCCAACACCGGCTGGCCCGCGGCCCAGCTCTCGGAGTTCGAGGTGCACGGTCCGGCGGGCGGGGACACGCAACCGCCGTCCGCGCCGGGGAACCTCGCCTACACCGAGCCGTCGAGCGGCAAGATCCGGCTCACGTGGTCGGCCTCGACCGACAACACCGGCGTCACGGGGTACGACGTGTACGCCAACGGGCAGCTTCGCGGGAGCGTCGCCGGTGACGTCCTGACCTACACCGACGACCAGCCGGAAAGCGCGACCGTCGCGTACTCCGTGCGGGCACGCGACGCGGCGGGCAACCGGTCGCCGAGCAGCGGAACGGTGACCAGGACGGGGACACGCGCCGGGACGAATCTCGCGCTGGGCAAGCCGATCACGGCGTCTTCGGTGCAGCACTCCTACGTCGCGGCCAACGCCAACGACGACTCCACGGCCACCTATTGGGAGGGCGCGGCGTACCCGAACCTGCTGACCGTGGCGCTCGGATCCAACGCCGACCTCGACCGCGTCGTGGTCAAGCTCAACCCCGATCCCGTCTGGGCCCAGCGGACGCAGACGATCGCGGTCGAAGGGCGTGACCAGGGCGCGGCCGAATTCACCACGCTGGTGCCCGCGCAGACGTACACCTTCACCCCGTCGAGCGGCAACATCGTGACGATCCCGGTCGGTGGCCGCGCCGCCGACATCCGGCTGCGGATCACCGCCAACTCCGGTGCCCCGGGCGGGCAGGCCGCGGAATTCCAGGTCTTCGGCGTCCCCGCCCCGAATCCCGACCTCACGGTCTCGGGTGTTTCGTGGTCGCCGGAGAACCCGGTGGAGACCGACGCGATCACGGTGTCGGCGACCGTCCGCAACGCCGGGACCGCGGCGTCGGGCGCGACGAACGTGAACCTCTACCTTGGCACCGCGAAGGTCGGCACGGCGCCGGTCGGCGCACTCGCCGCGGGAGCGTCGGCGACGGTCTCGGCGGATATCGGCACCCGGGAAGCGGGCAGTCACCAGATCACCGCGAAGGTCGACGAGGCCAACGCCGTCGTCGAGCAGGACGAGGGCAACAACTCCTACACCGGTGCGACGGCGCTCGTCGTCAGCCCGGTCCAGAGCTCCGACCTCGTCGCGGCCACCGCCTGGTCGCCGAACAACCCGACGCCGGGCGGCACCGTGACCTTCTCCGCCACGGTCCGCAACCAGGGCACGGTCGCTTCGGCCGGTGGGGCCCACGGCGTGACGGTGACGATCACCGACCAGAACGGCGCCGTCGTCAAGACGCTCAGCGGCTCGTACTCCGGCGCGATCGCCGCCGGGGCCACCGCGCCGCCGGTGAACGTCGGCACCTGGACCGCCGGGAACGGCCGGTACACGGTCAAGACCGTCGTCGCCAACGACGCCAACGAGTTGCCCGCCAAACAGGGCAACAACACGAGCACGCAAGCGTTGTTCGTCGGCCGAGGCGCGAACATGCCCTACGACATGTACGAGGCCGAAGACGGCGTGGTCGCGGGCGGCGCGTCCGTGATCGGCCCGAACCGGAAGATCGGCGACCTCGCGGGCGAGGCGTCGGGCCGCAAGGCCGTGACGCTGAACTCGACCGGCGCCTCGGTCGAATTCACCACCCGCGCGGCCACGAACACCCTGGTGACCCGGTTCTCGATGCCGGACGCCGCGGGTGGCGGCGGGCAGAACTCGACGCTGAACGTCTACGTCGACGGCACTTTCCTGAAGGCCATCGACCTGACTTCGCGCCACGCGTGGCTTTACGGCCCCGAAGCCTCTCCGCAGAACTCTCCCGGAGCCGGGCCCGCTCGCCATATCTACGACGAGGCCAGCATGCTGCTCGGCACGACAGTGCCCGCCGGGCACAAGATCAAGCTGCAGAAGGACGCCGGCAACGGCTTGAACTACGCGATCGATTTCGTGAACTTCGAGCTGGCGACGGCGGCCGCGAACCCCGACCCGGCGCGCTACGCCGTCCCGGCCGGGTTCACCCAGCAGGATGTGCAGGCCGCGCTGGACAAGGTCCGCCAGGATCCGAACCTCACCGGCGTCTTCCTGCCGCCGGGGCAGTATCCGATGACGAACAAGGTCACCGTGTACGGCAAACCGATCACGGTGCTCGGCGCCGGGCCGTGGTTCACGAGGTTCACCGCGCCCGCCGGGCAGGAGAACACCGACATCGGGTTCGACGCGCAGGCGAGCGCGAGCGGTTCGACGTTCGGCGGGTTCGCCGTGTTCGGGAACTACACGTCCCGGATCGACGGCCCCGGCAAGGTCTTCAACTTCACGAACGTCACGAACATGACGATCGACGACATCTGGGTGGAGCACCAGATGTGCCTGCTGTGGGCGACCAATGTGGACAACACGACGGTGAAGAACTCGCGGATCCGCGACATGTTCGCCGACGGGCTCAACTTCACCAACGGCAGCACGGGAAACCGGGTCACCAACAACGAGGCCCGCTCGACCGGTGACGACAGTTTCGCGCTGTTCGCCGCCACGGACCTCAACGCGGGTAACCAATACGACAACGTGTTCGAGAACCTGACCGTGCTGCTTCCCTGGCGCGCGGCGGGGCTGGCGGTGTACGGCGGGTACAGCAACACCTTCCGGAACCTCTACATCGCGGACACGCTGACGTACTCGGGGATCACGATCAGTTCGCTCGACTTCGGCTATCCGTTCCTCGGATTCGGTCCGCAGCCGACGACCGTCCAGAATGTCTCACTGGTCCGCACCGGTGGTCATTTCTGGGGGCAGCAGACGTTCCCCGCGATCTGGATGTTCTCCGCCTCCAAGGAGTTCCGGGGTATCCGGGTGTCCGATGTGGACATCCAGAGCCCGACGTACAGCGGCATCATGTTCCAGACCAAGTACACCGGAACCCGTCCGGAGAACCCGGTCGAGGACACGGTGCTGACGAACGTGTCGATCACCGGCGCGCACCGCAGCGGTGACGAGTTCGACGCGAAGTCGGGGATCGGGATCTGGGTCAACGAGCTGCCGGAACCGGGCCAGGGCCCGGCCGTCGGCTCGGCGACGTTCACCGGGCTCACCCTGAGCGACAACGCCGAAGACATCCGGAACAAGACGAGCACGTTCACCATCAACCGCAACTGAGTGCCCCCCTCGTGAGTGGCAAGGACGGTTAGAACCGTCCTTGCCACTCACGAGGCCCAGGGCGTTGCCGAAGCGCGGAATCCGTGCTTCACTCCTTGCCATGCCGTACCGACGGACCCCGAAGACGCAGGCCAGACTGGACTCGCAGCGAGGCGAGATCCTGGCCGCGGCCATCGCGCTGCTGGCCGAGACCGGCTACGCGGGCTGCTCCATGGCCGCGGTCGCCACGCGGGCGGGCGTGGGCACCGGCAGCGTGTACCGGCAGTTCCCGTCCAAGGCCGACCTCGTCGTCGAGGTCTTCCGCGAGGTGGTCTCGCGGGAGGTCGACGCCGTCGAAGCCGCCGCTTCCCACGGAGACGTCCGCGAGCGCGTCGTCGCCGTGATCGAGACCTTCGCCGGGCGGGCGTTGAAGGCGCCGAGGCTGGCGTACGCGTTGCTGGCCGAGCCGGTCGACGCCGTGGTCGAGGCCGAGCGGCTGGTCTTCCGCCGTGCGTTCCGCGAGGTCATCGCCAGGAACATCGCCGACGGCGTGAAGCGGGGGCTGCTGCCTCCGCAGGACGCGGAAGCGACCGCAGCGGCACTGGTCGGCGCGGGCGCGGAAATGCTGGTCGGCCCCCTGGCCGGGGACGGCGGCCCGGACACGATCCCGCACCTGGTCACGTTCACCCTTCGCGCGCTGGGAGGTTCCGATGGCGTTTGAGACGCTCAGGTACCGCGTCCAAGACCGGAAGGCCTACCTGACCCTCAACCGCCCCGAGCGGCTCAACGCGATCAACGAAGTCATGCCCGGCGAGATCCGGCGGGCCGTGGAGCTGGCGAACGAGGACGACGCGGTCCGGGTGATCGTGGTGCGCGGCGAAGGACGGTCGTTCTGCGCCGGATACGACCTCAAACAGTTCGCCGAGGGAGATACCGAAGGCCGCTGGAACCAGGGCCCGGTCTGGGATCCGATCAAGGACTACCGGGGGATGAAGCGCAACACCGACGACTTCTTCAGCCTGTGGCGGTCGCTGAAACCCACCATCTGCCAGGTGCAAGGGCACGCGATCGCCGGCGGCAGCGACATCGCCCTGTCGTGCGACGTGCTGATCATGGCGACCGACGCGCGCCTCGGCTATCCGCCCGCCCGGGTCTGGGGCTGCCCGACCACCGCGATGTGGGTCTACCGCGCCGGGGCCCAGCGCGCGAAGCGGATGCTGCTCACCGGCGACACCATCGACGGCGCCACCGCGGCGGAATGGGGACTCGCGCTCGAGGCGGTGGAACCCGAACGGCTCGAAGCCGCCGTCGAGGAACTGGCCGACCGGATGGCGAGCGTGCCGACGAACCAGCTGGTGATGCAGAAACTGATGATCAACCAGGCCTACGACAACATGGGGCTGGCCGGCACCCAGACGCTCGCCACGCTTTTCGACGGCATCACCCGGCACAGCCCGGAAGGCCGCTGGTTCCGCGAATTCGCCGAACGCGACGGTTTCCACGAGGCGGTGGCCTACCGCGATTCCGGACAGGTCATCCCGGACGGCGGCGGACCGCTGCCGGAGCACACTGACCCGAGGAGGTCGTCATGACCGCGAACACCGAAAGCGAACGGGTCGCCGAGCGTCTGCAGCGCTCCTCCGCACGGCTCTCCTACGACCCGGACGTCGACGTCGACTGGCAGGCACCGCTGGTGGACGGGGCGTACGGCAAGGCGCCGGAACGCTGTTCCTTGTACGGCACCGAATTGTGGGAGCGACTCGACGAGGGGCAGCGCGCCGAACTGAGCCGCCAGGAGGCCGCGGCCGCGGCGGCGTCGGGTATCTGGTTCGAGCTGATCCTCATGCAGGGCCTCGTACGCCATGTCTACAACAGCGACCCGACGACCCACAACGCGCAGTACGCGCTCACCGAGATCGCCGACGAATGCCGTCACAGCACCATGTTCGCCCGCTCGATAGAGAAGAGCGGCGGTGTCGTCCGGCGCCCGAGCCGCACGGCGCACCGCGCGGGCAAGGTGTTCGGCGCGATCTGTGGCCCGGCGTTGCTGTTCGCCGGCGCCATCTACGTCGAAGAACTCGCCGACGGCATGCAACGCGAGATGATGCGCGACGACAGCCTGCAGCCGATGATCCGGATGATCTCCCGTATCCACGTCGTCGAAGAGGCACGCCACATCAGCTTCGCCAAGGACGAACTGAGCCGGGCCTGGGCCCGTCACGGCCGCGTCGGCCGCGAGCTGATCCGCTGGGCGATCGCCGGGATGGCCTACGTCGCGACGTCGGAGTTGTTGCACCCCAAGGCATACACCTCCGTCGGCCTCGATCCCCGCGAGGCCCGCCAGGTCGCCACCACGAATCCGCACTGGCGCCGGACCAAGGCGGCATGGGCGGCCAAAGCCGTCGACCACTTCACCGAGATCGGCCTCATCGGCGGCCCGAGCCGCCGCCTCTGGCGCCGCGCCGGTGTCCTCGATTGAACAAGGAAAGGCATTCCATGTCCGCACGCACCGGCAAACTCCTCGGTCTCGGCATCGCCGCGACCGGTCTCGCCCACTTCGCCGCTCCGGCCGCTTTCGAACCCGTGACGAAGATGGCCTTCGCCGATGACGTCCGCAACTGGACCTACCGCAACGGCGCCACCGAACTCGCCATCGGCCTGGCGATCGCGGCCCGGCCGACCCGGAAGGCCGGTGTCGCCGGGCTGGCCGTCTACGCCGGATGGCTGGGCAAGCGGGTCCTCACCCGGCGCTGAGATCGTGGTACCGGGGTAGGGGTCCGCGGTCCGGCGATACCCCGGTAGCGGGCGAAGACGGTTCCGCCGGGCGATGTGCCGCGGCCGCGTGAGGGAGATCGTTCTCCCCATGGTCCGGATCAACGCCCCGCTCGCCGTCGGCTTCGCGGTCACCGTATTCGTCGCGATCGCGCTGATCTGGTGGCTTTCGGACACCCCGCTCGGGGTCGACTCGGCCGTCTACCGCGCCGGTGGGGCCGCCGTGCTCCACGGGGACCCGCTGTACGCACCTCTGACCGCGCTGCCCGGCTGGGCACCGGAACTGCCGTTCACCTATCCGCCGTTCGCCGCGCTGCTCTTCGTCCCGCTGACCGCGCTGCCGGCGCAGTGGTGCTGGGGTCTGCTGGCGATCGCGGCGGCGCCCTCGCTCCATGTCGCGCTCCGGCCTTTCACCGAGCGCGCGTACCTCCCGCTCGTGCTGCTCGGCGCGTTTGCGCTGCAACCGGTGTGGCAGACGATCGGACTCGGCCAGGTCAACCTCCTCCTGATGGCCGTCGTGGTCGCGGATGTGCTGCCGCTGCGCGATTCACGGTTCCGCGGGATCGGGATCGGGCTCGCGGCGGCGGTCAAACTGATCCCGCTGATCTTCATCGTCCACCTCGTGCTCGTCCGGCGGATCGCCGACGCGGCCCGCGCCTCGGCGGCCTTCCTCGGCGCGACGACGCTCGCGTTCGTCCTGCTGCCGGAGGATTCCGTGCGCTACTGGACGTCCGCGATCTTCAACGGCCACTTCGCGGAGATGAAAGGCTGGGTGGGAAACCAGTCGTGGCAAGGCTTCGTCGCCAGGACGCTACCGGACGGCACCGTCGCGGCAGTGGTGATCGGCTGCTTCGGCGTCCTCTGCGCGATGGTGACGATGTGGCTGGTCCGGCGCCTTCACCGCGCGGGCGACGATCCCGCCGCTCTGCTGGTGACGGCCGGTTGTGCCTTGCTGCTCAGCCCGATCTCGTGGACGCACCACTGGGTGTGGGTGGTACCCGCTCTCGCCTACCTGTACGCCAGGCGGCCGGCGATGGCCATGGCCGCCGTCGTGTTCACGGGCTGGACCGTCGCCGTGGTGCCCGGGGGAGGCGGCGCCGAACGCACGTGGAACTTCGGTCAAGCCGTCGTCGGCAACGCCTACCTGATCGCGGCGCTCGCGCTGCTCTTCGTGCTCGGCCGCCGTCCGTCCGATGTGGACAGTTCACCGGAGGGCTTCGGAGGTTTCCGCTCATCCGGTGAACCCGAGGACGAACTGGGCCAGCAGAGCCGAGGTGAAGAAGGAACCGGCGAAAACGAGAAGGGTGACGACCACCGCGCGCCAGCTCAGGGTCCGCAAGATCTTCAGCTGCCGGACGGTCACGCACAGACCGACGCAGCTGAGCACGGCGGTGGCCAGCGTCAGCAGATCGACGGCCGACAGGATGCGCAGCATGGTCGCCGCCCACGGCAGTCCCGGAACGGTCAACGCGGCGCCGACGAGCGCCGCCCACAGCACGGTCGGCACGAACCGGCCGGTCCGCTCGCCGATGATCCGTACCCCGAAGGCGAGGGCGAGCAGCAAGAGCATCCCCGGCGCCGCATCCCATCCCGCGGTGACGAGAAGAAGCACGGTCACGGCCGCGCCGGTCACCAGCCGCGAGGGCACGACGGTCGCCTTCTGCTCGACCGTGCCCCCGGATATCAGCCGGTTCCGCACGGCGGCGGGGGAACGGTACAGCCGCTCCAGTACCGGAAGGACGACGAAGGCGCCGAGTAGCACCGTGGTGACGTAGGTCAGCACGTCACTGGCCGTCGCCAGCGCGAGGATGTCGTCCTGGGGCAGGTCATGGGAACCGTGCGCGAGCGAACCCGCGCAGGAGATCGTCATGCCTCCGCTGCCGACCCCGCAGGCCATCGCCAGCGCCGTGGAACTGAACAGCGGAATCGCCGACCCGATGCCCGCGAGTGCGGAGAAGAACAAGGACCCGAAGAGCGTGCCGCTGACGTAGGTGGCGAGAACGCCTGAACCTTCCGGCCCGGAGATGCCGTACCGCTCGGTCACCAGTGCGATGCTGGGTTCGCGGCCGATGGAGAAGGTGGCGCCGATACTCGCGCGTCCGAAGCCGAGCAGCAGAGCCGCCGGGAAGGCCAACAGCGCTGTTCCCGCCTTTCCGAGGCTTTGCACGAGGATCGCCGGCCCGGCCTCGACGATCGTGGGCAGCGCCGTACCCAGCACGACCCCGGCACGCACCACGAAGACCACCGTCAGCAGTTGCAGAAGCTGCCCGGCGCAGGACCAGACCGGCGCGGCCGCCTCCGGACTCCGCCAGGACAACGACAGGTTGAGGGCGACCGTGATCACGAAAGCGAAGAAAAGCGGAAGCAGGACGAGCGCGAACGTGCCGATCCGTAGTTCCAGCGCGCCCGCGTACTCCGTTCCCGCGGTGACCAGCGCGCACAACGTGGTGACCCCGATGACGACCGCCGTCCCGGTCCTGGCGTTCGACGACTCGGACATGGCCACCCCCGGAACCCACCATGCCCGAAGATCCTTTTCCCGGACAGGGGCTCTTCGGGCGACGGGACGGCCGCCGATCCGGGTCGCCAAGCCGGTGTGGCGGTGACGCTGTCTGCGATTTTCCGCTCTGGCGCGAAAGCCTCGCCGGACGGCGGGGACGGACGGCAAGCTGTTCCCGCGCCCGTGGAGGGCCAAGGGGAGGCGTGAGATTGTGCAGCACCACGTTCATCGTGCAGAGACCTGGCCACCGGCGTCGCGTGGCCCGGCTGTCTGGGACAGGAATTCCTCCTTGATCGACTTCACGGCCGTGGGGTCCGGTGGCATCAGGTCGTAGGTCACCGGGACGATCGACCACACCTGCTCGGCGCTGCCGCCGAGAGTGGCGACCGCAGCCAATGGATCGTCGGCGAACATCTTGCCACCGTTCTTCCCAGTGGCACCAAGGTTCAGACGCGGGGGCGGTTTTCCAGCGTCGTGGCCAGCGGCGCGCCGGGCGCGGGAGGCTGTGCGCGCGCACGTCGTTGAGGAACTCCGACAGGGTGGCGCGGGGAAGCTTGTCGACCTTGAAGGTGGCGATGGCCTGACGCATCTCGGCCTGCGTCGGGTTGCCGCACTCCGCCTGTAGCGTGCGCATCCGCTCCCGGAACTGCTCGGTGGTGACCGGCCGGTCGTCCTGCGAGGTCATCCCCGGCCACGGCATTTGCCCCTACATCAAGAAAACCGGCCCCCTTGAATCCGGCCTCCACCACGGATTCCCGCCACCCCGGATCCCGCGCGGGAAGCTGCGTGGCGCCAGTTCGTCGGGAATTCGCCGACGAGCACGGCTGGGGAATCAATGTCACCGAACGCACCCAGCGAGTGCTCCGCATGCTGCCGGGCATGCAGGACACCCCGGGCGCGACGGTCCGCGCCAGCGACGTGCTGCCCATGTCGAGCATCCGCCACCCGGTGCTCGACGTGCTGGCCGCGGCCGGGCGCCTACCGCTACACCACCACCGTCGACCACCGCGGCATCGCCTGGGTCGAGGAACACAGGGATTGTCGGTGAGCCCGGGTAACGTTCTTGATCGTGTCCTCTACCGCTATACCCACTGACAACGGCCGCCAGATCCCCGGTCTCGCGGGCCTCGCCCGCACCGCCGTGCGCCTGCACCCGCGACCGGGCGCGCCCACCGTTCGTGACAGCCATCTCGGAGGCCCGCTGTTGTGGCCTGCCGACGAACCATGGCCACACTGTGGCCAGCCACATCCGTCCAAGGACCAGGGGCCGCTGCTGGCGGTTGCGCAATTCTTCGGCCGGGACCTTCCGAACTTGCCATTTCCCGACGGGACAGATCTTCTTCAGGTGTTGTGGTGTCCCTGCGAACACGACGCAACCCACGCCTTCGGCCCGGCTGTCCGCCTTGTCTGGCGCCGTGCCGGAGACGTCAACGAAGTGCTCGACGAGCCACCCCACCCCACGGCGGCGGAAGGTGAGTTTTCGCCCAAGCCTTGCGTCCTGAACCCTTGCGAGGTTGTCGACTACCCAGACGTGCGGGAGATCCCTGACGAGATCAAATCTACGCTCTCCTTCGTCGACGAAGACGGGTTCTTCGACGAGGACAGTGATGCCTATAACAGCTGGCCCACAGTTACGCTCGGCTCCAAGCTCGGTGGCTGGGCTTACTTCTGGCAAAGCGACCCGTGGCAACTTGACTGCCACGACTGCGGCACTCCACTCAGGCTTTTGTTGTCCTTCCACACCCACGAAAGTCAGGACGACCGGTGTTCCTGCCCGCAGCCCCAACGAAACCCTGTGGGTTGGAGGTTCGGGCGCGATGGTGCGTTGAACGTCTTCGCCTGCACACAAGACGTCACTCACACCGTCAAGCCGCATATCGACTGAGCCACATGGACATGGCCGGGTCGGGCCGGAAGTCCCGCCAACACCACAACGGCGTCCAACCAACCGTCCCGGCCTTCGCGAACTCTGGGCAACGACCAGCCTCGTCACAGCTCCACCCACCCTGAGTTCCTTCCAGAATACTGAAGGGTTGCCAGGAACTTCGGGTCTGTGGTGATGAGCGCGTTCTCTTGGGGCGAGGCCAGGGCTTGGAAGGCGACTCGTTGTGTCCCGGTGCTGAGCATCCCTTGTCCGCGGCGGCGAGGAACTGTTTCTCCCCATCGGACAGGTTGAACGTCGCCACGATCTCGTCGATCGCTTGCGTCACCTGGCGCAGCAGAACCTGCGTGGCGGCGTTGGCGATGATCGCCTTGCCCAGCTCGGTGCCGAGGACGTCGCCGACATCCTGTGTCGCGATGGTCAGCCCTGCCCAGTGTTTCCGGGCGGCTTTGGCCATGCGGTGCAGGAAGCGCGCCCTGCACGACAGGGAGATGCTCGACTCCGACCGCGCGCCGCTGACCTTCGAACGATTCTGGGACAACCTGATCCACTCAGTCGGCCGAAGCGGACTGAGCTACGACCGCAACCCCGCGAACGCACAAACCTGCGGATGACACGGCTTGCTGAGACTCCGTCTGGCCCAATAGTCGCCCACCAACCATCACGAGCGGCGGTGAGACTGACATCACCGGGCGCTGCTGTGTCGCCTCACCTGTGAGGACTGGGGGTGACGGGGCGACACAGCTCACGATCGCGGCGGAGAGGGACGGACGCGGGCTGGACCGACGCCGATGCCGGGATGGAACAGCATCCTGGTCGCTGAACCTTATTGACAACGGCGAAGCTGGCCTTCAGAAGCTGAGATCGACAGCCCGAGCTTGTCCCGGGCGCGGATCAGACCACAATGGACAGTAAGGAAGTGGAAGAAGTGCTGCCGCATGGCACAAAACCCCACGTCATCGAAACCGAAGACGTGGGGCTTGAGTGTGCGCCATCAGGGACTCGAACCCCGAACCCGCTGGTTAAGAGTCGGCACTTGGGCGTGTCGGATGGTGTCGAGTGATGTCGGACAAGACCTTTTCGTCTGGTCGTGGTGTATCCATGGTGTCGGGGTGTGTCGCCTGGTGTCGGACTGTTTCGGACCTCTCGGGCGCGTCTCGGGCTCGTAAATGCCGGTTCTGTCGCTTGGTCCGGTCGCCTTGGATGTCCGGTGAAGGATCGGTGCGACCCGGGCAAGGCAACGTAGGTGGATGGTTCCGGGAACGACCTTCGAACCGGATATCGCATACGATGCAGGCACGGCGCAGAAAGACTGGGCGACGACGCGGCTGCCCGCGGTGAAGAGCAAGGCCGATCTCGTCTACGACTACCTGCGGGAGGGAATCGTCACGGGTGTTCTGCAGCCTGGTGAGCGGATCAACATGGATGAGTTCTCCCGGACGCTGGGGGTCAGCAAGATCCCCATCCGCGAGGCGGTGAAGCGGCTGGAATCCGACGGCTTCCTGGACTCGCGCGTGCATTCCGGCGTGGTGGTCGCGAGGGGCGACCAGACCGAGATGCGTGGCGTGTTCCTCGCGCGCGGTGCGATCGAGGGACTCGTCGGCGGGCTCGCCGCGGAGCGGGTGAACGAGGCGTTGCTCGCCGACCTCGAGGCGACACAACAGCGGATGCGCGACGATCTGCGTGCCGGTCGGGTCGACCGTCTGGCCGAGCTGAACTCCAAGTTCCACAGGCGGCTCGCGGAGGCGAGCGGCTACCGGATTCTCCCCGACCTCACCGAGCATACCGGGTGGTCGCTCCGGTGGACGAGCAGGATTGGGGATCGGTGGTGGAGGAGCACGACGCGATCATCGAGGCGTTGCGCGGAGGCGATTCGGCCGCGGCGGGCGCCGCGGCCGAATCGCATATCATTTCCCAGGCGGGACAAGAGATCGCGACGAACTAGCCGGATAGCGGAGGCAGGCCCAGCCGGGTGCGGTGAGCGTCCCGCAGCAGGCTGGCCGGGCCGGTGACCGACGCTCCGCCGTCGAGGACCAGTTCGGTGCCGGTCAACAACGCCGCCTCGGGTGATGCCGCGTAGGCGACCGGCGGTCACCTCAGGTGAGGTGTCCGGACAACCGGGGGGAAGCTCAGACTGTTTCAGAACTCTCGGGCATGTCTCGGGCGCGCGAGCCAGGCCCAGAGCCTGCACCGATCCTCGTTGTGTGGCTGCGGCTTGATTGGTGTTTGTATAGAGGGGTAAGGCAAGCCGTCGGGTCTGGGTGGCGCTCCGTGAAGGCCTCCTTTCCTACTCTCAAGGTAGGCAAGGAGGCCTTCACGGACAGCACGGCTGGATAAGGGTTTCAGGGCCACCCTGTCCGGGTAGTGGACTCAGCCGTCAGCCGGCGCTGGACGGCCGGACACGGTCGCCAGTGCCGCCTTCTTCCGAAGCCTGATAGTTGAACTTGCAGATATTGGACATGGAACATTCTCTCTTCTAGTTAACAGTGGGGCTGGTGAACTGCATCAGGCGGAAGCACTGCCTGCGTATCAGGGAGAACGATTCTCCTGGGGCGGATGTGACCCGTCGCGCGACCTGAGTGCCGCGGCGCGGTGCCCAGCGGAACTGGAAGGCCAACGGAACCTTGGGATCCAAGACCGTCCCGTACCTGGCGACGGCTTCCCTGAGCGACCCGACCTCGGCATTGCGAATCGGGTTGGCCAGGTACACCGGCTTTTGCGCCCCGGCGGCACATGCGGTGTCGTGACCGTGGTCCCCCACGACGAAGTCAGCCGCCGCGGCGACGGCCTGCCAGTCGTGTTCGGGTCGCAGGAACTCCACTCGCTCGCGCGCCACTCGTCCGGCCCAGGCCAGCAGTTGCCGCCTGCCGTGGCACGCCCACATGTCCGGGTCTAGCCGGCAAACCAGGCGGACCCGATGCGACGGCAACTCCAGGGCAAGCCGCCGGAGCACAGCGGGCGTCCTGCCAAGCAACGAGTCGGGTCCAAGGGCCGACAGAACGAGGCCCAGCCGCTGGTCGCGGTGGATCCCGGCCTGCTCGTGGCAGGCCTCAAGCAGCTTGTCGTACTCCGGGTCGCCGATGACAACCGCGTGCCTGCCCACCTGTGGGGCTGTGACTCGGAGCCGGGTCATTGCCTGGAGATGCGGCAGACCGACAAGCACAGGTCCGGCGCGGCCTGGCCGTTGCCGGAGCAAGCGCGCAAGCGCGGCGACGCAGCACCGACCGTTGCGACCGACGATCTCGCCGTCCCCTGAAACCGCAGGCAGCACCAGCAACGCGCAATTCAGGGAGCCGGTCTCGCCCGGATCCGCGGTGATCACCAGATCGAATCGCCCTCGGATCGCGCGTTCCCAAGGCGTGGTAAGCGCGCCGATCATGGCGAGGTAGTCCCGGACGAGTTCTTCGGCGGGACCCGGCGGCTGCGTGAAGACGACCTGGATACCCGGTTCTGACTCGATCGCTCGTACCGCCGCGCTCACGCGCTCGGCTGCCGCCACACTATGCACCACTGCCAGGACCACTCGGCGTATTTCCCAGGTTTGTGCGCCATGTCCTGCTGTCCAACGCGGCGCGAAGTGTTCGAGGGCCGAATATCCCATGGGTTCCTCCCTGAGCGTTGTTCTGGACGTTGTCAACGTCCCGGCTCGGCGTTGCGGAAACCGTGGCGAAAAGCGTTGCAACCGATCGGGCGAGGCCTGTCGGACGTCGGTCTGGTTCACTGGGAACCATGTGCGAACCGGCAATCGACCTGCGGATTCTCGGCGCAGTGCAGTTGACTGTGAACGGTACGGCTGTACGTCTCGAACCTCGCCAGGCCACCGTTTTGGCGATCATCGCCGCCGCAGGTGGCGAGGTCGCTTCCACAGAGCTGGCCGGTCGATTCGGGGTGAACGGCTCGGCGACACTGCGGTCCTATCGAGCGAGGCTTCGGGACAGCGCGGGTTTGGAGCTGGTGAAGAGGAATGAGCACGCGATGCAGCAGCTGCTGGTCGCGCGGGACGCAGTTGATCTATGGCGGTTCCAAACCAAGATCGCCGGCTGTGTCGGACTGCCCCCGCACCGACGGTTGCCGCTCCTGCGCGAGGCCGCCGAGTGCTGGCAAGGACCGCCGCTGGACGGACTGGATTCGCGTTGGGTGCACGACGAGGTGGCGGAGCTGCGGACGACGGGACGCCGTGCCTTTCTCGAACTGATAGGGCTTTCCTTGGAACATGAGGGGCCCGAACCCGCTTCAGACCACGCAGAGCGGGCAAGTGAACTGTTCCCGGACGACGACGAGATCCGGGCTGCGCTGTGGTGGACATGGGCTCGATGCGGGCGCGTGAGGGCGATTGCCGACGACCTCGATCGGCGCGAAAAGCTACCCGCGGGTCTCGGTAGGCCGTCGCTCATGGTGCTGCGCAAGGAAGCCAAAACCCGGATCGCCGAGGCCCGACAGGTGTCGGAGGCAGTTCCGGCTCGAATGCCTCACCTACTGCCGCCAGTGCGGTCGAAGGTTCATGGCCGTCACGCCGAGCTTGTCTTTCTCGATAGCCTGACTGACCAGGACAGCGAGACCCGGGTTGTCACGGTGCGCGGGCTCGGAGGCCTGGGCAAGACCGAACTGGCGGTGAGCTGGGGACACCGTGTGGCCGCACAATTTCCCGACGGTGTCCTCTTCGCCGACCTGGGAGGCTTCTCACCGTCCGGTCCGGCCCAGCTCGAGGTTGTTCTGACGGATTTCGCCAGGCAGCTTGGGATCCCGGTCGGTGATGACGTGGTTTCCGCCTACCGGACTGCGGTGAACACACGTGCGATCTTGGTCGTTCTCGACAACGCCCGTGATCATCAGCACGCGGCGGAACTCCTGGCGGCTGGGGAACACAGCCGCACGGTCATCACGACGCGTGCTGCCGTCACCGCGCCGGCTGTGGCTGACGGACGGGTGCTGGCCTTAAGCCCGATCACTCCCGAAGCGAGCCTGGAAGTCCTGCGCGAAGCCATCGGCGAGGCGAAGATTAAGGAGGAGCCGTTCGCGGCAGCGAAGCTCATGGCGGCGTGCGGCGGAATCCCGTTGGCTGTCCGGCTGGTCGCCGCGCAGGCACAGCTGAATCCAGGCGTAAGCCTGGAAAGGCTGCTGGACCGGCTGGGCTCGGCGTCGGCGGTACTGGGCGCAAAACCCGAAGGAGAGACCGCCTTGCGTGACTCACTTGCGTTGTCGTACGGGCCACTGTCCGCCGAGGCTGCCCGGGTCCTGCAGATCAGCGCGCTCCACCCTGGACCCGAGATCTCCCTGGACGTGATCCCATTCTTGTCAGGGCTGCCTGCATCCTCCGCAGAGGACGCTGTGGACGAACTGCTGCGAGGCAGCCTGCTCGATCCGCTTCCGGAGGGCCGGTTTCGACTCCACGACCTGGTCCGCGCCTTCGCCCGGGAACGTGCGTTCGCAGAGCTGTCGCCGGACGAGGTGTCCATGATCAGGGAGGAGCTGTTGGGGTGGTTGCTGGCCGCCGCGCGGCTTTGTGACCGTGCCCTCCGCTCCGGCAGGGAGCTGCCCGGCGATCTCGTTGTCTCCGATGGTGCGCCGTTGCCCGATCCAGCGAACGAGGAAGAAGGCCGACAGTGGTTCGAGAGCGAGCATGACACCCTTCTCGCAGTGCTGGATTCGCCAGATTTCCTGCCCTATAAAACATACCGGTGGCGCTTACCGCTCGCCCTGTGCTGCTATCACACCCGCAACGGCCCGTGGCCCACGGCGGAGCGACTGCTGATTTCAGCCTCCAAGATCACCAAGGACGAGCTGGACGAGCCCGAACGGACGCGTTATCAGGCTGTCTGCCATCGGGTGCTGGGCAACATCCAGCGGAAGCTGAGGAAGTTCGGCGCCGCAGAGCGCAGCCTGGAGACTTCGATCACCCTGGCCGAAGGCATCGATGACCCTCTGGAAACCGCGAATGGTCACCAGCAGATGAGTGCCTTGCAGGAAGATATGAAGAAGTGGGAGGTAGCGCGGCATCACGCGACGGTTGCAGGCCGCCTTTACGAAGCTTTGGCCGACGCACGCGGGGTCGCGGCGACTTTACCCACCGAGATCCACTGCCACCTAGAACTGGGAGAGCCGGGGCGGGCCCTTGAGCGCGAGTCGTTCGCTGTCGACCTGATGACTCGGGCGAGCACTCCGTACAACCGGGGCGCGTTGCACCGCGTCCTGATGGATTGTCACCTCAGGTTGGAGCGTTTCGAAGAGGCGGCCCTCCACGGAGAGGCTGCCCGCGCTTGCTATCTCGAGTCCGGCGCGCCGACCAACGAGGTTCGGGTGCTGGCTGTGCTGGCCCAGGCGTATCGCGCGGCTGGGCGTGCCGAAGACGAACTACGCGCACTGCGGGACTTCGTGTCCTGCTACGGCAGGTTGCGACAGCGAGAACCTGAAGACCGGCAGTTGTACACGACCGTGAAAAGCAGGCTGGCTGCCCGTGGCGCCTGAGGCGATCAGCTCACGGGAGCCTCCGTGGTTGGGCCGTCCGGCGCATCAGTCTCGTCCTCCTCGTCCGATTTCCGCATTGGCAGGATGTACTCCTGAGCCTTTTGCGCGAGGTGCAGCGGCAATGGCCTGCTTAGCGCGTCGCGGTAGTCCGGTGCCTGTCTCAGCTGGTGGACGGCCATCGCCAGGGCGTGCGGATCGTCCTCCTCGTCACGGTTGTGGCTGAGCACCGCGATTTCGACGAGGCCGGGATTCCACGCGGGTTTGTCGATGTCGATCGTCGGCAGATCCGCCCGGTCGCCCAGACGGATCGGCCGGTTCTGGAGTTTGTGCGCTCCTACCGCGGAACTTTGCGCCGTGGAAGCCTTCGGGGTGGTGCTGTAAAAGATCCTGCCGTTCTCCGTCTCGGCGCTCTTCCACAGATTGGCGGGCAGGCCGTTCACCCCGTCGCCGTCCGCGAGACCCCACCACTGCGGGGTCTCCCGTCGCTCCCCGGTGCGGATCCGGACAAGCCGTAGCCAGGGATTGGGCCGTCCGGCCGGCGCGACGCCGGTGCGGATGAGATCCCGGCGCACCTCACCGTCCTGCACCCATGTCCAGAGATTTCTGATGTTCTGCGCGTCGACGAGGACGACGGTCGGGGTACCGCGGATCTCGTCCGAGGAAAGCACCCGGTGCAGGAACTCCTCTGTGGCGGACCGTTGTTCGTCGCGGGTTCTGGGCCAATCGAACCACGATTCCTCACGCTCGCCGTCATCGGCGAGGTCGTGTTCGGAGACCGCAGCGAGCGCGGGCAGCCGGGCCAGGTAACGCGGATACGCGATCCAGGCCCCCATTCCTTCGACAGCTTCGGCGTCCCAGGCCAAGATCTCCCCGGGGCCGCCGACGCCGGGACGGACCAGCACCGCGACCGGGAATTTGCCCTTGGCCGACCGGGCGGTGGAGCCCCGTGCCTTCGTCGCCGTCCAGACGGCCAGGTACTGGGTTCCGACGGGCAGGCCTGCCGGGACGTCGGTGCGCGGCACCACCGTCGCTCCCAGTTGCCGCAGCGCGTCCACCCAGGACGACTCGGCCGCGACGGGCAATGTCTTCTCCGCGCGCGCCGATCCGGGCGAGGTGATGAACTGGGTGACGACCCCGCTGTCGGCCGCGCCGAGCCGCAACGCGAACTTGGGATCGTTCCGGCCGCGGAACACGGTGCGGCCGTGGATCTCCACCAAGGCGACCGAAGGCACTGCCGCATCCGCGCCGTTCTTGGCGAGAAACTCCCCCATGTCCGCCCGGCGCTTGGCCTGCGCCTTTGCCGCGCGATCCGCCCGGCCTTTGGCCGGTTCCGATGGCACACCCAGGCTTTCCGTCAACCCGTTGTCCATGCGCAAACAGCTCAACGTCACAACCAGCTCTCGAGTCCGCCACCGCAACACGACGGGTTCTCCGCGGCCACTGCGATCGTGAGCCTGCGCGCTCACCTCACTCGCCCCGCCGTCACCTTCGAGACCGAGCACTTCGGCAAGCGCGACGATCGCTTCGTCACGGGTTCGGTCGGTGCGCCACAACAGTCGCGCGGCGAACTCGGGGGTGCCGGACCAATCCGTGTACAGGGCGGCCAGCGACGTGCGGCGGGTCAGCCGGAGCTCCGCCTTGCCCTCCGCCGTGCGTTCGCTGGAACCGCTCTTGCGGACGTTGGCGGGCTTGTTCGCGGGTAGCCCCGACCGGGTGAGGTCGGCGACCCTTGCCAGATCCGGCAGCAGAGCCTGCTCGGCCCACTCGACAAGACGCGAGCGCTCGTGGGACATGAAACCCGCGCCCACGCCGTGCTCACCCATGGGCGAGCTGTACGCGATCAGCGCATCGACGCCTCGTTCGCCTTTGAACCACCGCTCAGGGTCGCTGAGGAGTCCGGCAGGATCCGGAAACGGCCTGGTGCCGAGAGCGAGCCGCTCCATCAGCTTCGCGAGATCCCCCTGTCGCCATACGAAGTTTTCGTCGCGCTTGGCCACGTGCGCCACGCTGTAGCGTTCGCTAACGGGAACACCAGGCAGCCACGGCGCGACCGGACGCAGGTAGACGGCACTGGCCCGGCGGTATCCCAACCGCACCAGCCCGGTCTTCGGGTCGGGGTGGGTGGCCCAGCGGCGCACCCCGAAGTGCAGGTGAACGCGTGGCCGGGGATGGAACGGCACCGTGTGGAGAGTGACGGTGGCGACGACCGAAAACCACCACCTTCCGTGCTTGTCGTCGTGGAAGAGCGGCTGGGACATGAGCTCCGCCCCCTGCTGACGCGACCGCCGCGCGACAGACCGAAAACGCAGTGCCTGCTCGCCGGAGTCGTACGGCTCGAGCTCCTGGATCCGGCGGGCGAAGTGCTGCGTCGTCAGCAGGTATTGGGGGCCGTCCGGCCGCGCGGTACCTCCTTCGCTGACGCCGCATCGCGTCAGCGAGATCCTCTTCTGCTGCCACACGGGGGCTTCGGCGAGTAGCGCGTCACAGACCCGGTTCGCCTCGTCGGGATGATCCGAGCCGAGCTCCTCGATCCAGAACTCCAGCAGCCGCAGCAGGATCGGGACCGGCAGTGGATTCCCCGCGTCTTCCGGACAGTACAGCCAGGTCCGCGGCCCCTCACCCGCCGAGACCGGGCGCGGCAACACCCCGAGACGCACATCCAGGGCCTGGAGCAGTGAATCCAGCCGCCGTGTCGGCGGTGCCTGCAATCGGGCCCTGTCCGTCCGTTCGAGATTGACCAGGTCGAGTACGCGGGCGGCGAGGGTCTCGGGGAACTGCAAGGTGTGGAAGTCCGCGGTGAGCCCGTCTCCGTCCGTGACGGGTTCATAAGCCGCCCGGCGGATCGCCGTGTAGCGCGGAGCCAAGGTCATGTCCTCCTGGAGAGAAGGTCTGGGCCGTCCAGGTCGACAGGTTCGACCTGGTCGAGCATCCGGCAGAGCGCCAGGTAAACGGGTTTGTACAAAAGCTCGGCGAGCCGCATGTCCGCCGGAGCGACCGGGTCGTCGTCCGGGCGAGGTTCGAAGTACGGGCGCAGGGCGTCCCGGATGCCGTGGAGCAGGCTTGACCGGGCGTGGTCGCGCCGCCTCCGCCGAGCGTGTTTCTGCGCGTTCGGCGACTGCGCTTCGGCAGTCGCGAGGTCGAACTTCGCGTCGACGAAGACGACCCGGGCGGCGACTCCGCCCCGGACGAGCCTGCCGATCACCTGCCAGAGCACGACCAGCTGGTCCCAGGCGAACGAGCGCTGTTCGTCGTTGCTCAGCGCCGAATACGCGTACTTGCGGATCAGAAGCCGACCCCACTTGCTGCGTGCGAGGGCTCGGAACGCCCGGCCGGCTGAGTCGAGCGTGTCGTGGGAGGCCACGAGGGCGGCGAAGGAAGCCGGATCGGCGTCCTCGGCCGTGGGCAGGCCTCGCGTGTAGCGGCTCTCCCAGTCGTTGATGGCGAGCACGGAGAGCCCGATGTCGGTCGGCACCGGATGAGGCCGGGTGAGCAGTAGGGCCACCCCGAGCGCGGCGTCGTTGTCCCGGTTCAAGATGTTGTACCCGCGCTCGATGGCGAGCATCGGTGCGACGAGCACTCGAGCCATGGCGTCGTTGGCGAAGAGACCCGCGTTCCCGCGACGGACGACCCCGGCGCGGTCGAGGTCGTCGGTCCCGTCGGCGACCGCGTCGTCAAGATCGGTGTTGTCCCGGACGAGCGCCTTGACGTGACCGTGCCACCCGGGCATCGCGTCCAGTTGATCCGCCACGTCGCGGGCGTCCTGGTAGTTCCCGACGAGGAGCAGCGCACGCTGCCGGTTCGGATTCCCGACAGCCCGGATCTCCTCTTCCAGCGGCGAAATGCCGCTCGGGCCGGGCTTGCCGAGCTTGTCCACGAGCGAGCGCAGCAGCGACGACCTGATCGTGGGCGGCCGACCCGACAGGCTGATGGGGTTCCCGTCGGAGTCGTGGAAGAACCGCATCTTGAAAACGGTTTCCTGCACACGTTCCTCGGCCTCGAGCGAGGGCCGCAGGACCGCGCCGACAGGTGCGACCACATGCGCGCGGGTGGACGTCCCGGCCCAGCTGGTTCCCGAAAGCAGCAGCACGTGCGGCCCGCCGCGACCGGTGGTGGTGTCCACGCCGAGCGACGGCAGGGAGAGCAGCAGTTCCCGCCCGACACCGGTACACCGGAAGAAACGCAGCGTCCCGGTCACCCCGTCGCGGTTGCCGGCACCATCGTCGACGACATACTGGAAACCCAGCACGTTGCCCATCGGCGACTCGGGTACGAGCGGCAGGTAGTCCATCGGTGGGCGGCGGATCAGCTCGTTGTCCTTGGCGTCCAACCGCATCGCGTCTTCGACGAGTGGCCAGAGGTGCGTCAGGCGGTCCAGCCGGTGGTGCAACGCCGACAGCAGCAGGACGAACTCCAGCTTGCGCACCTGAGGGTCGGTTTCGGCCACGTGACCCGGCCTTTCCGGCGTGCCGAGCACCTGTAGCTCGCCGATCACCGCGGCCAGTCGATGAGCGACGGCCTTGCGGTTCAGGGTGTGCAGCAGGTCTTGCGTCGTCGCGGCCAACCGGTCGGCGAGAGTTTCGTAGGGGCCGTTGTCTCCCAACGGGTCGTCGCGGAACTGGTCGAACACTTTCGCGGCTTCGGCGTGGGAGACCCCTGGTTCGGCCGCCGGGATTTCTTCGTCGTCCTCGTCATCAGGCCCGGCGGTTCCGGGTCGGTACAGCTCTTTCAGGAGCTTTCCCTGCAACGTCCAGGAGTTGAAGTACTCGATTCCCACCCAATCCCGGAGGCCTTGATCCGAGATCAGCATCGAGTAGAGCTGGTTCGTAGCGCCGGAAACGACGGAGAGGGCGACCTCCCAGTTCCGCACGTATCGGTCGGACAACTGGAGGCGCCCGGCCCGGGAGAGTTCGAGGATGTTGTGCCTGTACAAGGTGTCCAGCCACGAATGAGGTTCGCGGGAGACGAGTGTGGCGGTCGGCGCGAACACCATGTCGAGGTTCATCATCACCCGGTCCGCTTCGTCGATGACGACGAGGTCGCTGCGCAGACAGGCCAGTTCGAGCTGGCGCAGGCGCACTCCGCCCACGTGTGCCTGGAGAGGGCTGGCCACGAGCGACGCCATGTTGGCGACCCACACCCGTGCGCCGACCTGGTCGCGGGCGTTCACGTGTCGCGGGCATTCGTGCCACAGGGGACAGCTCGATGGACTCGGGCGCTTCCTGTCGGCGACCTGGCTGTCCGCGGCGTAGAGCCGTGTGCACGGCGCGTCGACCGAACGCACCGGCGTTTCCGCCGCCCGTAACGCATCGAGGGGGCAAGCCGTGCCGAGGTCGGCGAACCCCTCGTCCTCGTGGTGCCCGGCGAACCGCACATGGCCATTCGAGGCGAGCCGTCGGTGCAGTCCCTCGACGTGCTGCTCGCGGTTGGATGAACCGATGATCGGCACCACCATCCCGTCGTCCAAGAAGCTTCGCAGCTCCCGGGCCGTGGCGAGCTGTTCCGCGACGTCGCCGACCACGAGCGTGATCCGCAGTGGCTTGTCCCGTTGCGCCGCCCAGACCGCGAGCACCTTCATGAGGGTGCTCTTTCCGACCCCGACGACCCCGACCGCGTGGAGGAGCCCGTCGAGCCGCAGTCCGTCGCCTTCGACGAAATCGTGTCCGTGGACGTCGCGGACGAGCAGTCGCGTTGATTCGATACTGGTCTGCCAGTTCGCTCGTTCGCCCTCGGGGGCGTGCGTGTCCATCCACCGGGCGGTCTCGCCCAGCGCCGCCCAAGTTATGTCGAGGGGCTCTCCATTCGTCACCGTGCGGGACGTGAGGTCGTGTCCCGGCACGTCGCGCGCGCGGTCCGCGATGTCGGCTGGGATCTCCACCTCGACGCGTTCATCACGGTCGTAGTAGAAGTAGCTGCCCGCTTTCGCCGGCGCGGGCCTGCTGGCGACGAAGTCCGGAAGAGTGTTCAGGGCCTTTTCGTACACCGGGAAACGTGTTGTCAGGGTGGTCGTCCCGGTCCATTCGAAGGAGCCGAAATCCCCCGCGATCCGGAACGCGCGCAGATCGGAGTGCACCTCCTGGTAGTCACGAAGGGCTTGGAGCCAGGACTCCGGCCTGCGCAGCGGCCAGAGGCGGTGCCGGACGCAGGTGATCATCCAGACTTGCGCCGGGTCGTCCGCCAGCCCGCTCTCCTTGGCGAACGGGTAGCCACCGAGGAGTGGCCAGACCGACGTTGGCGGCTGCGCTTTGTCGAGGCGCGACAACAGGGTCAGGCCCAGTTCGACCGGGCAGAGCACTTCCAGGGGCAGCTTCAAGGTGGTCTGTCCGAGCTCCTCGGTGAGATCGGCGTACCACTTCTTGCTACGCATGACCGTCCGCCTCCTGCCGGATCGTTTCGGCGAACTCGTCCTCGGAGAAGATTCGGGACGACTTCGCGTGTTCAATGGCGATCCGCTGGTAGCCGGGATCGGCGTCGATCCGATACCGGGCGACGACCCAGCACACGAGGTCGGCGCCGGTGCTCGCGACCGACGCCGCGATCGCCCGGCCGAGCAGCGCCGGGCTGTGCCAATCGACGATCCGCACGGTCCTGGTCTCCCCGCCGGGCACGGCTACCCGCAGATCGCCGGTACCGGTCAGCGGCCAGTACTCGACCTGGGCCCCGGCCCGTGTCATTTCGCCGCCGAGACGCCGGACCGCCTTGCCGGGACCGGAGACGAACTGCCGGTGCTGGCGATCCCCCTGAACGAGGATCTGAACGTCGTGATCCCAACGCTCATCGGAAGTGATGCCCTCGGTCGCGCACTCCTCCCGCTCGCACCACCAGTCTTTCTCGCCGATGGGTAACAGGAGGCCATCACAGCCCTTGCAAGCATGAATCCCCGTGTCAGTAGTGAAACCGGGGCCTGCCTCGGCGTAGAACTTGGCCAAATACTCGTCGAGAGCGCGAATTCCGGGAGCGAATCGCACCTCGTTGAACCGCTCGTTCGTGAGGACCGGGTGAGCCGCCAGCAGGTTCCGCATGGCGACGTACGCCGACGTTCGTCCGCGTTCCGCCGCGAACGCCGCCATCTCCGCGACTTGGCGTGACACTTCCAGGAACGGATTGGCCGCCTCCGCGCAGAGAGCGATCTCGTGGCACAGCGCGGTCGGCACGCCTGAAAGTTCGTCGACCAGAAAGCCGTTCTCGGGATAAACGTCCGTGGGGAGCACCAAGGGCCAGGATCCCAGCGGACGCTGGTAACCCCAGCGGACCAGCCCCGGCACCGAGGACGGTGGGCGAGCGCCCCGGCGCAGGCAATGCAGGGCCAGCCGGTCCAAGGCGCTTTGGACGTTCGCCGGATATGGCATCCGGAAGGCGGTCAGATCGCGCAGCTCATCCAAGGTCACGAGGGCTGTGGCGACCGCGCCGAGCAGCCGCTCCTCCTCTCCGAGGGTGGTCACGGCTTGGCTCGCCCGCCCGCGGTCAGGTACTCGACACCCGGCGAGCACCACCGGCGGACCTCGCAACCCGCACAGCTGCCGCCGGGGTTCGGGGCGTACATGGTGTCGCCAAGCAACGGCCTCACCAGGTCTCCGACGACTTCCCGGGCTTCCGCCACGATGGCCGGGCTGGCGGGGTCCAGCTCTTCGAGAGCGCACCCGTCGGATCGCAGGTGTTCCAGTTCGACCCGGGATCTGCCCAAGGACCGTTCCGGTGCCCCGGCGGACAGGATCAGGATCGCCAGTGCCAGCTGGGGGACCTGGCGCAGCAAAGGCCGGTCGCGCCTCAGCCTGCGACGTGACGTTTTCGTCTCCCTCCACACCCACCCGCCGGCTCGTCGGTACAGGAGATCCGGCGTGCCACCGAAGACCACATCCAGGCTCCTGTCATGGGCGACCACGAACCGGTCCTGCTCACCACGGACTTCTTCGACATCGGGGAAGGGGCACAACGCCGCGTGCTGTGCCAGCATCTCCACCGCAGTTCGCTGGCTGTCCTCCGGGAGCGCGGCGACCTCTTCGCCCGCCGGGTCGTCGGGCCTGCATCGGCTGGGGTGGCCGGTGTGCCGTATCCGCAAGGTGGCGTCGACCGCGCGACCGATTTGGATCGGCTGGCCTTCGACAAGGCCGATGTCGCGGAGTTTCAGCTGCCTTTGCAGGTGGTAGCGCGCCGGGCAGCCCTGGTGGTAACGCAAGTCAGTGACCGACAGTGTCCGCCGCGGGCCGGGCACAGGAGGAACTTTCGGCAGGAGTTGCGCCGACGGTAGAGCGGCACAGGCGGGTGTGTCGGGGCATTCGGCGCAGTTGCGGCCTGCTCGCCTCGCAGTCCCGTCGACGATCTCGAGGAGCCTCGGCACGATGAGATCCTGTGCCTGTTGACGGACTTGAGCGGAGGACCAGTCGAGAACCGGCACCGCGACAGGTGACCTGGCGCCGAACAGGACGACGCGCACTCGATCAGGGGCGGTCCCCCCGCCGAACGTGGCCACGTTGGCTGCCGCGGTGGTGACGATCTCGGGCCGTTCCGCCGGAGCGGTCAAGCCCATCAGCCACATTTCCCGGATCGAGTCGTCCTCGGACCGATATCGGCGTCCCCAGCAAGTCTGCTCGTACCGTTGCACTCCACGTTCGTCCACCGGATCCCGGCGATGGGAGATCTTCCACGGGAATCGCACCGGAATCGGGCACAGCGTGTTCATGGCGTCCTGATGCGCCTGCCATGCCGCGCGGTAGTTGCGGAACGCCTCGATCGACCAAGCCACCAGTCCTGGATGCGCCGGTGGCCGGCCGGTCTCGAACGCTCCCCGAGTCCGCGCCAGTTCGTCGATCACCGCCGCGTCGTCCTGGCCGCCGAATTCCGAGAGGTCCACCGCGGCCATGAGCGGGCCCAAAGTGAAGTCGGTCCAAGTCGACCTCCGGATCTCCGCGCGGCGCCGGGCTTTGTGCGCCAGCGCGCGAGGGCAACCCGCCGAGCCGGTGTCGGACGCACCAACCCGCACAATCTGTCCAGAATTTGTCACGCCGTCCCGTTCTTGTCCGGTTCCGCACCCCTTCGTGCTCCGCAAGAATCTTAATTGCCGGGAAATCGGAACGGTCGCGCAGGGGGCGATAACCCTGTCCGGGTAGCCTCCCGCGCATGACGGGTATGGCTGACAATCCTGGGACGAGCCTTATGTGCGGCGTGGTGCTCGGGCAGCGTTTCCAAGTGGTCGAACAGAAGGGCGCAGGGGGGATGGGCGTCGCGTACCGCGCGCTTGATCTGGAAACGCGCAAGCAGGTAATTGTCAAGATTCCGCAATTGTCGGCGACGGTTGATTTGGATTTCGAAGTTCGACGGCGAATCATGGGCCGATTCGACAGAGAAGGCAGGCTCTTGAACGAGCTTGAGCACTTCAACATCCCGGCGGTGATCGATCGGGGCGAGTATGGTTCTGTCCCGTACCTGGCGATGACCTACATCCATGGGGACAAGCTGACCAAGTATCGCCAGAACACGGTGCCCCGACTCGCGGAGTTCGCCGCGATCGGCTCGTCTGTCGCGACGACACTCGCCGCTTGTCACTCGACTGGAATCGTCCACCGCGACCTGAAACCCGACAACCTCTTGGTCGGTGACAACGGCGTCGTCTACGTGATCGACTTCGGGATCGCGCTGCCGATGAACAAGGACACGTCGAGGTACACGAGGAACTTCGTCGGGACCGACGACTATTCGGCGCCGGAACGCTTCCTGGGAGCCGAGCCGGTCGAACAATCGGACCTGTACAGCCTGGGTTGCGTGTTCTACCACCTGCTGACAGGACGGCCTCCGTTCGTCGAGGACGGCAAGAAGACGATCGAAAAGCAACACCTGGACGACCGCCCGGCGTCGCCGTCAAGCTTCGTCGCCGACGTTGATTCGGGCCTGGCGGACCTGACCTTGGCCCTGCTGGAGAAGAAGATGGAAGACCGGCCCGGGATCGAGACGGTGCTTGAGGTATTGCGTCCTCATTTGCCGACCGTCGGCGCGCCTGAACCCAACCCGGTGTCTCTGCCCGACGTGACGATCCCTTACCGCACTCCAGAAGCTGTCCGCCCACCGGAAGCGGCCGCCGTTCGCCGCTCGACCTCCGTGCGCCCATTCCGCGCGCGAGGGCGGCGCGACTTTCTCACCGAAGCCGACATCGCGGAGGCCATCCGGCAGTCCATCTTCGAGCGCGACAGCGGTGACGGAGCGGCCGCGGCCCTCACCCTGACCGAGCTGCGGAGTCGGGCGATCGAGACGTTCGGGGAGGGCAACCCCAAACTGGAGCCGATCGAACGGGCTTTGAATCTGCTGGAGGGCCGCTGAAGTCGGGTCGGGATCAGCTGGTGGTCAGGACGGCTCTGGGGTGACCGCTGTGGCCGGGAACCGATCGTGTCGAGTCGTTATAGCGCGTGGCCCTACATTACCGACTCGAACCCCGAACCCGCTGGTTAAGGTTCGGAGCCTTGCCATGTCGGATGGTGCCGAGTGATGCCGGACAAGGCCTTGCGTCTGGTCGTGGCGGGTCTGTCGTGTCGGGGAGTGTCGGACTGTTTCGGACCTTTCGGGCGTGGCTCGTGCTCGCGTGTGCCGGGTTTTGTCGACCTCGACTGGCTCCGGAGTGACGGCCTGAGGTGGGCCCGCGCGAGCTCTCTTCAGACTGACGGTTGTTGGTCGAGCAGCCCGACGGGGTCGGTGCTGTAGGCGACCATCCAGCTGGGGTCGATGCGATACCAGACGTTCTCGTCCCAGAACGGGTCATCGCTGTCGCCGTCGTAGTGGTTGACGAGGTGGTCGCGGATCGCCGGCCAAGTCGGATCGCTGCTCGTCCCCCTCGGGGTCAGCGGAACGGCGTGTCCGTGCGTGAAGATGCCGAGCTGCTCGCCGCGCATGAAGGTCGCGCTGATTCCGGGCTGCGCCGCGAGATGGCGGGGTTTAGCGGCCTGCCGGTGGGCGCCGACGATCCAGCGGCCGTGCAGGAGTGCCCGTCAGCGCCGATGATGTGTGGCTCACCGCGCCGGGTGACCGTGGCGATGGCCAGGGTGCACATGCCGTGGCAGATCCGGACGACCTGCTCGGCGTCCAAGGTGGTCTTACCTGGCCGGATGATCGATTTGAGGTGGCTGTTCGAATCGGCCAAAGACGTGTCGAGCAGGACTTGGAGGCTGTGACGCTCGTCGGGGGTTTCGAACATGCGGCTAGTCAATCGGCTCCCACCGACAGCGTCGGCTCAGTGCGCAGTCGCCGACCGGCGATGCCGCGTCGCCCCTGGCCGGGGTATCGGATCGGTCGGCGGATTGTGTCGTCACCAGTCCGCCCTGCTGGATGCTGCGTCGCTGGAAGTGGCGAATCAGATCGTGCAGTACGGGTGGGAGACCGGCCAGTCAGCACGTCACCGAACGGTTCTACGAGATCGTCCGCCAAGTCGGGGCTGCTGCCCTTTCGGCTGCACGACCTCCGGCACGGCGTGGCCGAGGCCAACTCGTCCCCAGGAGCCCCGCCCGACAGCTCGGGCTCGTCTCGGGCACGGATCAGGCCACAATGGACAGTAAGGAAGTGGAAGAAATGCGTCCGCATAACACAAAACCCCACGTCATCGAAACCGAAAACGTGGGGTATGAGTGTGCGCCATCAGGGACTCGAACCCCGAACCCGCTGGTTAAGAGCCAGCTGCTCTGCCAATTGAGCTAATGGCGCCTGGTTGTTCCGCCGCTTTGGTGTTCCCCTCGGCGACGTGGAAAACATTAACACAGGGTTGCTGGGGCCCGTTTCAGGGGGGTCCCCTTACGCCGGGCCGGGACGTATTCGGCCATCCGGCCGCGAGCGTTGCGGCCGGTCAGGCAGACTATAGCCAGACGTAGGGGTTGGTACCACGCGAAACGGGCGGTGTGCATGAGGGTCTGGGGAGCGACGGGGCGGTCGCGGGTGGTTTTGGTGGCTTTGGTGGCCGGGCTCACTCTGGCCGCGTGCACCAGTACACCGTCGGGTGAATCGCCGTCGCCGGGTGGAGCCCCCGGGGGTTCGCAGCAGAGCGGAGCGCCCGCGCCGGAGCCGAAGCCCGCCGTGATGACGCTGACCCCGGCGCAGGGTGCGGCGAACGTGGCACCCGGCGAGCCGGTCACGGTGGCCGTCGCCGACGGCAAGGTGGGCGAGGTCAAACTGACCGGCGCCGACGGCAAGGTCGTCGCGGGCAAGCCCAAGGAAGACGGTTCGGGCTGGGAGTCGGCGGAGCCGCTCGGTTACGGCAAGACGTACACCGTCACCGCGGCCGCGACCGGGACCGACGGCAAGCCGGTCACCGCGACCTCGACGTTCTCCACGGCCAAGCCCGGCCGCCAGATCGGTGTCTCGATCAACCTCGTCGAGGGGGAGACGGTCGGCGTCGGCCTGCCGTTGATCTTCACCTTCACCGGCAACGTGCCGGACAAGGCCGCGACCGAGAAGACACTGAAGATCGTCACCGAGCCGCCGACCGAGGGCGCGTTCCACTGGTTCGGCGAGAAGACCGTGATGTGGCGGCCCAAGGAGTACTTCAAGGCGGGCACGAAGATCTCGGTCAACGCCGCGATCTACGGCAAGAACCTCGGCAACAACACCTTCGGCCGCGAGGACAAGCCCGCCAAGGTGGTCGTCGGCGACAAGCTGGTCGCCACCGCGGACGGCGGCACGCACCAGATGAAGGTCGTCGTGAACGACCAGGAGGTCAAGCAGATGCCGATCTCCATGGGCAAGCCGTCGAGCAGCACCCCGGCCGGGACCTACACGGTGATGAGCGAGCACAACGGGTACACGATGGACTCCAGCACGTACGGCGTCCCGACGGACAGCAAGGCCGGCTACCGGACGTTCGTGAAGTACGCGGTGCGCATGTCGAACAGTGGCATCTTCTACCACTCGGCGCCGTGGTCGGTCGGATCGCAGGGCAAGCGGAACGTGAGCCACGGCTGCATCAACCTGTCGACCGAGAACGCTAAGTGGCTGATGGACACTTCGAAGAAGGGCGACATCATCACCGTCACCAACTCGGGCCCGCAGGTGCTGGAGCCGACCGACGGCTGGTCGGTGTGGCAGATGTCGTGGGACGACTGGAAGACCGGCGGCGACCGGAACTGACCTGTTCTTCATGAGGGGTCCTGTCTGGACGGATTTCGTCCGGACAGGACCCCTCATGGCGTTCCGGGCGGCAGGGTGCCGTAGAAGTGCTCCCACTGCACCTCGCCGCTGGTCTTGTAGCGGCACTTCTGGGTGCCGGTGTCCCAGATCTTCTCCGGATCACGGAGGCACTTCTGGTACTCGAGTTCGGCGAGGTACTTCCGCGACTGGGCTTTCGTGCAGTTCGGGTAACCCGGTTCGCATCGCCACGGTGACTTCTTGGCGGAGGTCCGCGCCGGTGGCGGTGTCACTGTCACGGTCACCGGCGGTGGCACCGAGGTGGACGGCGTCGCCGTCACGGTCGTGACCGGTGTCGACGTGATCGCCGGTGCGGGCACCTGGTTCGGTGGAGACGTCGTGCAGGCTCCGGCCGCCACGAAGACTCCCAAGACCAGCCAGCGTCTCATGGCATCCTCCGCGCGAGTTCCTTCCTGGACTCGCGCGAGCGCCACGCCGTGTTACCGATACCCCGAAAAAAGCGAAACCCCAGCCTGCCGGGATAACCGGCCGAACTGGGGTCGATGGGGTGAGCGACGGGTTTCGAACCCGCGACCTCCTGGACCACAACCAGGTGCTCTACCAGCTGAGCTACGCCCACCATCGCCGGGCTCGGGGAACCCCCCATCACCTCGGCCGCACTATATTAGCGTGCCCGTTTCGGGGGCTCGCAACGGGTTACCGTTCGTGGCGTTCCTGCACTTCAGCGGCCGCGGCCTTGGCCTGTTCGGTGGTCGGGCCGGGCTGCGGGACGAAGGCGACGCGACGGTAGTAGTCGAGCTCGCCGATGGATTCCTTGATGTCGGCGAGCGCGCGGTGCGCGAGGCCCTTCTCGGGCTTGGCGTAGTAGATCCGCGGGTACCAGCGCCGGACGAGTTCCTTCACCGACGAGACGTCGACCATGCGGTAGTGCAGGTGCGTGTCGAGCAGGGGCATGTCGCGGGTGATGAAGCCGCGGTCGGTGGCGATGGAGTTGCCGGCGAGCGGGGCGACGTTGGCCTCGGGCACGTGCGCGCGGACGTATTCGAGCACGCGCTGCTCGGCTTCTTCCATGGTGACCGTGGAGCGCCGGACCTCTTCGGTGAGGCCGGAGCGGGCGTGCATTTCGCGGACGACCTCCGGCATCCCGTCGAGGGCTTCGTCGTCGGCGTGGATGACGATGTCGACGCCTTCACCGAGGACGTTGAGCTCGGCGTCGGTCACCAGCGCGGCAATTTCGATCAACGCGTCCTTGCCGAGGTCGAGCCCCGTCATCTCGCAGTCGATCCAGACTAGGCGGTCGTTCACCCCGAAACCCTAACCCGACCCGGGGATTCGTGACGCGCGACGTGCGGGTTGGGCGCGTTGCTGGCACCGTGTGCATCCTCAGGTGAGTCATGTCACAGATCGGGGAGCGACAGTGGCCGAACAGGGTCCAGCCCAGGAGATCGCGCAGGGTTATGTGAGCGACGGGGCGGCGGTGGAGCTCGGCGCCGTCGTGATCGACGGCAAGGCCGACGCCGGCGCGGCGGTCCGCCTGCCGCTGGCGACGCTGAACCGGCACGGGCTGGTCGCGGGCGCGACCGGTACCGGCAAGACGAAGACCTTGCAGCTGATCGCCGAGCAGCTCTCCGCCGCGGGAGTGCCGGTGGTGCTGGCGGACGTGAAGGGTGACCTGTCGGGACTCGCCGCGCAGGGCGAAAGCAACGACAAGATCGCCAAACGCGCGGAAGAACTGGGCGACTCCTGGGAGCCCGCCGCGTTCCCCGTGCAGTTCCTGTCGCTGGGCACGGGCGGCAAGGGATCGCCGATCCGGGCGACGATCACGAGTTTCGGCCCGATCCTGCTGTCGAAGGTGCTGGGGCTCAACGAAACGCAGGAGTCGACGCTCGGCCTGATCTTCCACTGGGCCGATCAGCGCGGGCTGGCGCTGCTGGACACGAAGGACCTCCGCTCGGTCATCACGCACCTGACGAGTGACGAGGGCAAGGAGGACCTCAAGGGCATCGGCGGCGTCTCGGCCGCGACGGCCGGGGTGATCCTCCGCGCGCTGTCCAATCTGGAGGCTCAGGGCGGCGAGGACTTCTTCGGCGAGCCCGAGCTGGACGTCCACGACCTGATGCGCGAGGACGGCGGCAAGGCGATGGTGACCTTGCTCGAACTGGACAACCTCCAGTCGAAGCCCGCGCTGTTCTCGACGTTCCTCATGTGGCTGCTGGCCGAGTTGTTCGAGGAGCTGCCCGAAGAGGGCGACCTCGACAAGCCGAAGCTGGTGTTCTTCTTCGACGAGGCGCATCTGCTGTTCAACGACGCGTCGAAGGCGTTCCTGGAGCGGATCGAGCAGACCGTGAAGCTGATCCGGTCGAAGGGTGTCGGCGTGTTCTTCTGCACCCAGCTTCCGACGGACATCCCGAACAACGTCCTGTCCCAGCTGGGCGCGCGCGTGCAGCACGCGTTGCGCGCGTTCACGCCCGAGGACCAGGCGGCGCTGACGAAGACGGTGAAGACGTACCCGAAGACGAAGCACTACGAGCTGGACTCGGCGCTGACGTCCCTCGGCATCGGCGAAGCGATCGTCACCGTCCTTTCCGAACGGGGCGCCCCGACGCCGGTCGCGTGGACCCGGCTGCGCGCACCGCGGTCCAAGATGGGCTCCATCGGTGCCGAAGCCATCTCCGCGGCGACGTCGTCTTCGGATCTGCACGCGAAGTACTCCGAGACGATCGACCGTGAGTCGGCCTACGAGAAGCTCGCCGCGAAGGTGGCCGCACCGCCCGCCTCCGAGGCCGCTCCGGAGGCGACACCGGCTCCGAAACCGGAGAAGGAGGGCCCCGGCATGGTCGAGCAGGCGATGAAGAACCCGGCGGTGAAGTCGTTCCTCCGTTCGGCGGCGAGCGCGCTCGGCCGGGAGATCACGCGCGGCCTGTTCGGGAACCGGCGGCGGTGAGGAATACCTGACGCGATCTGTCAGGTATGCCCGGCAGGCTCGGCGGTATGACCAACACCGCGACAGCGTCGTTCACCGTGGACGGCTGGGATCCGAAAGCCACCGAGAAGGCCGAAGGCACCGAGTTCTCACGGGTGCTGCTGACCAAGACGTTCACCGGCGACGTCGAAGGCACCAGCGCCGTCGAGATGCTCACGGCGGTGAACGAGACGTCGTCGGCGTACGTCGCCTTCGAGCGGCTTGCCGTCACTGTCGACGGGCGCAAGGGCGGCTTCGTCCTGCATCACTCGGCGGGGGAGAACGGGCACCACCTGATCGTCTTGCCGGGCTCCGGCCACGGTGAGCTGGCAGGCATCACCGGAACGGCGGGAATCGTCAAGGACGACGACGGCAACCACACCTTCACCCTCACGTACGAACTCTGAACGCCGTGAAGGCCTCCTTGTGCAAGGAGGCCTTCACGGACTGTGCCTGCTGGGCCGCCCCCTGACAGCGGTCCAGACGGCGGGGTCAGCCGACGATCTGCTCGACGATCTTCTTCGCGTCGTTGATGGGGATCGCGAACCCGATGCCGATGCTGCCCGTCGAGGCCGGGTTGTACAGCGCCGAGTTGATCCCGATGACGTTGCCTTGCGCGTCCACCAGCGCCCCGCCCGAGTTGCCCTGGTTGATCGGGGCGTCGGTCTGGATCGCGGTGTAGCTCGGCCCGGCTTCGTTCGTGGTCCTGCTGTAGGGCGAGCGCCGCTCCTGGCCGCTGCTGAGCTCGTCGAGCTTGCGGTTCAGCGCGCTCACGATGCCGGTGGTCACGGTGTTCTGCAGGCCGCCGGGGGAGCCGATCGCGACGACCTGCTGGCCGACGGCGAGCTTGCTGGAATCGCCGAGCGAAGCCGGTGTCAGCCCGCTCGCGTCCTTCGCCTGGAGCACGGCGATGTCGGCCTTCGTGTCGGCGCCGACCACGCTCGCCTTGTACTGCTTGCCGTCGGACAGCGTGACGGTCACGTCGCCCTCGGCGTCCGCCACGACGTGGGCGTTGGTGAGGATGCGGCCGTCCGCCGTCAGGATGACGCCGGAGCCGACGGCCTCACCCTGCGCGGTGGTCACGTTCACCTGGACGACGCTCGGCGTCACCTTCGCGGCGACCGCGCTGACGTCACCCGAAGTGTTGTTCCCGACCAGTTGCCCGTTGGCGACCGCGGACGAACCCGTGCCCGACGCCGAGGACGCGGAGCCGATCCCCATGATCGCCGCTCCGCCGACCCCGCCGACGAGTGCGGCGGCGAGCGCCGTCGCACTCACGAGGACGGCGACGCGGCCGCCCTTCTTGCGAGGTGCGGGCTGCGGCGTGAAGAGCGGATTCGGCGCGGCCTGCCAAGGGGTGTAACCGGGGTACTGCTGCTGGTGCGGCGGCTGGTGCCCACCGGTTGAGGCGGGGCCTGGCCGACTCTCGTTCTCGGTCATGGAACAAGATTCGCGCCCGTACTTGTGAGCCGCCTGTGGAATACCCCTGTGCTTTCCTGAGAAGAATCACCTGAGAACTCCCCCCATGCGCTCTCAGCGGGAAGGAGCACTTCGAGCGGTCAGTCGAAGAACGCCGGTACGTCCAAGGCCCCGCCCGACGCCTCGAACTCCTCGTGCACCGCGGCGCGGAGTTTCGCGTCGGCCAGATAGTCGACGGCGGTCAGCGCCAGCCCCAGCGCGCCGTCGACGACCGCGCGATCGCCGTCGGGCGAACCGGCCGCGGCCGCGAACTCCTTGGTGTGCAAGGCGGTCGTCGGCCCGGCGATGGCGATCATCGGGTGGATCGCGGGCATCCGGTAGGAGAGGTTGCCGAGGTCGGTCGAGCCGGTGAGGAATTCGGGCACGATCCCGGGCGGCAGCGGTTTGCGGCCGGCGTCGACCTGATGCACCGACCAGCGTCCGGCGAGGGTGGTGTTGAACCGGATCGGCAGATACGCGGGCTGGGCGTCCCACCGCAGTTCGACTCCGCAACCGGTCATCTCCGCCGCGCCGCGCGCGATCGCCGAAACCCGCTCGGCGAGGTCGCGCAGCGTGTCCGGTTGCGCGGACCGGAGATAGAACAGCAGCGCCGCGCGTTCGGGGACGACGTTCGGCCGCGCGCCGCCGTCGGTGAAGAGGCCGTGCACGCGATCACTGGAGGGCAGATGCTGCCGAAGTGCCGCGACACCCTGGTACGCGGCGACGGCGGCGTCGAGTGCGTTGCGGCCCATGAACGGCTGAGCCGACGCGTGGGCGCCGACACCGTGGAACACCATCTCCAGCTGCCGCCTGCCGAGGAAGGGATGCATGGCGATGTCGTGGCTGAACGGGTGCAGCATGAGCACGGCGTCGACGTCGTCGAAAACGCCGGCGCGGGCCATGGTCTCCTTGCCGCCACCGCCTTCCTCCGCCGGCGTGCCGATCAGCGAGACCCGGCCGCCCAGCCGTTCGGCGACCGCCGCCGCGCCGAGGAAACCGCCCGCGCCGGCGGTGCAGATGACGTTGTGCCCGCAGCCGTGGCCGAGCCCGGGGAGGGCGTCGTACTCGGAGAGGATCGCGATATGCGGGCCGCTGCCGGGGGTGGTCGCGACCAGGGCGGTGTCCAGCCCGCCCGCGCCGATCGTCACCTCGTGGCCGTGCCGCCGGAGCAGGTCGGCGAGCGCACGGACCGAGCGGTGCTCGGCGAAACCCTCTTCGGGATGAGCGTGCAGGTCTTGGCTCAACCCCACCAAGTCCGCCTCGAGCGCGTGGATCCCGGTGCTGACGGCGTCCCGTGTGGCGGCGTCCGCGCCGTCATGGGGCGACCCGAGCGGTTCGGCCGCGGCGACGGCGTCCGCGGTCGCTTCGACCAGCGAACGGAGGTAGCTGTCGTCGGGAGGAATCGGCGAAGCGTGCTCAGAGCGGATCATTTCCGGATGTTAACTCCTAGCCTGCCCGTGACGATCTGCGTGACACCCGAGTACCGCTCGCCGACGTGCTCGAAGCCGCGCCGGGCCAGTTTCCCCGCGATCTCGCCGCGGTCGAACATCCGCTGACCGCTCAGCCTGCCGAGGACGGTGTCCGCCAGCCGCATCGGCTGACCGCCGTGCCGGGCGCTGGTCAGCAGCACCAGCGAGCCGCCGGGTTTCAGCACGCGGGCGAACGAATCCAGGGCCGCGTCCGGGTCGGCGAACATGTGCAGCGCGGCGAAGCAGCAGACGGCGTCCACAGTGGAATCGTCGAGCGGCAGGTCGACGGCGTCGGCGCGTACATACGCCACCGAGGCGGGATTGGGCGTGGCGAGCGCCTTTTCCAGCATGGTGACCGAACCGTCGAGGCCGATGGAGAGCCCTTCCGGGCCGACGGCCTCGCCGAAGGCGCGGGTGAACCGGCCGGTGCCGCAGGCGACGTCCAGCGCGATCTGGCCAGGGCGCAGGCCGAGTGCTTCGATCGCGATGCGGACCTCGTCCGCCATGCTCGGGCCGTTCAGTCCTTTCGCGACCCTGCCCAGCGCCGGGCGCCAGTACCGCTCGTAGATCACCGGCACGGCGGAGGTGCGCATCAGCCGCTGCGCGAGTCCGGTCGGCGGCCCCGCCTGCGGGATTTCCCCCAGCAGATCAAGGAAACCTTTGCCCGCTCCGGCGGCCGTGGTGCCCGGCCGCAGCAGGCTCCTCAGACGTTCGCGATGGTCCGGCACGGCTGCTCCCTTCACGATGTTCACCCGAGAATCTGCCATGACCGGCCCGTTCGCGACATTCCCGCCGCCGCGACCCGAAACTGTCGGTGGCCGTCTCTAACGTCGGAGGGAGTCGCCGTTCCCCAGCCGAAGGAGCCCGAAATGACCGGCTCGATCCTGCAGCACACCGCCTCGACCACGCTTCGCATCCCGGTGCGCGGCCCGTTCGATCTCGACAAGTCCATCCGTTTCCTGACCGACTTCCCGCCCGCGTGCCGCGCGGACGCCGCCGCCGAGCCCGGCACCCTGCGCTTCGCGTTTCCCGCCGAAGCGGGCTGGGAGCACGTCGGCGCGGCCGTCAGACAGAGATCGCCCGGCACGATCGAGGTGGAGGTCTTCGCCGAAGAAGGGCTCGCCGTCGAGGTCGGCGCCCAGGTCCGGCGGATCCTCTCGGTGGATGTGGACGGTGTCGGCTTCGCCAAGATCGGCACGGCGGATCCGGTGGTGCGCCGCCTGCAGCTGGCGCATCCCGGCTTGCGTCCCGTGCTGTTCCATTCGCCCTATGAAGCGGCCTGCTGGGCGATCCTGAGCCATCGGACGGGGATGTCGCAGGCCGCCACCGTGAAAAGGCGGCTCGCCGAGGAGTTCGGCAGGCCGGTGGACGTCGGCGGGCACGTCCTCAGGTCGTTCCCCGGGCCGGACGTGCTGGCCGGGCCCGAGGCCGGGCGCGGTCTGCCGGAGGTGAAGGCCGAGCGGCTGCGCGCGGTGGCCAACGCCGCGAAGGACGGTCTGCTCGACGCCGCGTATCTGCGCGCGATGCCGGTGCCGGACGCGTTGCGCTGGCTGCAGCTCTTGCCGGGGATAGGCCCGTTCTCGGCGCAGCTGATCCTGATCCGGGGCGCCGGGCATCCCGACGTCTTCCCCGCCGCAGAGCCACGGTTGCAGGAGGCCATGCGGGCCGCGTACGACCTGCCGGAGGCGCCGCCAGAGGAGTTGGAGGAGCTTTCCGCGGTCTGGCGTCCGTTCCGCAGCTGGGTGGCCTTCGCCCTGCGCAACGACCCGGAGTTTCGCACGCGGGGGATCGGGGGTTCCATGACCGCCTGACACAGGACATATCCGGCCTGTGGTGAGCTGGTGAGGTGAGCTCGTCTCCCGCCGAAACGGTTTCCGACATCGCCCAGTCCACTCCGCCCGGCACGATCACCCTGGTCACCGGTGGTCTCGCGCTGCTCGTGGTGCTCTCGGGCAGGCCTTGGCGGATCGCCCGCAACCTGATCACGCTCGTCCACGAGGCAGGCCACGCGCTGGCGGCGGTACTGGTCGGACGACGGCTGCAGGGCATCAAGCTGCATTCGGACACCTCCGGCGTCACCGTCTCCCGCGGCAAACCGGAGGGGCCGGGGATGGCGTTCACCGCGCTGGCCGGTTATCCGGCGGCCGCGGTGCTCGGGCTGGTGTTCGCGGGTCTGCTGTCGTCGGACCTGATCACCGTCGTGCTGATCGTGACGGCCCTGATGCTGCTGGGTGTGCTGGTGATGGTGCGCAACACCTACGGGGTGTTCACCGTGATCGCCAGCTCGGTGGTACTCGGGCTGGTCGCGCTGGTGGCGCCGTCGTGGTTCCAGGCGATCTTCGTCTACCTGCTGACCTGGTTCCTGCTGTTCGGTGGCGTCCGGCCGGTGGTCGAGCTGCAGATCAAGCGGCGCCGTGGTGCGGCGAGGGATTCCGACGCCGACCAGCTCGGCAGGCTCACCGGGATGCCCGCGGTGCTGTGGGTGCTGGTGATGGCCGTGCTGACGGTGAGCTGTCTCTTCGCGGGCGGGTTGTGGCTGCTGGAGCCGACCGTCGCCTGACCGGGGCGGTACGGCAGACTGATGGCTCGTTCCGCGCGGAAGGAGTCAGCAGATGGACGAGGTCGCCAAGGCCGTCGAGGAATGCGCTCGATCGGCGAAACGGGCCGCACCGTCGCTGGCCGCCGCCTCCCCGGAAGCGATCGACGCCGCGCTGAACGCCATGGCGGACAAGCTCGTCGAGCACGCCGGCGTCGTGCTCGAGGCGAACCAGGCCGACATCGCCAAGGCGCGCGAGGACGGAATGAGCGCGGGCCTGCTCGACAGGCTCACCATCACGCCCGAGCGGCTGACCGGCATGGCCGAACAGCTCCGTCTCCTGGCGGGAGCGCCGCATCAGGAGCGGTCCGTCGACGTGTCCACTTTGGACGGAGGGCTGCGGCTGGTGGAACGCCGCCGCCCGGTCGGCGTGATCGGGGCGAACTACGAGGCACGCCCGAACGTCACGGTCGACGTCGCGTCGCAGCTGGTGAAGTCGCGCAACGGTGGCGTGCTCCGCACGGGTTCCGCCGCGCTCGGCTCGGCCCAGCGCCTGCGTGAGACCGTGATCGCCCCCGCGCTCTCCGAGGCGGGTATCGACCCGGACGTCATCCAGCTGGTGCCGCGTGCCGAACGTGAAGCGGCCTCCGCGCTGGTCCGTTTCCCCGCGCTCGTGCCGCTGGTCATCCTGCGCGGCAGCGGTGACAGCACCAGGGCGCTGGCCACCGAGGCGGCCGTCCACGGCGTCCGCACGCTGGCCCACGCCGACGGCGGCGGCGTGCTGTACGTCGACGAAGCGGCCGACACCGACAAGGTGCGTGACCTGGTCTTCAACAGCCTCGACCGGCTCGGTGTCTGCAACCGGCTGAACCTGCTGCTGATCCACGAAGACGCGCACGACCGCGTGTGGCCCGGCATCTCCGGCGCGCTGGCCGAACGCGGCGTCACGCCGTCGCTCGCCCCGCACGAGCACGCCATCGGTTACGAATGGGCGCTCGACTCGGACCGCGAAGCGACCGTCACCGTCGCGAAGGTCTCCGGCCTGCCCGAGGCGGCGGAGATCGCCAACGAGCGGACCTCGGGCCTGGCCGCCGGCATCGCGACCGAAAGCAGCGAAGCCGCCGACGCGTTCTTCGACGCGTACACCGGCACCGGCGTCTTCTGGAACGCCCCGACCCGGCTGCTCGACGGCTTCAAGCTCCTCGCCGTCCCCGAGACCGGCATCAACCTGGACAAGGTCCCCGGCCCGCGCGGCCCGGTCACCTACACCGACCTCTACGTGCGGCAGTACGCCGTGCTGCCCGCCTGACCTCGCTCCCCCCCCGGAGCGGAGCGAACCGGGACTTTTCGAGTGACCGGGCGGACGGCACACGTGATCAGACGGACGACACGCGTGATTGAACGGACGTCACGCGTCGGCGGCTGGGGCCGCCGAGAGCCGTCCGCCTGATCACGCGTGTCGTCCATCTGATCACGCGTGTCGTCCCTCCAGTCACGCGAAATCGCCCGGCCGCAGGTCGGCACTGACCCGAATCGCCACTCGCGACCGCCCGGCGGTGGTAGCAAAGGTCCCTTGCTCTCCCAGGCGGGGATCAGCGACGGCGGCGCCGCTTGGGCCGGGGCGGCAACGAGTCCGCGGTGGCGTCCTCGGCCTCGTCCGGAGCGGGCGCAGGAGTGGGAGTGGCGTCAGCCAGCCCCAGCATCTCCGCCGCGAGCTGCTGCGAAGAGGCGAACATGCCCGCGGGCCGCTCCCGTGCCCGGCGCAAAGACGAAGGCCGCAGGCGGTTGTACCCCCGCACCGAAACCGGCCGCCGCGTGCGGACCTCGAACTGCGGGAATTCCGAGAGTTCGGTGGCGAGTTCCTTGTCCACCAGGATGGTGCCCGGCCGCGCGGTCGAGGTGAGGCGGGCGGCGAGGTTCACGACCGAGCCGTAGACGTCACCGAACCGGCTGAGGATCCGGCCCGAAGCCAGCCCGGCGCGCACGGAGGGCAGGGTCTCGTCGGCGTCGGCGCGTTCGGACAGGGCGAGGGCGATCTCGGCGCCGTCGACGGCGGAATCGGCGACGAACAGGACCTCGTCGCCGATCATCTTCACGATCCGCCCGTGGTGATCGGCGATGACCTCGGTGGCGACGGATTCGAACCGATCGAGGATGTCGGTGAGCTCGTCCTCGTCGACCTGCCTGGTCAGCCGTGTGTAGCCGACCATGTCGACGAACCCGACCACTTCGGTCCTGGCTTCGAGGTCCTCGTCGGGCAGGGCCATCGCCCGGCCGGCGTAGGCCGCGAGGTGGCGGCGCCAGACGAACTCCTGCACCTTCTCCAGCTCGGGCAGCAGCCGTTCGACGAGCCGCCCGATCTGGCGTTCGCTGCTGCCGATCTCCTTGTTCTCGGTGATCATCGTCCACAGCATGTGGACCTGCCATTCCGCGAGCCGCGAAAGGTGCTGGCCCAGCGCGCGCGTCACGGCCAGTTCGATGCTCGGGTCGATCAGCCCCGAGTTCATCAGCTGATCGGCCGTGCGGATCGCTTCGATGTCGGCGTCGGTGAAGACGACCTCGTCGTCTTCGACCGTCGCGAAGCCCAGCGCACGCCAAAGCCGCCGAGAGCGTTCTTCGGGAACGCCTGCCTTCTCGGCGACTTCGAGCCGGGTGTACTTGCGCCTTCCACCGAGCAGGATCCGTTCGAGGCGCTGTTGCAGCGCGTCGGGCGAGATCTCGCCGGGTTCGGGCATCAGGTGGTGTGGACGATGAGCACGTCCACCCCGGACTTCCGCGCGACTTCGGACGGCACGGAGCCGAGGATGCGGCCCGCGAGCGTGTTCAGCCCGCGGTTGCCGACCACCAGCAGGTCCGCGGAGCGCTCGGCGACGACCTTGCGCAGCGAGTCGACCGGGTCGCCCACGACCGCGGCGGTCTCGATGGTCTTCGCGCCGGCCTTCGCCGCCCGGTCGCGGGCGGACAGGAGGGTGTCCTCAGCGGGCGCCGAGCCGACGACCTGGTACGCCTCGTCGCCGAGGACGTCCTGCGCCTTCTCCACGTCGCCCTTGTTGGCGGGGTAGTAGGCGCACACGATGACCAGGGTCGCTCCGGAATCCCCGGCGACGCCCGCCGCCCGGTCGACCGCGGCGAACGAAGAATCCGAGCCGTCCGTGCCCACGACCACGGTCCGATATGCAGCCATCCGCAACCTCCACCGATCTGACAGCCCGCACCAGCGTGCGAGCAGCGACGATAACCGCTCGTCGGCGGCCTCGCAGGCCGTCGCGAGCACGGTCGGGTGAAAAGGTTACTCGCCAGTCGGTTTCTGCGCTGCCGCAGGTCGCGGTGAAGGCTTCGCGCCGGATGTGGCCTTCGGCACATCGGCGGTCCGGAGCTGCACGGTGGCTTCCGCGTCGGGCGACGGCTTCGCCTTCAGGTCCGCCGGGACATGCGGCTCGTCGCCGAGCACGTGTGTCGCCTCGGCGAGCGCCGTCCGCGCGGAGCGGACCTGCTCGGCCAGGCTGGAGCGCACCTTGCGGAGCGCTTCGACCCGTTCGGTGGCCTGGGTGATCCGCCGGTTGGACTCTTCGGTGGCCTGCCGGACGCGGCGGCGTGCCTCGTCGGCCGCCTCGGCGAGCCGGGCGTTGGCCTCGGTGATCGAGTCCTGTTTGCGCTTGTTGGCGTCGGCGACGGACTCGCGCTGACGGCGCTCGATGTCGGCCTTGGCCGCCGTCTCCTCTTCGAGCACCTTCGCGCGGATGGCGGCGGCGTCCTCGGTGGCCTCGCGGACGCGGCGGGCGGCCTCGGCCTTGCTCGCGGCCTCCTGCTCGGCCAGCGCGTGCATGGCCTCGGTGCGCCGCGACGCCATCGCGATCTCGAAGTCCTCTTCGACCTGAGTGCGGCGCTGCTGCGATTCGGCGTCGAGCTTGTCGCGTTCGGCCTTCGCCTTGTCGATGATGTCCTTCGCCTCGGCGCGGGCCTTCTCCAGCACGCCGCGGTGCTCGGCCTCCATCTCCTTGCGGCGGAGGTCGAGCTCGTTGAGCAGCTGCTCGTAGCGGGCCCGCATGGCGCTCGCGTCGGTCTCCGCCTTGGCGCGGATGTGCCCGGCTTCGGCTTCCGCGCGCGCCTTGGTGTCGGCGGCCTCGTCCTGCGCGAGCCGCAACATCCGCTGCAGGCGCTCGGAAAGGCCTTCGACGCTCGTCGGCGGCTGGGCGAGCCTGTCGACCTGTCCGCGCAGGTCCGCGATCTCGCCGCGCGCGATCTCCAGCTGCCGTGCCAGGTCGCCCGCCTGTCCGATGGCGGCATCGCGATCGGCGGTGAGCATCTTCAGATCGGCGTCCAGCCGTTCGAGATGTTCGTCGACCTGCGCACGGCTGTAACCGCGCTTCGCCACGTCGAAGCCGGCTCCCAGCGGCACTAGCTCCCGTTCCTCGCCAAGGCTCATCCTTCTACCGTAGTCGAGCTGGAGTCACGGAAGGGTGAGCACCCACGCAACGCGCGGCGAAAGCACGTTCCGGCGCGCTAAACGTTCCGGAAAGCGTTGATCCCGTCGATGTGCTTTTCGCGCAGCTCGTGGTTCCGGACGCCCAGACCTTCTTCCGGGGCAAGGGCGAGCACGCCGACCTTGCCCTGATGCGCGTTGCGGTGGACGTCCAGAGCGGCCTGCCCGGTGTCTTCGAGCGCGTAGGTCTTCGACAGCGTCGGGTGGATCAGACCTTTCGCGATCAGCCGGTTCGCTTCCCACGATTCGCGGTAGTTCGCGAAGTGGCTGCCGATGATCCGTTTCAGGTTCATCCACAGGTAGCGGTTGTCGTACTGGTGCACGTAGCCGGAAGTCGACGCGCACGTGACGATCGTGCCGCCCTTGCGCGCGGCGTAGACGGACGCGCCGAAGGTTTCGCGGCCAGGGTGCTCGAAGACGATGTCCGGATCCTCGCCGCCGGTCAGCTCGCGGATCTTCTTGCCGAACCGCTGCCACTCCTTCGGGTCCTGGTTGTGCTCGTCCTTCCAGAACTTGTAGCCCTCGGCGTTCCGGTCGATGATCAGCTCCGCGCCCAGCTTCCGGCAGATCTCCGCCTTTTCGGGGCTGGAGACCACGCACACCGGGATCGCGCCGCCGTTGAGCGCGTACTGCGTCGCGTAGGAGCCGAGGCCGCCCGAAGCGCCCCAGATCAGCACGACGTCGCCCTGCTTCATGTCGGCGCCGTTGCGCGAGACGAGCTGACGGTAGGCCGTGGAGTTCACCAGACCGGGGGAGGCGGCCTCTTCCCAGGTGAGGTGGTCCGGTTTCGGCATCAGCTGGTTCGACTTCACGAGCGCGATCTCGGCGAGCCCGCCGAAGTTCGTCTCGAAACCCCAGATCCGCTGCTCGGAGTCGAGCATCGTGTCGTTGTGCCCGTCCGGGCCTTCGAGTTCCACGTTGAGGCAGTGCGCGACGACCTCGTCGCCCGGCTTCCAGTTGTGCACGCCGGGCCCGGTGCGCAGCACGACACCGGACAGGTCCGAGCCGACGACGTGGTACGGCAGGTCGTGGCGTTTGGCCAGCGGCGAGAGCCGCCCGTAGCGCTCCAGGAACTTGAACGTCGAGACCGGTTCGAAGATCGAGGTCCAGACGGTGTTGTAGTTGATCGCGCTCGCCATGACCGCGACCAGCGCCTCGCCGGGACCCAGCTCCGGCGTCGGGACCTCGTCCACGTGCAGCGACTTGCGCGGGTCCTTGTCCCGGCTTTCGAGGCCTTCGAACATGCCGGCCTCGTCCTTGTGCACGGTCACCCCGCGATAGGTCTCCGGCACGTCGAGCGACGCCACGGCGCCGAGGTCATCGTTCAGAATGGCCTGCTGGATCTCGCCGAGCTGCGACATCGGAACCTCCGCGAATGGGGGGACGGCGTTTGGCGGCTTAAATTACTCATGGGTAACCGGCTTCACAACTGTACGAGACGTGGAGCACGTCCACATCCCGAAGTGTTATCGAGCGGTCTTGACCGGCCGGCCAACCAAGCGGACCATGGGCGGTGGAGATCTCTCCGACCTGCAGGTTCAGCCGATATTCGGAGGTGAGCACGCATGAATGAACCCACGACGCGCCCTTGGACCCGTCCCCATGACTGGGCGGAGGTGGTCATCGGTGTCGTCGTCGCTCTTTCACCCCTCTGGATGACCACGGACAACACCGCCATGTGGACGCTCGTCGTCCTCGGCGCGCTGGTCGCCCTCGACGGTCTCGCTTCGCTTGCGATGCCTGGCATGGTCTACGGCGAAGGCATCCAGATCGTTCTGGGCGCGCTGCTGTTCATTTCGCCCTGGGTGATGGGATACGCCGATTTCATGGGCGCGTCCTGGACCGCTTGGATCGGTGGCGTCCTGACCGTGGTGGCCGGGGCGGCGGCGATGCCGATCGCCCAGGCGACGCACAAGATGGCGGGACAGCACTGACCCGGGAGGAAACGGCGTGAAAGAGGATTCGGCGAAACAGCGCATCCTGCGAGCCGCGGAGGCGCTTTTCGCCGAATCCGGTTTCGACGCCACGCCCACTTCGCGGATCGCGGAGCGGGCAGGCGTGCCGAAAGGCCTCGTGCACTACTACTTCCGGCGCAAGTCGGATCTGCTGGCCGCGCTCGTCGCCGAACTGCCCGACGCCCGGATCGAACCGGCCGTCGTGGTGGTCCCCGGCGACCTCGCGGGCAGCCTTCGCGGCCTCGTCGTGGAGCTCGACAGGCGGTTCAACCGGTCGCTGGCGCTCTCACACCTGCTGTGGCGCGAGGCCGACACGCACCGCGCTGTCCGCGACGCGCTGTCCGAACGGTTCCAGCAGCTCGTCCGGCAGGTGAAGGCGGTGATCGTCGCCGCGACGGGCGGCAAACTCGCCGCGGCCGACATCGATTCGGCGTCCGGGCTGCTCGCGAGGGCGGTCAGTCACCGCCACGCGACCGCGCGGCACACCGAGGACGGGGACCCCGCCGAGATCGACCGCGAGGTCCTCTTCATCGCCGAAGCGCTGACACGAGGTCAGTGACCGTCTTTCGCGGGCTCGACCAGTTCCACCAGCACACCGCCGGCGTCCTTGGGGTGGACGAAGTTCACCCGGCTGTTGGACGTGCCGCGTTTCGCCTCGTCGTAGAGCAGCCGCAGTCCCTGCGCGCGCAGCGCCGCCGCCGCGGCGTCCACATCGGACACCCGGTACGCCAGCTGCTGCAGTCCGGGCCCGCTCTTCGCGAGGAACTTGCCGATCGCGGAATCGTCGCGCAGTGGCGCGAGGAGCTGGATCGCGGTCTCGGTCCCGGCGGTGCCCGGCGCGCGCAGCATCGCCTCGCGGACGCCCTGCTCCTCGTTGACCTCCTCGTGCGCGACCTCCAGGCCGAAATGCTCGGCGTGGAAGGCGATCGCGGCGTCGAGATCGGGGACCGCGATGCCGACGTGGTCGATGGCCGTCACGAACGGTTTCAGCGCCTGGTTCATGCTGAGCAGGATAGGTGCGCGGGCAGGCGGACCGGCGTGCGCCGCCTCACACTGGCTCCATCAAGAGGCCCGCGACCCGGGTATGGTCGCGAAGACCCCTTTGCCCTTGCGTCGATGCTTGGAGGACGCCGTGTCCGGTTCCGTGATCCTGGGTGCCGCCCGAACACCGATCGGGCGATTGCTCGGTTCCCTGAAGGATTTCTCGGGCGCGCAACTCGGCGGATTCGCCATCAAGGCGGCGCTGGAGCAGGCCGGTGTCTCCCCGGACGCGGTCCAGTACACGATCATGGGCCAGGTGCTCACCGCCGGCGCGGGCCAGATCCCGGCCCGGCAGGCCGCGGTCGCCGCCGGTATCCCGATGAGCGTCCCGGCGCTGACCGTCAACAAGGTCTGCCTCTCCGGTCTCGACGCCATCGCGCTGGCCGACCAGCTCATCCGCGCGGGTGAGTTCGACCTGATCGTGGCCGGTGGCCAGGAGTCGATGACCCAGTCGCCGCATCTGCTGCCGAAGTCCCGCGCCGGGTTCAAGTACGGCGACACCACGCTCGTCGACCACATGGCCTACGACGGCCTGTTCTGCGCCTTCGACCAGGTCGCCATGGGTGCTTCGACGGAGAAGTACAACAGCCGCTACGGGCTCACCCGTGAGCAGCAGGACGAGTTCTCCGCGCGGTCGCACCAGCGCGCCGCCGCGGCCATCGCCGAGGGGCGCTTCGACGCCGAGATCGCGCCGGTGTCGATCCCGCAGCGCAAGGGCGACCCGGTCGTCTTCTCCCAGGACGAGGGCGTCCGCGCCGACACCACCGCCGAAAGCCTCGCGAAGCTGCGTCCCGCCTTCGCCTCCGACGGCACCATCACCGCCGGATCGGCTTCGCAGATCTCCGACGGCGCGGCCGCGGTCATCGTCGCGAGCAAGGCCAAGGCCGAGGAGCTGGGCCTGACCCCGCTCGCCGAGATCGGCGCGCACGGCGTGGTCGCCGGTCCGGACGCCAGCCTGCACGAGCAGCCGTCGAACGCGATCCTGGCCGCGCTGGCCAAGGAGAAGCTGACCGCGGACGCGCTCGACCTGATCGAGATCAACGAGGCCTTCGCCGCCGTCGGGGTGGTTTCGGCCGACAAGCTCGGCGTCAGCGCGGACAAGGTGAACGTCGACGGCGGCGCCATCGCCCTCGGTCATCCGATCGGCGCGTCCGGCGCGCGGCTCGCCGTGCACCTGGTGCACGAACTCCGCCGTCGCGGCGGCGGCCTCGGTGCGGCCGCCCTCTGCGGTGGTGGCGGCCAGGGCGACGCGCTGCTCCTCCGCGTTCCGTAAAGCCCTTGCCGGTACAGCTGGACATCGACGAACTGGTCGGTGGCGCGCGGGACGGCGTCCCCCGCGCGATCGCCCGGCTGCTGTCGCTGGTCGAGGACGCCCATCCGCGGTTGCCCGAGGTCGCGGCGAAGCTGACGCCGCACACCGGCAACGCGCGGGTCGTCGGCCTGACCGGACCGCCCGGTGTCGGCAAGTCGACTTCGACGTCCGCGCTGCTCACGGCCCTGCGGGCGCGGGGCCTGCGGGTCGGGGTGCTGGCGATCGACCCGTCGTCGCCGTTTTCCGGCGGCGCGCTGCTCGGCGACCGGATCAGGATGACCGAACACGCCACCGATCCGGGTGTCTTCATCCGTTCGATGGCCACGCGCGGTCATCTCGGCGGGCTGTCGTGGGCGACGCCGCAGGCCGTCCGGGTGCTCGACGCGGCCGGGTTCGACGTCGTGCTGATCGAGACCGTCGGCGTCGGTCAGTCCGAAGTGGACGTCGTGAAACTGGCCGACACCACGGTGGTCCTGCTCGCGCCCGGGATGGGCGACGGGATCCAGGCGGCCAAGGCGGGCGTGCTGGAGATCGCGGACGTGTTCGTGGTGAACAAGGCCGACCGCGAGGGCGCGGACGCGACCGTGCACGACCTCAAGCAGATGATCTCCTTGGTACGCCGGGAGATCCGCGGTCCGAGCTGGCGTCAGCCGATCGTGCGAACGGTGGCCTCGCGCGGCGAAGGCGTCGAGGACGTCGTCCGCGCGCTCGACGAACATCACGATTGGCTGGTCCGTCGCGACGAACTGCCCCGCCGTCGTGCGGCGCGGGCCCGGGACGAGGTCGAAGCGATCGCCGTGCAGCGGCTGCGCGCGGAAATCGTCGACCTGCGCTCCGGGGACCGGCTCACCGAATTGGCCGAACGCGTGGTCGCGCGGAAACTCGACCCGTTCGCGGCGGCCGGAGAACTCATCGCGGACCTTCGCGGCTCGTGAGTGGTAAGGACGGTTAGAACCGTCCTTACCACTCACGAGGATCAGAATTCGACGTACATCTTGATGTCGCCGAAATCGCTGTCGAGATTGTCCAAATGGGCGATCGCGTCCTCTTTCCAGACTTCGAGCTGGTTGGTCTCGCCGTACGTGAGCTGCTCGCCGTCCGCCACCTTGTGGGCGTAGTTCGTGATCGTGACGGTCTGGCCCCGGCAGAACTCCACGCGTTCCAGGAACCGGTCGGCCATGTCGGGATCGAAGACGCGGCCCATCCGGACGTAGCCGTTGTTGATGTGCTCCTCGCAGTAGAAGTGCGCCGCGGCCGAGGCGATCCACTCGGTCAGCGACGCGTCGCGAGGCGGCCATTTCTCCCGGACGTGCGACTTGATCTCCCTGGCGAGGCGGATGACCCGGCGCCGCTCGAGATCGGTCAGCCCGTCCTCCTTGCGGAAGTCGAGGATCATGTCGTCGACGACCTTGGCGAGCCTGAGCATGCGCGGTTTGTCGAGTTCGGCCGGTTTCTCCGGCGGCAGCCCCGCCATGACCCGCTCGTGCACGAGGACGTACTGCGTGTACGCGTACAGGAAGGTCAGGGCGTTCAGCTGCCATTGGTGTCGTTCGGCGATCTCCACGGCATCGACCCTAACCGCGGACCTACTTCCGGACCTGTGTGAGCGCCGGGGATTCACCCTATGCTCTGCTCTTCGTCCACGGCTGGGAGGCAGGAACCGTGCAGAGGATCGCGAAGGTCTTTGTGGCAGTGCTGGGAGCCGGGCTGATGCTCGCGGCAGGCACCGGAACGGCGTCGGCGGAAGGCGCGCCGCCGAAGGTGACGAAGGGGCCGTGCCAGTACACGCAGACGCCGGACGAGCCTGCCGCGCGTCCGGTCCCGCTGCCGCCGGACCCGCGTCGCACGCCGGACCGGGGCAAGGTTCCGGTGCGGCTGAAGACGAACCAGGGCGACATCGACCTGACCCTCGATCGGGCGAAGGCGCCGTGCACGGTGCAGAGCTTCCTGCATCTGGCGAAGCACCGGTTCTACGACCGCACGACGTGTCACCGGCTGACCGCGTACCCGACGTTGAAGGTGCTGCAGTGCGGTGACCCGAGCGGTACCGGCGAGGGCGGTCCCGGCTACAAGTACAACGACGAGCTGCCCGTGGGCCTGCCGCCCGCGCCGACCGACCCGACCGGCGAGCGCAAGGTGTATTCGCGCGGTGTCCTCGCGATGGCCAACGCGGGCCCGGCGACGAACGGGAGCCAGTTCTTCGTGGTGTACGGCGACTCCGCGCTGCGCCCGAACTACACGATCTTCGGCACCGTCGGTCACGAAGGTCTCGAAACCCTCGACGACGTCGCCGCCGGTGGCATCAAGCCGACCCCGGAGAACCCCGCCCCGGTCGACGGCGCGCCCGTCCTGAAGACCGACATCCTCCGGGCGCGTGCCTGGTTCTGCTGACCCCATGCATTCAGTCCTCTGAATGCGGTAGTTGGCAGTGCGAACCACCGCATTCAGAGGACGAAACGCGGGGGGGGGGGGGGGGGGCTAGGTGACCAAGTATATGGCCACCCGCCAGGCCAGGGTGGCCCCGCCCAAAACGGGCTAAGCGGCCGCGCCCTACCCCAATATCAAC
>NZ_JBHXIB010000019.1:0-41084 GCF_042723975.1 Amycolatopsis sp. NPDC058340 | reverse complement strand
GGGGGCGCGCCTCCTCCCCCCTCCCCCCGCCCCCGTTCCGTTCGCGGGGCCGCGCCGCGCCCCCCCCCCCCCCCCGCGCGCCCCGCGCGGGGGGGGGGGGGGGGGGGGGCCGCTAGGTGACCTCGAAGATGGCCTCGCGCAGGGCCTGGGTGGCGCCGCCGAAAGCGTGCTTCGCGGCGGCGCCGTACCCGATGATCAGCCCTTCGCGTTGCGGTTCGCCGATCCAGTAACCGCTGAGCCCTTCGAGCCCGATCGCGCGACGGCGGCAGGCGGCCAGCACCTCCATCTCCCGGGGAAGCTCGCCGGGGAACTGGAGCACCAGATGCAGCCCGGCGGAGATCCCTTGCGGCAGCACGGAATCCGGTAAGGCCGTGAGCAGCCTGTCCCGCCGTGAGCGGTACTCGATCCGGCAGCGGCGGATGTGCTGGTCGTAGGCACCCGATTCGATCAGTTCGGCCAACGCCAGCTGGTCGAGCAGCGCCGGCCGCGCCCCGCTCGCGGCCAGCGCCGCGCGCACCGGTTCGACCAGGAAGCGCGGCAGCACCATCCATCCCAGGCGTAGCGACGGCGCGAGCGTCTTGCTCGTCGTGCCCACGTACACGACCCGTTCCGGTGCCAGCGCCTGCAACGCGCCGACCTGCTGATGGTCGAAGCGGAACTCGCCGTCGTAGTCGTCTTCGATCACGACGGCGCCGGTTTCCTCGGCCCAGCGGGTGAGTTCCGCCCTTCGCCGCGGGGCGAGCGTGACCCCCAGCGGGTATTGGTGCGCCGGGGTGACGACGACGGCCGGGCTGTCCAAAGTGGACACCGTGATCCCGTGGTCGTCGACCGGAACCCCGACCACCCGGGGACCGTTCGCGGCGGCGATGTCGCGGTAGATGTGCAGTGAGGGGTTCTCGAACGCGATCTCGTCCGCGCCGCGCGCGTGCAGGACCCGCGCCAGTACCGCGATCGCGTGCGAGAACCCGGAGCACACCAGGATGCGGGCGGGGTCGGCGATCACGCCGCGGCTGCGGGCGAGATACGCGGCGAGCGTCTCCCGCAGCTCCGGGGCACCGGATTCGGCCGTGTAGTCGAACGCCGTCATCGGCGCCCGGTGCAGTGCCCGCCGGGTCGCCGCCAGCCAGGCGGACCGGGGGAACGCGGACAGGTTCGGCCTGCCGGGGCGCAGGTCCCAGCGTGGGGCCGGGTCGCGGGGGACGGGCCTCGGCGCCGACGCGGGCAGCGCGCCCGCGGTCGCGACGCGGGTCGGGGCGCCCTGCGCCGTCCGCAGGTAGCCCTCGGCGGCGAGATCGGCGTAGACGCGGGTGACCGTTCCCCTGGCCACGCCGAGGTCCTGCGCCAGTGCCCTGGTCGAGGGCACCGCGGCGCCCGCTTGCCAGCGCCCTTCCCGGATGGCCGCGCGGATCGCCGACGCGAGACCGGTCCGCCCGCTTTCGGGACGCCAGTCCAGGTGGACGTCTATTCCCAAACTGGACCACGAATCTGTCATGAGACTGGACCATACTCGTGGGCCAGTCGCCGCTAGATTCGACGGCATGACCGAGCGAATCCACGTGGGCAAACGAGTGCCCGAGATCTACCAGGCCATGGCGAAACTGCAGGCCGAAGTCGAGAAGGCCGCCGCCAACGCGGGGGTCGACCAGAAGATCCTCGAACTGGTGAAGATGCGGTCGTCGCAGATCAACCACTGCGCGTTCTGCCTCGACATGCACTCCCACGACGCGCTGGAGATGGGCGAGTCGCCCCGGCGGCTGTTCGTGCTGCAGGGCTGGCGCGAGACCGAACTGTTCACCGAGCAGGAGCGCGCCGCGCTCGCGCTCACCGAGGCGATCACGAACGTCGCGACCCTGCACGACGTCCCGGACGACGTCTACGAAGAGGCCACCCGCGTCTTCACCGAGGAGCAGTACCGCGCCGTCGTCTGGGAGGCCATCGCGATCAACAGCTGGAACCGGATGTGCGTGACCAGCCACGCGCCGCTGCCCGAGCGCGCCGAATGACGGCGGCCCGGCTGCGGGAACTGCACGTCGCCGGCGAGCCGCTCCTCCTGCCGAACGCGTGGGACGCCGACAGCGCGCGTCTCGTGGAAGCCGCCGGATTCCCGGTCGTGGCGACGAGTTCCTTCGCCGTGGCCAAGGTCCTCGGGTACGAGGACGGGGAGGACGCGCCCGCCGTCGAGATGTTCGCGGCGGCGGCGAGGATCGCGCGGGCGGTCTCGGTACCGGTGACCGTCGACGCGGAAGGCGGGTACGGGCTCGAAGCGGGAGAGCTCGCGGCGAGGCTGGCCGAGGCGGGCGCCGTCGGCTGCAACTACGAGGACACCGATCACGCTTCGGGTGGGGTACGGCCGCTCGAAGCGCAGGCGGAACGGGTCGCGAAGCTGCGCGAGGCCGCCGGGGACGCGCTGGTGATCAACGCCCGCGTCGACGTCTTCCTCGGCGCGCCCGACGAGCGGGCCGTCCTGGACGACGCGATCTTGCGGGCCAAGGCGTACTTCGAGGCCGGGGCGGACTGCGTCTACCCGATCATGGTGAAGTCGCCGGAAGTGCTGGGCGAGTTCGTGAAGGCGGTGGCGCCGGGAGCGGTGAACGCCGCCCCGATGCCCGGAGGCCCCGATCTCTCCGCGCTCACCGCACTGGGGGTGGCGCGGATCTCGCTGGGCACCGGGCTGTGGAAGTCGGTCCGCGCCGATCTCCGCGCGAAGCTGGCCGAACTGACGGCGGGGAAGCTGCCTTACTAGGGGAAATGGGAACCGGGACGGTGCGGCCGGGGGCGTTGGTGCCGGCCGCACCGTCCCGGCGACTAGTGGGCGACGGCCTTCTCGGCGCCCGCCCCGGTGAGGGACCGGACCTCCATCTCGGCGTACTTCTTCTGGTTGTGCTCCTTGGACAGCACGGTCCCGAGCCAGCCGAGGAAGAACGCCACCGGGATCGAAACGATGCCGGGGTTGTCCAGCGGGAACCAGTGGAAGTCGACACCCTGGATCATCGATGCGCTCTTCCCGGTCTTCGCGTCGACGGGTTTACCCGAGACCGCCGGTGAGAACACGATCAGCACGATGCACACGGCGAGACCGCCGTAGATGCTCCACAACGCGCCCTGGGTGTTGAACCGCTTCCAGAACAGCGAGTAGAGGATCGTCGGCAGGTTCGCCGACGCCGCCACCGCGAACGCCAGCGCCACCAGGAACGCGATGTTCTGCCCGTTGGCGAGGATGCCGCCGAGGATCGCGACCGCGCCGATCACCAGCGCGGTGATCCGGGCGACCTTCACCTCCGAGGCCGGGCTCGCCTTCCCCTTCTTGATCACGTTGGCGTAGACGTCGTGCGCGAACGACGCCGACGCGGTGATCGTCAGTCCCGCGACCACGGCGAGGATCGTCGCGAACGCGATCGCCGCGATCAGGCCGAGCAGGATCGGGCCGCCGAGTTCCAGCGCCAGCAGCGGAGCAGCCGAGTTCACGCCACCGGGTGCGGCCTTGATCTTGTCCGCGCCGACGAGCGCGCCGGCGCCGTAGCCGAGCACCAGCGTGAACAGGTAGAAGACGCCGATCAGGCCGATCGCCCACACCACGGAACGGCGGGCTTCCTTCGCCGTCGGCACCGTGTAGAAGCGCATCAGGACGTGCGGCAGACCCGCGGTACCGAGCACCAGCGCGATGCCCAGCGACAGGAAGTCGAGCTTCGTCGTCCCGGTCTTGCCGTACTGGTTGCCCGGCCCGAGCAGCGCCTCACCGGCCTTGCCCGCCTTGTCCACGGCGCCCTGCAGCAGCGCGGAAAGGTTGAAGCCGTACATGCCCAGCACCCACAGCGTCATCGCCAGCGCGCCGACGATGAGCAGCGCCGCCTTGATGATCTGGACCCACGTGGTGCCCTTCATCCCGCCGATGAGCACGTAGGCGATCATGATGATGCCGACGATCACGATGATCGCGGCCTGCCCCGCCTTGCTCTCGATCCCGAGCAGCAGCGCGACGAGGCCACCGGCGCCCGCCATCTGCGCGAGCAGGTAGAAGAACGAGACGGCAAGGGTGGACGTCGCCGCCGCGGCCCGCACCGGGCGCTGCCTCATCCGGAACGCCAGCACGTCGCCCATGGTGAACTTGCCGGTGTTGCGCAGCAGTTCGGCGACCAGCAGCAACGCCACCAGCCACGCGACCAGGAAGCCGATGGAGTAAAGGAAACCGTCGTAGCCGTAGACGGCGATCGCGCCCGCGATCCCGAGGAACGACGCGGCGGACAGGTAGTCGCCCGCGATGGCGACGCCGTTCTGCGGTCCGGTGAACGCGCGGCCCGCGGCGTAGTAGTCCGACGCCGTCTTCGTGTTGCGGCTCGCCCGGAACACGACGAACAGCGTGACCACGACGAACAGGCCGAAGATGGTGATGTTGAGTACGGGGCTGCTGCCCTCGACTCCGGCGGCGAGGGTCATTTGGTCTCACTCTCGATGTCCGTGCGGATCTTCTCCGCGATGGGGTCGAGTTTCTTGTTCGCGTAGCGGACGTAGAGCCCGGTGATCACGAAGGTCGAAACGAACTGCAGCAGACCGAAGACCAGGCCGACGTTGATGTTGCCGACCAGCTTCGTGCTCATGAAGCCGTGCGCGTAGTCGGCGAGCAGCACGTAGAGCAGGTACCAGAGGAGGAACAACGCCGATACGGGGAACACGAAGCGGCGCAACCGAGCCCGCAGTTCCTTGAACTCCGCGCTGTCATGGGCTTTGTCCCAGTCCGTTTCCGGCGGACTGGGAGCGTTCGTTTCGGTACTCATCGTGCTCTCCTCGCACCGCGAATGTGTTCCGCGACACGTTAAGGAGAGGTCAAGGAGACCGGAACCTTCAGCGGTTCAAACGTCTGCCGAGACGACGAACGGTCGACGAACGGTGGTCCGACCACGACGAAGGGGTCTCGGCTGTGCGATCGTCCAAGTGCAGCCGCAGCATGGCGGCCGTGGACCAGGCGGGAGGCCTGCCCCGCAAGGAAACCACGATCATTACTCCGAATGCCAGCGGAACCGACCACGGCGCGGGCTGCGACACGAGGATCGCGGGCAGACCGCTCAGGCTGGGGACGAACAGGGCCACGAGGAACGAACCCGAAGACGCGACGAGCCCGGCGAGGACACCGCTGATCGCACCCGCGGCGGTCAGCCGGTTCCACCAGATGCCCAGCACCAGCAACGGACAGAACGTGGACGCGGCCACGGTGAAGCCCCAGGTGACGAGGACGCCCGCGTCCAATCTGGCCGACGGCAGCGCGAGCAGGACCATCACCGCCGCCGCGCCGAGCACCGACCAGCGCAGTCTCCGCAGGCCGCCGGGCGCCAGGTCGTGCGCGACCGCGCCGGAGATCACCAGCAGCAGCCCGAGCGACGTCGCCAGGAACGCGGCGAACGCGCCCGCCGTCAGCAATCCGGTGAACAACGAGCCCGCCCAGCCGTCGTCGATCTGTGCCGGCAGCGCGACGACGACCGTGTCCGTCGCGCCGGAGACGTACAGCTCGGGCACCAGCACGCGGCCGAAGACGCCGTAAACCCCTGGGAACAGGTAGAAGACGCCGAGCAGGGCGACGGTGATCGCCGCGGTCCGGCGGGCGGCGCGGCCGTCTGGGCTGGTGTGGAAGCGCATCAGGACATGCGGCAGGCCCATCGTGCCGAGCATGGTGGCGATCAGGATCGCCCACGTGCCGAGCAGCGGATAACCCTGGTCGCCGAGGTCGAGCAGTGGCCGTTGCCAGTCCGGCCCGCCCAGCGGCGCACCGCCCCGGACGGCCGGAACCGGTGTCCCCTCGGCGAATTCCAGTGTCTCCCCGCTCCTGGCCACCAGCTCACCCGGCGGCACGACGTGCTTTTCCGGGGTGAGCAGGGTGGTCGGCTCGCGCAGGGTCAGCGTCACGTCGATCTCGAAGGACAGCCTGGTGTCGCGGGCGAAGTGGGTGAACTCCACCGGACGCACCGAAGCCGATCGCTGTTCCGGGGACACCTGGGAAACCAGCCAGATCGCGGGGATGATGAACAGCAGCAGTTTCAGCACGAACTGGAAGGCCTGGACGTAGGTGGCCGCGCGCATCCCGCCGAGTGCCAGTGTCGCGCTGACGGCGGTGCCCGCGATGACGACGCCGACCCAGTACGGCGTGCCGCCGACTGCGGTCAGCACGAGGCCCGCGGTGCGGAATTGCGGCACCAGGTAAAGGGTTCCGATCACGAGGACGACAACCGCGGCGAGGCGGCGCAGGGCGGGGGAGGCGAGCCGTGCTTCGGCGAAGTCCGGCACGGTGAGCGCGCCGGAACGCCGCATCGGCGCCGCCACGAGCACCAGCATCGCGATGTACCCGGCGGTGAACCCGACCGGATACCAGAGCGCGCCGATACCGTCCTTCACCACCAGCCCGGCGACACCGAGGAACGACGCCGCGGACAGGTATTCGCCGGAGACGGCGGCGGAGTTGACCAGCGGCGAGATCCGGCGCGAGGCGACGAGGAAATCCGACGTCGTGCGCATGGCCGCGACCCCGCGCAACCCGATCAGCAGGGTGACCAGCACGACCGGGGCCACCGAGAGCGCCGCGACCACTACTCGTCCTCGATCTTTTCCGCCCGGCGCAGCTGCCACCACGACAGCAAAGCCATCGCCGGGTACGGGAGGATCGCGATCATCAGCCAGGACAGCGGGATTCCCGCCAGCCGCACCGAATCCAGCCCCGGGAACAGCCCGAACACCAGCGGGAGACCGAAGACCAGCCCGAACATCCCGGCCAGCGCGGGGAGCCCGCGGCGGCGCTGGGCCCGGTAGAGCGCGTCCGCGCGTTCGGCGTCGCTCGCCGCCAGCCGGGGGACCCGCCAGCGCCCGCGCGAACGGCGCCGCGAATGCGCCAGCCGGGTCTGCGGGCTGGTGACGGCGACCCGTTTGACGCGGCTCACGCGCGGCTTCCCGGGCCCAGTTCGCCGCGTTGCGCGGCGGCGAGCAGCCGGTCCCGCAGGTCGCGCGCGTGGCGGCGGCTCACCGGCACGTCACCCGCCTCCGTATGCGCCAGCAGCCCGCCGGTGGTGTCGCTGCGCAGTTCGAGCACCGCGTCCACGGCGAGCAGGAAACCCCGGTGGACGCGGGTGAATCCCGTGCCCTCCCAATACTCTTCGAGCCGGGAGATGGGCATCCGCGTGACATGCACGCCGGATTTCGTGTGCAGCCGGACGTAGTCGCCGTGCGCCTCGACGAACTGGACGTCGTCGCGGCGGACGTACCGGGTGCGCCCGCCGGATTCCACCGGCAGCGCGGACATCGCGTCCGGCGCGGGTTTCGGCTCGTCGGGCTGGTTGCCCACCATCCGGACCACTTTGGACAGTGCGGCGGACAGCCGTTCCGCGCGGACCGGTTTGAGCAGGTAGTCGACCGCGCCGATACCGTACGCGGCCACGGCGTGCCCGTCGTGCGCGGTGACGAACACGATCACCGGCGGTTCGCTGAGCCGCGCCAGCAGGGAAGCGAGTTCGAGACCGTCGAGACCGGGCATGGAGATGTCGAGGAACACCGCGTCGAAATGACTGCCCTGCAACAGTTTGAGCGCGTTCACCGCGTCGCCGGCGGCGACCACCTCGGCGACTTCCGGGGCGTCGCGCAGCAGGCTGCACAGCTCGTCGAGGGCGGGCGGGACGTCGTCGACCGCCAGCACCCGCAGCCCGTTCGTCACGGCAGCACCCCCGGCTGGAACCGGGGCACCCGCACCACGACCCTGGTGCCCGCGCCGGTCTCGGTCTCGACCGTGAGGCCGTACCAGGGCCCGTAGACGTTGCGCAGCCTCCTGTCCACATTGGCCAGTCCGACGCCGCCGTCGTCGCCACGTCCGGCCAGGATCGCCGCCGCGCGAGCGGGATCCATGCCGACACCGTCGTCCTCGACGCTGATCACGCAGTCGTTCCCTTCCGCCATTCCCTGAACCTGGATGAACCCCGCCTCCGCGCGCGGCTCGATCCCGTGCCGGATCGCGTTCTCCACCAACGGTTCCAGCACGAGATACGGCACCGCGACGGCCAGCACCTCCGGCGCGACGCGCACCTGCACCCGCAGCCTCTCGCCGAGCACGGCTCGCTGCAACGCCAGGTACGTCTCGATGGCGCGGAACTCCTCGGCCACCATCGTGTACTCGCCGTGCCTGGCGAGGCTGTAGCGCGTGTACTCGGCGAAGTCGAGCATCAGATCGCGGGCGCGGTCCGGATCGGAGCGGACCAGCGAGGAGATCACGGTGAGCGCGTTGTAGACGAAATGCGGCGAGATCTCGGCCCGCAGTGCGCGCAGTTCGGCCTCCGCGGCCTGCTCGGCGGAGGCCTCCAGCCTGCCGCGTTCGAGCGCGTGGACGACGAGTTCGACGGCCTGGCGGGCGACGGCGTTCGTGCTTCCGGTGACCAGGAGGACCCCGGCCAGTTCGTCGTGGACGTGCAGGGGAAGCGCCAGCAGCCCGGGTTCGGACACCGGTGTCTCGGAGTGGAGCACCTCGTCGAGCGCCGCGGCCACGACGTCGTCGGCCGCGGGCCTGCCCGACCAGACGAGCGAGCCGGAGAGGTCGGTCAGGCCGAGACCGGGGAGGTCGAACAGCCGCCGGAGGCCGTGCGCCGCGTGGCGGGCGCGGGGTCCGGCGAGGCCGTCCATGAGGTCGTCGGAGACGCGCTGTGCGGCGGCGAGCACCGGCACCGGATCCGCGGTCGCGGCCGGACGCCAGGGCAGACGGGTGGTCATCCGGCCTCCTCCACGACGTCGGGGCCTAGATCCTAACGTCGGTGCGTGGTTTCGCCGGTTACGCTCCGGTCATGGTCCCCGGTGATGCGGTGAAGATGCGCTTGGACGTCGTGATGCGGCGGTTCGCGATGGCCGGTTTCGTGGTGTTCGGCGCCGGGGGCGTGGTGGCGGTCGTGGTGTCGTCGTCCACGCCGGGATGGACCGGAGAGGTGTTCGGGCTGCTCAGCGTGGCCTTCGCGGGGCTGATCCTGCTCGCTCTCCGGAAGTCGGCGGGCTCGTTGGTGATTTCCGCCGCGGGGTTCTCGGTCCCGGGAGTGTTCGACGTCAGGTGGACCGAGGTGACGCGGCTGCGGGTGTACCGGGAGAAGCGGCGCGTGGGGCGGTGGATGCACTGGTGGCACTACCGGCTCGACTGGACCGGCTCGGGGCCCGAAGTGCTGCTTGAAGACGGCGAGTACTCGTACGCGCTGGGTCACCTGGGCGGCGGCGCCCGGCTGTACGGAGCGTTGGAGCGGCTGGCTCCAGGCACGACGCGCGTGGAGCTGGCGTGAGCGTCGGTCCAGTCTCGTGAGTGGCAAGGACGGTTAGAACCGTCCTTGCCACTCACGAGGTGGGTCAGCAGCTCTGGTCAGCAGCTCTGCTTGTAGAAGTACTGGGCGTTCGCGTCCATGTTCGCCTTGGTGATGGAGTGCAGCGAAGCGGTCAGGTTCCGCGTCACCGGCTTGCCCTCCAGCGCCGCGATGGCCTGCTGGACGCCCTGCTGCCCGATGGCGGCCGGGTCCTGCGCGATGAGGCCCTGGTACTCGCCCTTCTTCAGGCCCTCGATCTCCGACGGCGACGCGTCGAAGCCGATCAGGTTGACCGCGCCGATCTTGCCCGCGTTCCGCAGGCCGGTCGCGGCGCCCTCACCGGTGTTGAGGTTGGTCGCGAAGATGCCGATCAGGTCCGGGGTGGACGCCAGCGCGGCGGTCACCTTGGACGCGGCCTGGTCCGGCTCGTTCTGGGTGAACTGCACACCCGCCGACTTCAGGTTCGGGTAGTTCTTCAGCTCGTCCTCGAAACCCTTCGCGCGGGTGTTCGTGGTCGAGGTGCCGGCGATGGTGTCGAGCACCAGCACCGAGCCGGTCTTGCCCGCGGCCAGCTCCGCCATGGTCTTGGCGGCGAGCTTGCCGCCCTCGGCGTTGTCCGAGGAGATCGACGACTCGGCCACGCTGGTGTCCTTCAGCGCGGTGTCGACCTCGATGATCTTCGAGCCGCGGTTCTTGACCTGCTGGATCGGCGCGAGCATCGCCTGCGCGTCGGTCGGCGCGATCAGCAGCGCGGCGGGCGGGTTGGAACCCAGCGCGTTGACGAGCTGGGTCTGCATGGCGGCGTCGAACTTCTGCGGCGCCTGCGTGGTGAGCTCGTAGCCCGCCTTCTTGGCCTCTTCCTGTGCACCGCACTGCATCGAGATGTAGAACGGCTCGGCCTGCACACCCGGGATGAGCGACAGCTTCTTGTTGTTGGTCTTGGCGCCGGAGTCGCCCGACGGCGCCTCACCGACGGTGCCGCCACCACAGGCGGTCAGCAGGAGGGCCGCGGAAACGGCGGCACCGGCGGCGAGCAGGGTCTTCTTCATGGGGATAGCACCTCTTTGTGCGTAGGGACTAGCGAGAGTTGCGGCGACGACGGCGCCGCTGGTCGAACCAGACCGCGGCGATCAGCACCGCGCCGACCGCGATCATCTGCCAGAAGTCCTGGACCTGCGTGATGTTGAAACCCTTCTTCAGCACGGCCGGGATGAACACGCCGATCACCGTGCCCAGCACCGAACCGACACCGCCGAAGAGGCTCGTGCCGCCCATCACCGTGGCGGCGATGGCGTTGAGGTTGTCGGTGGTGTGCGCCGAAATGGTGGTCGACGCGTAGTACGCCAGCGAGAGGAAACCGGCGACACCGGCGAGGAAACCGGTGAGCGTGTACACCTTCAGCAGATGCGCGGTCACCCCGATGCCGGCCCGGCGCGCGCCCTCGGCGTTGGAGCCGACGGCGTAGGTGTAGCGGCCGAATTTGGTGGTGTGCAACAGCCAGGCGCCGATCAGCGTGATCACCACGGCCACCAGCACCAGATTCGGCACACCGCCGAACGACGTCCCGTAGCCGAGCGTCTTGTTGAGCTCGGTCGGCACGCTGCGCACGTCGGACCCGTTGTTCAGCAGGTACGCGGCGCCGAGCGCGGCACCCATCGTGCCGAGCGTGACGATCAGCGGCGGGATGTTCGCCACCGCGATCAGGAAACCGTTGATCAGGCCCCAGATCGTGCCCGCGACGACGGCCGCCACGAGCCCGGCGGTGATGACGCCCCAGCCGGCCTTGGTCGCGTCGCCGTCCGGGCTCAGCGCCTCCATCGTCTTGCCCGCCACCATGCCCGCGAAGATCAGCACCGAACCGACCGAGAGGTCGATCCCGGAGGTGATGATCACGAACGTCATGCCGACCGAGAGCACCAGCAGCACCGAGGTCTCGATGAGCAGGGTCTGGAAGGTGAACAGCGTCGCGAACTCGGCGGGCGCGATCGCGGTGAACACGATGATCAGCGCCAGCAGCACCAGCGCGATCCAGAACGTGTTCGCCCCGATCATCCGCTGTCCGATCGACCGCTTGCCGAAGCCACCGTCCACTGTGGTCTGGATCTCGGGGCCGTTCTTCGTCGGAGTGGACACGGTCACGCCGCCTCCTCTTGTACGAGGGCGCCCGTCATCGCGGCGACCAGGTCTTCCAGTTTCGTGTCCGCGCCGGTGAACCGGGCGACGCGTTTGCCGAGCCGCAGCACCTCGATGCGGTCGGACACCGACAGCACCTCGGGCATGTTGTGGCTGATCAGCACGACCGCGATGCCCTTGTCCCGCACCTTCTTGATCACGTCGAGCACGCGTTCGCGCTGCACGACGCCGAGCGCGGCGGTCGGCTCGTCCATGAACACGACCTTCGACGCCCAGACGACCGAGCGCGCGACGGCGACACTCTGCCGCTGCCCGCCCGAAAGCGAGCCGATCGGGACGTCGGTGCTCTGCAGGGTCACGCCGAGCCGCTGGAACTCCTCCACGGCCTGGCGTTTCATCTCCTTCTTGTCCAGCATCCCGAGTTTGCCGAGGATCCCCTTGCGGTGGATCTCCCTGCCCAGGAACAGGTTCGCGGCCGGGTCGAGTTCCGGTGCGACCGCGAGGTCCTGGTACACCGTCTCGATCCCCATCCGCCGGGCCGTGGTGGGGGAGTCGAGCACCACCGGGGAGCCGTCGAGCAGGATGCTGCCCGACGTCGGCTGCTCCGCACCGGACAGGCATTTGACCAAAGTGGACTTCCCGGCGCCGTTGTCGCCGATCAGCGCGGTGACCTCACCGGCGCGCGCCTGGAAGGAAGCGCCGCGTAGCGCTTCCACCGAGCCGTAGCGTTTGACGAGGTTCTGTGCGTCGAGCAGGAGTTCGCTCACGATCGCTCCCTCTTCTCGGGGGCAGGCGGACGGCAGCGGATGACCGTGAGGTCACCCTCCACAGTGGATTGACCGGCGTCGTGCGGGACCACGTAGGTCTCGCCCTTGCGCAGCGCGTACTCGCCGCCGTGTTCGGTGCGGAGTGTGCCCGCGCCGTCCATGACCACCAGTACCGCGAACGACGGGTCGAGTGACAACGTTGTCGACCTACCGGAAACGGCGGGACGGAGCTGGTCGGCGCGGAAGAACGCGTCACTGCCGTCGGCGAGGAGGTCCACAGTGGACGCTTCGTCGCCCGCGGTGCGCTTGACGATCGAGCCGAGCCGTTCTTCGTCCCAGCCCGAGGTGTCCAGGGTTTCGATGGCGGTCTCGAAACCGATCCCGAGGTGCGCCTTCTCCGGGTTCGCCAGGAAGTCGCGCCATTCCAGGGTCAGCGAGAAGTCGGTCGGCTGCTGGAGCTCGACGACGAACACGCCTTCGCCGATCGCGTGCGGCAGTCCCGCCGGGATGTAGACCGTGTCGCCGGGGGTGACCGCGACGCTGTTCAGCGCTCCGAGCATGGCGGGCGCGTCCTGGGTTCGGGCCCATTCGTTGACCGTCGCTTTGTCGACGGTCTCCTTGAAACCGGGGTAGACGCGCGGGTCGTCGCCGTAGGTGCCGACCACGATCCATGCCTCGGTCTTGCCGAAATGCGAGTCGAAGTGCCGCTTGGCGAACGAGTCCGAGGGATGGAAGTGCACGGGCAGGCGCTGGCCCGCGTCGAGCAGTTTCACCAGCAGGCCGGTCGAATCGCCGAGCGCTTCGACGTGCTTGGCGCCGAGCCAGGCGGCCGGGTTCTCGCGGACGGCGTCACGCAGCCAGACCCCGCTGGGCAGCTTGGTGAGGCCGTTGGTCTCCTGGCCGAACATCGTGGTGGCCGAGCCGACCCAGTCCTCCGGGCCGTACTTGGAGTCCGAAGACGCGCCCCGCAACGCGGCGATGGCGTCGCCGCCGCGGTAGAACTGCGGCGGCTGATTCGCCGGCAGGCGGATCGGTTCGAGGTGGCCGCTCATGAAGGGGCGACCTCCCCGGAACCGCGGGCTACGAGATGCACGGGCAGAACTACCTTTCTCGGTGCGGATTGATCTCCCTGTACCCGGGCGAACAGCAGTTCCGCGGCCGCCCGGCCCAGCGCGCTCACGTCGTGCGCGATCACGGAGACCGGCGGATCCAGCAGATCCGCCAGTTCGAAGTCGTCGAAGCTGATCATCGCGGGCCGTCGCTCGGCGTGGGCGAGTGCGCGCAGCAGGTGCACGGCGACCCGGTTGTTGCCCGCGACCACGGCGGTGGCCGGGTTCGCCCCGGTGAGCAGCCGTTTCACGGCGTCGCCGACGCTCTCGGCGGTCGGTGTCCGCATCACGACGAGGTGCTCGTCGAAGGGGATCCCGTTGCGGACGCAGCCTTCCCGGAACCCGCGCAGGCGTTCGCCCGCGGTGAAGATGTCGGGGCTGTCGGCGAGGAACGCGATCCGGCGGTGGCCGTGTTTCGCGAGGTGGGCGACCGCTTCGACGGTGCCGCCGATGTTGTCGACCAGCACCGTGTCGGCCATGATGTCGCCGGCGGGCCGGTCGAGGAACACCACGGGCGTGCCGGCGCGCATCTCGGGGACGAGATAGCCGTGCTGCATCCCGGCGGGGACGACGAGGATGCCGTCCACCCGGCGGGAGCAGAACTCCAGGACGAGTTCGCGTTCGCGGTCGGAGTTCTCCTCCGACGAACCGGTCAGCACCTGGCGGCCGAACGAGGTCGCGATACGTTCCACGGCCCGGTTGAGCTCGGAGTAGAAGGGGTTCCCGACGTCTTCGACGATCAGGCCGATCGTCCCGGTCGTCGAGCCGCGCCGCAGGTTCCGGGCGCCGAGGTTGCGCCGGAACCCGAGCTGCTCGATCGCCGCCATGACGCGCTCCGCGGTGTCCGGATGGACGGCGGGCTCGTCGTTCACTACCCGCGAGACGGTCTTGATGCTCACGCCCGCGAGCCGGGCCACGTCACTCATCGTGGCCCGTCGGCTGGTGGTGCGGTGGCCGTTGTCCGGTCCGCTGGAAGACAACGTTGTCATAGTGGCGGGAATTGAACGCCAGCGGCGCGGCGATGTCAATGCCCGGTTCGTCCCGGAGGCGGCTTCCGAGTTCGAACCGTTACGGCCCCCGGGGTCGCTGTCCTGAATCGGACAGGGTTTGGCGGACCTCTTGACCAGGTGGTCCGTTCTTGTCGAAGGTGAGCGGGCAGCGACAACGTTGTCAGGAGAGGCCTTCCCATGCCTGCACGTACTTCGACCCGCGTCGCCGGGTTGCTCACCGCGCTCGTCCTCCCCGCCGGGCTGATCACGCCCGTCGCGGCGGCGGCACCCGGTGGCGACCCCGTGGACGCGGTCAACACCTTCATCGGCACCAAGGACGACGGCAACACCTTCCCCGGCGCTTCGGCCCCGTTCGGGATGACGCAGGTCAGCCCGATCTCGTCGCATTACGCCGGCTACCGCTACGACGACACCGCGATCCGCGGCTTCGGGCATTTCTTCCTGTCCGGGGCGGGCTGCTGGGAGCAGGGCGGCCTCGTGTCGACCCTGCCCACCACCGGCGCGGTCGGGCCCGGCGCGGCGTTCGACACCACGAAACCCGAGACGTTCGACCACAAGAAGTACGCATCGCCGTACACCCACGAGGGCGAGATCGGGAAACCCGGCTACTACAAGGTGCGGCTCACCGGTTACGGCGGCGTCGACGCGGAGACCACCGCGACCACGCGGACCGGGGTCGAGCGGTACACCTTCGCGAAATCGGGCGACGCGAACGTCTTCGTCAACGTCGGGCAAGCCAACGACAAGGAACCCGTGACGGCGAGCCAGATCCGCGTCGTCGGCGACCGGACGGTCGAAGGAATGGTGGAGTCCCAGGCGTTCTGCGGCGGCAAACCGTATAAGACCTGGTTCACCACGACGTTCGACAAGCCGTTCAAAGCCTTCGGCACCTGGTCGCCGACGGGCGGCGCTCCTGGCTCGAAGGAGTCCGCCGGCGGTGAAGGGCTGCGCGGCGCGTGGCTGACCTTCGGCGGCGGGCAGGTCACCGCGACGACGGCGATCTCCCATGTGGACGCTTCCGGCGCCAAGCTCAACCTGGCCTCGGAGAAGGCGCGGTCGTTCGACGCGGTCCGCGACGGCGCCCAGCGAGCCTGGCGCAAGGAACTGTCCTCAGTGGACATCAAGGGCGGTACGAAGGACGACCGCACGGTGTTCTACACCTCGCTCTATCACGCGCTGCTGCAGCCGCTGACCGGCAACGACGCCGACGGCCGCTACCGCGGGTTCGACGACAAGATCCACCGGGCGCTGGGCTGGACGTACTACGAGTTCTTCTCGTTGTGGGACACCTATCGCACGCAGAACCAGCTGCTCGCCCTCCTGCGGCCGTCGCGCGCGAAGGACGTCGCGAAGTCGGTGCTCGCCATCCACGACCAGGGTGGCTGGCTGCCGCGCTGGGCCTACGCGAACCAGGAGACGAACACGATGACCGGCGACCCGGTCACCCCGTTCCTGGTCGACCTGTGGCGTTTCGGTGCGCTGTCCGGGCAGGAACTCAAGGCGTACCAGGCACTTCTGCAGAACTCGCGGGAGATCCCTCCCGCGTCCTCGCCGTTCCAGGGCCGCTCGGGTAACGCGAGCTACCAGAAGGACGGATTCGTCCAGTACGACAAGGACTTCCCGAAGAAGGGCCAGGACACAGACCCGAACCACGGCGCTTCGGCCACGCTGGAATACGCGCTCGCGGATTGCTCGCTGTCCATCATGGCCGCCGGACTCGGCAAGAAGGACGACGCGAAAGCCCTGTCCGACAAAGGACGCGGCTACCGCACGCTGTGGGATTCCTCGGTCAGCGATCGCGGCTTCACCGGTTTCTATCGCCCCAAGGTCACCGGTGGGGACTGGTTCAGCCCGGCGGACAAGCCGTACACCCCGCAGAGCCCGGACGGATTCCACGAGGGCACATCGTGGCAGTACCAGTGGCTGACCCAGCAGGACGTGCCCGGCCTGGTCGAGCGGATGGGCGGCAAGGAGAACGTCGGCAAGCGGCTCGACGACTTCTTCGCCTACGGGGATCTGCTCAAGGATCCGGCGAAGACCGTGCGCGAGGAATGGGTCGTCGGCCCGTACAACTACTACAACCAGTTCCGCTACAACCCGAACAACGAGCCGGATCTGCACTCGCCCTGGATGTACACGCTGACCGGGCAGCCGTGGAAGACCTCGGCCGTCGTCCGCGCGGCGCACACGTTGTTCACCAACGCGCCCAACGGCGTCACCGGCAACGACGACCTCGGGACCATGTCCGCGTGGTACGTCTTCAGCGCGCTGGGGCTGTACCCGGCGGTACCGGGCACCGGGCAGTTCCTGCTGAACGCGCCGCGGTTCGAGAAGTCGGTGGTGCATCTGGAGAACGGCCGCGACATCACGATCAAGGCCGCCGGTGCCGACGGGTCGAAGCTCCAGTACGTCCAGGGACTGGGATCCGGCGAGCAGCGGGCTTATGTCGGGTTGGAACAGTTGACGCGAGGGACCACTTTGGACTTCGAGCTCACCGGCGACGCGGCGAACGCCACCTGGGCGACCGGTCCCGAAGGGGCGCCGAAATCGCCCTGCGCCGGGTGATCCGAGTGGTTTAGACCGGTTCGCGCCGGGGGCCGTGAGAAGCATCACGGCCCCCGGTGTTCCGGTGAGCGCCGTCACGCCTCACACTGGTATTACCACGTCCGACAGCGCTGTTGACGTTCTTGGCGAGTCCGCCTTGGACAGTGCTCGTCGGACGTAGTCATGTGTGCACACATAGTGGTGAGACCCCACAGGAGGAGAAAGTGTCCAGCAAGGCCGCTCTAGTATTCCGCGTGGCCGCGGTAGCCGAAGCCCTCTCCTGGGCCGGGCTGCTGGTCGGGATGTTCCTCAAGTACGCCGTGAAGCTCGGCGAGGGCGGCGTTCCCGTCCTCGGCATGGTGCACGGCGTCGTGTTCGTCCTCTACGTGCTGGTCTCCCTGTCCGTGGCGAAGCCGCTCGGCTGGCGCCCGAAGACCCTGATCCTCGCGCTGCTCTCCAGCATCCCGCCGCTGTTCACCTGGCTGTTCGAGTCCTGGGCGCTGCGCAACGGCAAGCTCGACGGCCCGCAGCGGCTGTCGCACGGTGGGGTCGGCCTGTTCGCCAAGACCCCCGAAACCGCCGCCGCCTGATCTTCTTTTAAGCGCGTGAAGGCCCCCTTCCCTCGGCTCAGCCGAGGGAAGGGGGCCTTCACGCGCTATTCGGTGAAGTCGCCGGTGGCCTTGCGGACCTTGGTGAGCAGGTCGGTCAGCTGCTCGGTCTGCTTTCCGGTGAGCCCGGTCAGCCCGAAGTCGATCTCGGTGACCGCCTTCGTGGCCTCTTCGCGGCGTACGCGGCCCTCGTCGGTGATCTCGACCAGGGTGGTCCGGCGGTCGGTCGGATGCGGCACGCGTTTGACCAGGCCGTCCTTCTCCAGCCTGTCGACGATGTTGGTGACGCTCGTCGGATGCAGTTGCAGCCGCTCGCCCATCACCCGCATCGGCAGATGGGACGCGCGGGCGAAGGTCAGCAGGACCAGTGCCTCGTACCGGGCGAAGGTCAGCCCGTGCGGTTTGAGCGCACCGTCCACCGCGGACTGGATGATCTGTTGCACGCGCATGATCCCGGTCACCGCGGCCATGGTTTCGGACGGCCCGATACGGGCCTCCCACAGCTGCGCCGCGCGGGCGATCGGGTCGAACGGCAACGGACGGCTCATGGCGCTCGAAGTTACCAGCGGGTACCCGTGCCACGCCGCACCACCGGGTGTTATGCGTGGGAAAAGCGTCTGAACGAGGAGCAGAAGATGATCGTGGCCTTCAGTGTCAGCCCGTCCGCGGCCGAGGAGGACGGCGGTGTCAGCGAGGCGGTCGCCCGTGCGGTGAAAGTGGTCCGCGAGTCCGGCCTGCCCAACTCCACCAACGCCATGTTCACGAATATCGAGGGTTCGTGGGACGAGGTGATGGACGTCGTGAAGCGGGCCGTCGAGGCCGCGGGCGAGGGCTCGTCACGGGTCGGGCTGGTGCTCAAGGCCGACATCCGGCCCGGTTACGAAGGGCAGCTGACCGCGAAGGTGGAGCGCGTCGAGAAGCATCTGAGCGAGTAGGTCAGGGGAGCGGCGGGGTGAACGAGACCAGCCACAGCTTGTCCTTCACCGCGATGGCCACCGGATAGCCGAAGGAGCGGCCGTCGCCGAGCTTCCCGCTGACGGTCGCCGAGGTCGGCGCGAGATCGTCCGGCGCGAACTTCACCGTGACGTCGTGGGCGCCGCGGCCTGCCAGCGTGTCGATATAGGACTTCGCGAAGTCGCCTGCCGACGCGGGCGGGTAGTCGATGAGTTCGGAGAGGGCCTCGACGTCGTGCTCGTTGAGTGCGGCGGTGAGGCTTTCCCGGAGCTGCCCGGGACTGGCGACACCGGGGTCGGGTTGATGGGCGATGAGGACCGTGATGACGCTCACCCACGTGATGGCGATGGCGATCGCGACGGCCACGGTGGCCGTCCTGCGTGTCGGAATGTCGATCACCCCCTCGTGGCGAGCCTGCCGGAACACCGACCTCCTGCCAAGCGGGCAGCCGGGGGCATGCGGTGAAACGCTGGGGGATGCGTGCCAGGATGGAACCCGTGACACACCCACGCGGATCAGCATCGAAGACGGCGGCCCTGTCCGCCGCGCTTTCCGGCGCGGTCGACCTTTCCGCGCTCAAGGCGCGTGCCGAAGCGCCCCAGAAACAGCCTCCCGCCCCGCCGCGGCCCGCCGACGGCCCCGCGCCGGGCGGACCCGCCACGGCGGGCGCCGTGATCGACGTCACCGAGGCGACCTTCCAGACCGAGGTCGTCGAACGCTCCTTGCAGCAGCTGGTGGTCGTCGACCTGTGGGCCGAATGGTGCGGCCCGTGCAAACAGCTCAGCCCCGTGCTGGAACGCCTCGCCGCCGAGTCCGGTGGCGCCTGGGTGCTCGCGAAGGTGGACGTCGACGCCAACCCGCGTATCGCGCAGCTCTTCGGCGCGCAGTCGATCCCGACGGTCATCGCCATCGGCGGCGGCCAGCCGGTCGACGCGTTCTCGGGCGCCCTGCCCGAACCCGAGATCCGCAAATGGCTCGGTTCGCTGCTCGACGCGCTGCGCGACCGGCTGCCCGGTATCAAGGCCGCCGAGGAGAACGGCGGCGGTGTCGAGGTGCCGGAGGACCCGCGGTTCACCGAGGCGGAGGAGGCCTTCGAACGCGGTGACTTCGCCGCGGCGCAGGCGGCCTACGAGCGCATCCTGGACGTCGAACCGGCGAACGAGGAGGCCAAGACCGCGCTCGCGCAGGTCAAGTTCACCGCCCGCGCCGAGGCCGCCGGCCCGGACGCGATCGCGAAGGCCGACGCGAACCCGGCCGACCTCGACGCCCAGCTCGCCGCCGCCGACCTCGAGGTCGCGGGACAGCAGCCCGAGGCGGGCTTCGCGCGGCTGATCGCCGTCGTGCGGCGTACGGCGGGCGACGAGCGCAACAAGGTGCGGGAGCACCTGGTGGCGCTGTTCGACCTGTTCGACTCGGCGGACGAGCGCGTCATGAAGGCGCGGCGGGATCTGGCGAGCGCTCTGTACTGACAAGCTCGTGAGTGGTAAGGACGGTTAGAACCGTCCTTACCACTCACGAGCCCGATGCTCACCCGTACTGCTGCGAACAAACCGCGGAGGTCTCCAGGTAGCCCTTCCGCAGTGCCTCGACCCGCTCGAAACCGTTGTCCACGCGCTTGCCGTTGACGTCGGCGGACACCAGGCTCTCCGGGCTCAGCAGATCCGAGATGGCCTCGTCGAGGTCACCGGCCGAGAGCCGCAGCGTCGCGCCGGGCACGGTGCTGGCCTTCGCCCACGCGCCGACCAGGCAGGCGGTGCGCAGCCCCGCGTTCGCGTTGTCGATCGACGCGCCGACACCCTTCTGGATGCCCATCGCGTACCGGGACGCGATTTCCGAGAACGCGGCAAAGTCGCCCTTGCCCTCGCTGTGCCCGCTTTCCCATTCCGCCTGCTGGTCGACCGGCTGGGCGAGCTCGCGCAGCTTGGCCATGTCGATGCTGACGGTGTTGTTCGACGGGCAGTACGACGCGGGCGGGGTGCTGGGGCCGCCGGGGCAGCTGCCGTTGCCGTCCTCGGTGATCTCCGGGCCCGGGACACCGGCGCCCTTGAAGGCCTCGTCGAGGCTCTTCTTCAGGATCCCGATGATCTCGGCGTCGAGTTTCTCGTCGCCCTTGCCCTTGTCACCCTTGTCGAACGGGCGCTCGGTGATCCGCGCCTTGATGTTCTCCTCGTTCATCGCCGCGCATTCCTTCGGGCCCTTCTCGAACCCGACCTGGAACGCGTACGTGCGGTCGAACGCCGTGCCGTGCGCGCCCTGTTTGGTCGCGCTGGTGCCCGCCTGGTCGCGGATCAGGAACAGCGACGCCATGACCTGGTTGAGGCCTTCGGAGGTGGAGACCCGGTAGTACTTGCTCTTGTCCTCGGCGACCCAGCGGAAGTAACCGCCGGCGAAGCAGTCGGCCTGCTGCTCCTTGACGATGGACGGGGTGTTCTTCTTGATGTTGGCCTTTTCGGCGAGCCGGTACTGCACGGCGTGCCCGAGTTCGTGCGACAGCACGACGGCGCCCGCCATCTTCCCGAACCGTTCGCGCAGCATCGGCAGCAGCACGCCGCGGTCCCACGCCACCAGGTCACCCGGCGGGCAGTAGAACGCGTTGACGAGCTTCTTGACGCTCCCGCATTCGGTCTCTTCGTCGTCGGTCTTCGCGCTGTAGGACAGCAGCGACTTCAGCGGCTCGTACGGCTGCCCGAAATCGCGCGGCATGACCTCGGTCCAGTAGGCCTGCGCGTCGGCGATCGCGGCGATGGCCAGCTGGTCGTCCTCGGAGCCGTCCTCGTTGCGGACCTGCAGGTCCGGCTTCGGCGCGTTGGGCTTGAGCCCGCTCTCGAAATGCGTGACCGGCAGACCGGCGATGTCACCGGCGCCCGGCTGGCTGCCCTGCTGGCCGGTCGAGCTTCCCTTGTCGCTGCAAGCGCTCAGCCCGAGGGCCAGCACCATCGTGACCGCGATCAGAGCCGGGCGGCGTATGCCCCGCGCTCCCCCTTGGATCATGTTCACTCGCTTGTCGTCAGGGCCCCGACCGGGCCGCGTACTCCGGCAAGCAGGGACCCTACCCAGCGCTTATGGCCCGCGTGCAGGTAATCCCCGAAGTGGGTCTTGAGCGGGGCGGGGTGGCTGCCGATATGGTCGCTCCTCATGAGAGCAGTCCGCCGGTTCACCGTCCGCGCGAGCCTGCCGGAGTCGCTCTCCGGCCTCGGTGACCTCGCCACGAATCTGCGCTGGACCTGGCATCCGCCCACGCGCGACCTGTTCGCGTCGATGGACGCGGAGCTGTTCGACCGCGTCCGCGATCCGCTGCGGATGCTCACCGCCCTGCCGCCCGCCCGGCTCGACGAACTCGCCGTCGACGACGCGTTCCTCGCCCACGCGCGCGAGGCGGTCGCCGATCTGGAGCGCTATCTCGCCGAGCCGCGCTGGTACCAGAAGCAGGACGACCCCGACCTCCCGTCCGCCGTGGCGTACTTCTCGATGGAGTTCGGCGTCACCGAGGCGCTGCCGAACTACTCCGGCGGCCTCGGCGTGCTCGCCGGTGACCATCTCAAGGCGGCGTCGGACCTCGGTGTGCCGATGGTCGGCGTCGGGCTGCTCTACCGCGCCGGGTATTTCCGGCAGGCCCTGTCGCTCGACGGCTGGCAGGTCGAGCACTACCCGGTGATCGACCCCAACGCCTTCCCGCTGGAGCTGCTGACCGACGGCGGCGAACCGGTGCTGGTCGACGTCGCGATGCCCGCCGGGCGCACGCTGCACGCGCAGATCTGGAAGGCCCGCGTCGGCCGGATCCCGCTGCTGCTGCTGGACACCGACACCGAGGCCAACGACGAAGACCTGCGCGCGGTCACCGACCGGCTGTACGGCGGCGACGCCGACCACCGCATCCGGCAGGAGATCCTGTCCGGGATCGGCGGTTTCCGCGCGGTGCGGCGCTACTGCGAGCTGACCGGGCATCCGCAGCCGAAGGTGTTCCACACCAACGAGGGCCACGCCGGATTCCTCGGGCTGGAACGGGCCCGCGAGATCATCCAGGCCGACGGGCTGGCGTTCGACGAGGCGCTGCCCGCCGTCCGCGCCGGCACCGTGTTCACCACGCATACGCCGGTCAGCGCCGGTATCGACCGGTTCCCCGTCGATCTGGTCCAGCGGTACTTCACCGACGGCAGGCTGGTGCCGGACGTCGACCCGCGCCGCGTGCTCGCGCTCGGCGCGGAGGACAACCCCGGCCTGTTCAACATGGCGCATATGGGACTGCGGCTGGCCCAGCGCGCGAACGGCGTCTCGGCCCTGCACGGACGCGTGTCGCGGCGGATGTTCTCCCGGCTGTGGCCCGGGTTCGACTTCGACGAGGTGCCCGTCTCCTCGGTCACCAACGGTGTCCACGGCCCGACCTGGGTGGCGCGTGAGCTGAGCGCGCTGCTCGGGCGCAACCACGAGGAACTGGGCCTCGACGGGGCTCAGGGCAAACCGCTGCGGGACGGCGTCACCGACGAGCAGCTGTGGGCGCTGCGGCGGGAGCTTCGGGAGAAGCTGGTCGCGGAGGTGCGGCGCCGGGTGCGGGCCGCGTGGATGCAGCGTGGCGCGTCGGCGCTCGAACTCGGGTGGACCGACACGGTCTTCGACCCGGACGTGCTGACCGTCGGCTTCGCGCGCCGCGTGCCGACGTACAAACGGCTCACGCTGATGCTGCGCGACCCGGATCGCCTGCGCGCGCTGCTGCTGGACGAGCGGCGCCCGATCCAGCTCGTCGTCGCGGGCAAATCGCATCCGGCCGACGAGGGCGGCAAGCAGCTGATCCAGCAGATCGTCCGGTTCGTCGACGATCCCGAGGTCCGGCGCCGGATCGTCTTCCTGCCGGACTACGACATGTCCATGGCGCGCTACCTCTATCGCGGCTGCGACGTCTGGCTGAACACGCCGGTGCGGCAGCTGGAGGCGTGCGGCACCTCGGGGATGAAGTCCGCGCTCAACGGCGGCCTCAACCTGTCCATCCGCGACGGCTGGTGGGACGAGTGCTACGACGGCAGCAACGGCTGGGCGATCCCGACCGCGGACGGCGTCACCGACCCGCTGCGCCGCGACGAACTGGAGGCCGCGGCGCTCTACGACCTGCTGGGCCACCAGATCGCGCCGCTGTTCTACGACCGCGGCGCCGACGGTGTGCCCGGCGGCTGGATGTCGATGGTGTGGCACACGCTGGAGACCCTCGGGCCACGCGTGCAGGCCGCGCGGATGGTGCGGGAGTACGTCGAATCGGGGTATCTGCCCGCCTCGCGCATGGTCGCCGAAGCCACGAGTGACGGCTATCGCGGCGCGTTGTCGCTGGCCGACTACCGGACCAAACTGGACGTCTCCTGGCCGCGGGTGCGGATCTTCGACACCGAACTGCTCGTCGAGGATTCCGCGCCGATGGTCACCGGCACCGAGGTGACCATCCGGGCGCGGATCGACCTCGCCGGGCTCGAACCGTCCGAAGTGGACGTCCAGGCCGTCGTCGGGAAGGTCGGCGACGGGGACGAATTGAGCGATCCTGTCACCGTCGGCATGTCGGGCGACGGGATCGGCGCGTTCGCGGCGCGGCTGAAACTGCCGCATCCCGGCTCGATCGGTTACACCGTCCGAGTGCTGCCGAAACACCGTCTGCTGGCCACACCGGCGGAACTGGCCCGCGTCGTCCACGCCTGATCACCGCAGGAACGGCGCACCGGTCCCGTTCGGGTACCGGTGCGCCGAGACGTATCCGGCGTACCGCGCGTATTCCCATGCCTGGGCGAACTGGACGAGTTCCGCCTGGCGGCGCTGATGCCACCGTGCCGCAACCGGCCAGCCCGCTCCGGCACCGAGCAGCATCGCCAGCCCGGCGATCACGACGAGTTCCATTCCGTTCTCCTGTTTCCCGGCCGCCCGATCAGCGGCTGTCGCTTCGACGCTAAGCCGAGTGATCGTCTTCGCGCAGCCTCCGCCGGACCTTGGCCAGGAAGTGGTCATGAGACGTACGTACGGTTTTAATTCGCCACGGATCGGTCATCCGCGCCCCTTGTCAAGTCGGTGGCAAACAAAAGGCGAACTCGGACCGGAATGGTGTCCAATAAATGGCAAAAGTGCAGGTGAGAGCCGATTTGTCAGGCGATTGGGGGTGATTCGTGCGGCGCATTGTGATCGCCTAGGCTCTTCGTCCTTGAGGTCGCGCAGGGGAGGAATAGTGACTTCGACGAGGAAAAGAAAAAAGCCCGAGGACAGCGTGCTCGGCATCCACAAGCGCAACGGCATCTGGCAGGACGGGCTCGCCACGGTCATGGGGCCGGAGTTGCTCGAACGCTGGGGAATCGCGGAAGACGCCGAGGCGTCACGCGTGCGGGAGATCGTGCTCGTGCGCTTGAACCGGGTCCTGGACCAATTCCGGAAACCCGAAATGCCCGTGATCGTCTGGACCGCGTACAACCTCGGCGCGGGTTCGCCAGGCGAGGAAAGCGGCGTCGTCCGGCGGCTCGAAAGGTTGGTCGGCCAGGGCGAGGTCGAGCGCAGTGTCCGGACCTGCACCCGGCGATTCAACGACGTTTTCCTGCCGGCCGTCGTGAAGAGCCTGAGCGCCGGGCAGAGCGCGATCACCGGCGAGGACCTCGCCCGGGCTTCGCGCTGGCTGGCCGCGAACGTCCGGCCCGGTACGCCGGAACCCGTGGCGGACGCGGGTGGACTGTCCACCGCCATCAGAAGGCTGCGCGCGCCGATGGAACCGGTGCTGCAGATGTTCCTCGACGGCACTGTCCACGGCCCCGCGGACGGCGATGGTGTCCCGCTCGCGGCGAAGCTCGGTCCCCAGGGCGAGTGGCTGTGCGTCTTCACCGAAGAGGGGTTGCTGGCCGCCTATCGCAAATCCGCCGGCGCGGGGTGGCCCCGGATCGGCCGGTGGACGGGCCGGGACGTCGTCCGGATGGCCGCGGGCCGGATCTTCCCGACCGGGATCCTGATCGATCCGAGTCCGGTGATGGGAGCGGGGGCCGACGCCACCTTGCCCCTCCCGCCGGAGGAGATCGCCCGGCTCGCCCGTGAATGCTGATCCGAGACGAGGACACCGGACATGATCGACTTCGAGGCCGTTCCCGACGAACTGGGCCGGGCGGGCGACCGGCTCCACCACATCGCCGAGATGATCACCAGGCAACCGGCACTGAAGTTCAAGGCGACGGCGAGTGAAGCGGGGGACCCCGTCCTCGTGGCGGCGCTGGAGAGCTTCCAGGAGGCTTCCGCGCACAGTGTCACCGTGCTCGCCGAGGATGTGCGGCACCTCGGTGACCGGCTGGGCGAGGCCGCGCGGGATTACCGGAAAGGCGAAGAAGCGGCGGTCGAGAAGGTCAACCTGATCGATGCCGCCGGAAGTCTCACCCGGGGGGCTCTCGCCTTCGACGCCGGGAACGTCAACACCATCCAGGCCGTTCTCGGCTGAAGCGAAGAGGACGGACGATGAATCCGGAAGACCCGGACGGGCCGAGCGCGCCCTGGACGGCTGGGACGGTCAGCGTGCTCCGAAGCGAGGCTGAACGCCTGCGAGCGGTTTCCCGGTCGTTGGAGGATCAAGCCGTCGAGGTACGCCAGATCGATCCTCATGGCTGGTCCGGTCCTGGACACGACGCGTATCTGGGCCGCCGGACCGAGTTGACCGCCCGGTGCCGGATGGTCGGGGAGGAGCACGGCCGTGCCGCGCGGGCGCTGGACGATTTCGTGGCCGTCCTGGAGCAGCTGACCAGGAACGCGCGGGACACCGCGGATCCGTCGCTCATCCGGAGGCTGATCGCCCAGCGGACCGAGGCGGCGGCGCGGGCGGCGGCCACGCTCACCGAAGTGGGCAAGGACCTGGCCGCGTTGAGGACGATGCTCGGTGAGGTCGACCGGCGCGTGGTCCGGGAATCCCGGCCCGCGCGCGACGTGAAGCCGATTTCACCGCCGCCCGACGCGGTCACCGGTCAAACTGGGCTCGCGCCCGCGTTGCTCCTGACCGACCCGGCCGAATTCGATCGGCGGACACAGGGGCTGAGTGACGCGGTGTGGCGATTCTGGTCGATGCCGTCGCTTGTCAAGCCGGTGGCGAACAAAGGAAACCCCTGATTCTCGATTTTCCCCGAACAATGCGGAATGGCCCGGTGAAATACACTTTGCCGGGCCGATCGCGAATCGCGGAGGAATGGTGGCTTCGGCGAAGGAAACGAAAACATCGCGCAGGGCGAAGGACCGGCTGCACCATGTCCATGCCCGCGCCGGGATCCGGCAGGACGGCCTGCGCCGTGCGCTGGGGCCGGAACTGCGGGACATCTGGGGTATCGCCGAGGACGCCGAGCCGGGCCGGGTGCGCGAGATCGTCCTTCTGCGGCTGAACCGCGTTCTCGAGCGGTTCGCCGACCCGCTCATGCCCGAGATCGTCTGGACCGCGTACAACCTCGGCGTCGATCCGGTGCACGGCGGGGCGGGCATGGTCGGCCGGATCAGGACCATGGTCGGCCGCGGCCGGGTCGCCGTCTCCGAGCGGACCTGCACCAGGCGGTTCTACGACTTCCTGGGGAGTGTCAAGAACAGCCTGGACGGCTTTCAGGAGGACCTCACCGGCGAAGACTTCAGGCTCGCTTCGCGGTGGATCGCCGAGAACGTGCGCCCCGAGCGGGAGCGGGGGCCGCTCGATCCCGTCCCTTCGGTCATGCGGATGTTCCTCGACGGCACGGTATGCGGTCCGGCGGACGAGGCGGGCGCCCCGGTCCCGGCCCGTCTCGGCGCGCACGGCGAGTGGCTCTGCGTCTTCACCGACGAACGTCTGCTGGCCGAATACCGCGCGGTCACCGGCGCGGGCTGGGCGCGGATCCGGCACCGCACCGGCCGTGAGGTCGTGCTCGCCGCCGCCCGGCGCGACGCGGCGACCGGGGTGCTGGTCAACCCCAGGCCGACGCGAGGCGCCGGGATCCACGCCGCGCTCCCGCTCTCCCCGGACTCGATCGCCCGGCTCGCGGTCCGCGGCTAGGGTCCCGGGTCTCGGGGGCTGAAGGGGACTTTCACCGCATGCGATGCGGGTAAAGCGCCCTTCGCCGCGTGAGCCGGTCCGCCCCAGTCGACCGTGCCGCGGAGAGCTTCCGGCACCCCACCGGCGACCGTGGACACTAGGGAACGGCAGGCGTGCCGCCTTCCCGGATCGGGAGTCCCGCCGACCGCCAGGCGCGGAACCCGCCTTCGAGGTCGGTGGCGCCCGGCAGGCCGAGCCGCTGCAGATCCGCGGCGGCGAGGCTCGACGAATACCCCTCGTTGCACACGACGATCACCGTCGAGTCCGGGGTCACCTGAGGCAGCCGCCACTCGCTGTCCGGCGCGAGCCGCCATTCGAGGTGGATCCGCTCGACGACCACCGAGTCCGGGATCTCGCCCTCTTCGAGCCGGTTGACGTGCGGGCGGATGTCCACGATCAGGGCGCCGTCCCGTTGCAGCCGCAGCGCCCGCTCGGGCTCCGCCCGGTCCAGTCCGGCCCGGGCGGCGGCCAAGAGGGTGTCGATCGCGCTCATCGGCCCAGTATCGGGGCCAGCGAGGGGATCTCGGCGGGAACGTCGGCGAGCGTGGCGTATTCGCGGGTCGCGACCAGCGGCGGCGAGTAGGCGTGGACGCTGGCGGCGGGCTCGGTGCCGATGCCGGTCACCTGGTGCGCGCGGCCCGCGCCGAAGCCGATGCCCTCGCCCGCGACGTGCGTGCGGCGCCGGACCGGGCCGCCGGGGTAGCGGTACTCCTCGCCGAGTTCGCCCTGCAGCACGGTGAACGAACCGGACGCGCCGCCGTGGTCGTGCGGTTTGGTCCGCTGGCCGGGCAGCCAGGACAGCAGCCACAGTTCGACGCCGTCGGTCAGCGCGAGGCGTGCCCACCAGCGGTGGTCGGCGTCGAAGCGCAGCAGGCCGCGCAGGCCCGAGGTCAGTTCGGTGGCGACGGTGGAGGTCAGGTCGGCCAGTTCCCGTGGCGTCCAGAGCAGATGGTCGGGGTGCAGCAGGTCCGGCAGCAGCGGGTCGACGAGCTGCGGATGGATCTCGAAGTCCTGGCGCGGGGTGATGGACGTGGTCACGGTGAGGCTCCTCGTGAAGGATCGCGGGCGCGGAAGCAGGGCCGAACGCGGCGCGACACGGAGGTGCCGTCGGAAGAGCGGGGACTCAGCCGTGTCGCGCGGTGGTACACCCGCACGAGGCGACGAGGAGCAGGTCGATGGCCCGGCGGCGCCAGAAAGAGCCCCCGATGACGGGGAAGGCGGCGGACACGGACCTGATCACGCGCTCGATGCTGCCACAGCGGCCGCGTCCGGGTCGTTTCGTCCCACTCCCTGGACCAGCCGCTTTCCACCGACCGGCGGCCCGGTGCACACACGCGCGCGAGTGCGGACACAATGGGCGCGTGAGCGAGCCGATCCAGCCCAGCGAACTTGACGACCTCGTGGTGAGGATGACCGGTGTCGGGGTCCGCCGAACAGGCAACGACCTCCTCGCCGACCTCGATTGGACCGTGGAACTGGACGAGCGCTGGGTGGTGCTCGGTCCGAACGGCGCGGGCAAGACCACCCTGCTCCGGCTGGCCGCGGCCGAACTCCACCCGACCACCGGAACGGTCGACCTGCTCGGCGACCGGATCGGCAAGGTCAACATCTTCGAGCTGCGTCCGCGGATCGGGTTCACCTCGGCCGCGATCGCCCAGCGTGTGCCGGGTGAGGAGCGCGTCGTCGACGTCGTGGTGAGCGCCGGGTACGCCGTCGTCGGCCGCTGGCGTGAGGAATACGACCGCCTCGATACCGACCGCGCCATGGAGCTGCTGGGCGCGCTCGGCATCGCGCACCTGGCCGAGCGCACCTTCGGCACGCTGTCGGAGGGTGAACGCAAGCGGACCCTGATCGCGCGTTCGCTGATGACCGACCCGGAGATGCTGCTGCTCGACGAGCCGGCCGCGGGGCTCGACCTCGGCGGCCGCGAGGACCTCGTCGCCCGGCTTTCGGAGCTGGCCCTCGACCCGGAGGCGCCGGCCATGGTGCTCGTCACCCATCACGTGGAAGAAATCCCGCCGGGGTTCACCCACGCGCTGCTGCTGCGCGACGGCCGCGCGGTCGCCTCCGGACTCGTGGACGACGTCGTGACCAGCGACAACCTGTCCAAGACGTTCGATCAGGACCTGCTGCTCGAACGGTCCGGTGATCGCTTCTTCGCCCGTCGCCGCTGACGGGTCGTACTGACCGGTAGCCTGCAATCTGTCTTGGACGGTTAAGGAGGACGGCGTGGGAGAGTTCGTAAGTCTCGAGGTCGAAGGCGGGGTCGGCACGATCCGGCTGGACCGCCCGCCGGTCAACGCGCTCAACAACCAGGTGCAGGCCGAGCTGGCCGAAGCGGCCCGTGAGGCCTCCGAGCGCGACGACGTGCGCGCCGTGATCCTCTACGGCGGCGAGAAGACCTTCGCGGGTGGCGCGGACATCAAGGAGATGGCCGAGCGCACCTACCCGGAGATCGCGAAGTTCGGCGCCGCGCTGACGGCGTCGCTGGCCACCATCGCGAACATCCCGAAGCCGGTCGTCGCCGCCATCACCGGCTACGCGCTGGGCGGCGGTCTGGAGCTCGCGCTCACCGCCGACCGCCGGATCGCCGGCGACAACGTCAAGGTCGGGCAGCCGGAGATCCAGCTCGGCGTCATCCCCGGTGCCGGCGGCACGCAGCGCCTCGCGCGGCTCATCGGCCCGAGCAAGACCAAGGACCTCGTGTTCACCGGCCGGTTCGTGAAGGCCGAAGAGGCACTCGCGCTGGGCATCCTCGACGAGGTCGTGGCGCCGGACGACGTCTACGCCGCCGCGCACAAGTGGGCCTCGCAGTTCGCCAACGGCCCGGCTGTCGCGCTTCGCGCCGCGAAGGCCGCCATCGACGGCGGTCTCGACACCGACCTCGCGAGCGGGCTCAAGCTCGAATCCCACCTCTTCGCCGCGCTCTGGGCGACCGAGGACCAGCGCAACGGCATGCAGTCGTTCATCGAAAACGGCCCTGGCAAGGCCACCTTCGAGGGGAAGTAAGCGCGATGACGCAGGTGAACGACCCGGCGCCGAATCCGCACGCCACCGCCGAAGAGGTCAAGGCCGCCTTCGACGACCCCAAGCTCGCCAACGTGCTCTACCACGACTGGGAAGCCGGGACCTACGACGAGAAGTGGTCCATCTCCTACGACGAGCGCTGCATCTCCTACGCGACGGACGTGTTCAACGCCGTCGCCGGTGAAGACGGCCAGCCGTACCCGACCGCGATGGAACTGGGCAGCGGCACCGGTTTCTTCCTGCTGAACCTGATGCAGGGCGGGGTGATCAAGAAGGGTTCGGTCACCGACCTCTCGCCGGGCATGGTGCAGGTCGCGCTGCGCAACGCCGAGAACCTCGGCCTCGACGTCGATGGCCGCGTCGCCGACGCGGAGCGGATCCCGTACGAGGACAACAGTTTCGACCTCGTCGTCGGGCACGCGGTGCTGCACCACATCCCGGACGTCCGCGCGGCGTTCGCCGAGGTGCTGCGGGTGCTGAAGCCGGGCGGCCGGTTCGTCTTCGCGGGCGAGCCGACGAAGGTCGGCGACTTCTACGCCCGCAAGCTCGGCCAGATCACGTGGTACCTCACCACGAACCTGACCAAGCTGCCGGTGCTGAACGGCTGGCGCCGCCCGCAGGAGGAACTCGACGAGTCCTCCCGCGCGGCCGCGCTGGAGGCCGTGGTCGACATCCACACCTTCGACCCGTCCGAACTGGAGTCGATGGCCCGCGGCGCGGGAGCGCAGGACGTCCGCGCCGTCACCGAGGAGTTCGCCGCGGCGCTCGCGGGCTGGCCGATCCGGACCTTCGAAGCCGCCGTGCCGCAGGAGAAACTGACCCTGCGCTGGCGTCTGTTCGCGTACCGGCTGTGGCTGCGGCTGTCCGCTTTGGACAAGAAGCTGCTCGCCAAGGTGCTGCCGCGCGAGCTGTTCTACAACGTGATGATCACCGGTACCAAGCGTCCGTAGGTGTCGTATCGGTTCACGCTCGACGACGTCGCCTTCCTGCGCTCCGGCGCGGGAAGCGCGGCGCTCGCCGAATGCTCGTCCCTGCCGCTGACCGACAAGACCCGAATCGCCGACGTCGCCGCCGTGCGCCGCATCGCCCCGGACCACGCGGCCGCGGTGCTGGAAACGGTGATGCTGCGGCGGAAGTCGTCGTACAAACTGGACGCCGCGGGCTCGTGGCTGTTCACTGGCGACGCCCTCCAGCAGGCCAGCGCCACGCTCGTCGCCCGGCACCGGGCCGCACGGCTCGCCGGTCGCGACGTCCACGACGTGACGTGCTCCGTCGGCGCGGACCTGGTCGAGATCGCCCGCGTCGCCTCGAAGGCGCTGGGTTCGGATCTGGACGAGGTCCGGCTGGCGATGGCGCGGCACAATGCTTCCGAGGCCGGGGTTTCGCCCACATTGCTCAGGGCCGATGCCTTGCGGCCGGTCAGTCGTGATTCGGTCGTCGTCGCCGACCCCGCCCGCCGTGATTCCGCCGGGCGCCGGGCGTGGAAGCCCGCCGATTTCCTGCCGCCGCTGGACGGCCTGGTCGAGGCGTATCCCGGCCGCGAACTCTCGGTGAAATGCGCGCCGGGTCTCGATTTCTCCATCGCGCCCTGGGCGGACGAGGTCGAACTGGTCTCTTTGGACGGTCAGGTCCGGGAGGCCTGCCTGTGGCGCGGAGTGGGCTCGACGGTGTCACGCCGGGCGACGGTGTTGCGTTCGGACGGTGCACAGTGGACGGTCACCGACGCCGACCCCGACGAGATTCCCGCGCGTGATCCGGGCGAATGGATCGTCGACCCCGACGGCGCCGTCGTCCGGGCCGGGCTCGTGCGGCATTACGCGGCCCGGCACGGTTTGTGGCAGCTCGACGAACGCATCGCGTATCTGACCGGGGACACTCCGCCGCCGGGAATCCGGGCGTTCCGGGTGTTCGAGCACGGACCGTACAGCGAGAAGAATCTTCGTGTACTGCTGAAAAAACACGATATCGGTCGATTGGAAATCCTCGTCCGCGGTCTCGACATAGACCCGGATGCCTTGCGGCGCAAGCTGAAACCACGCGGTGGTGAAGAAGCTACTTTGGTACTGACCAGAATCGGTCGTTCTGGAGTAGCGTTCCTTTGCCGCGCACAGCCGACGTGAGGAGCATTTCCATGAGCCGGTTCACCGGTCTGCTGAAATTGGCCGCCGCCGCGGCCGCCGGAGCCGTTCTCGCCGGCGGTGCCACCGCCGTCGCGAACACCGACGACGCCACCTGGCGGCGCGGTCACGAGCCCGCGAACATCGGCCAGGTCAAACTCGACGTGAAGGCCTACTACGGCGATGTCGTCGGCAGCGACGGCAAGCACGGGTACTCCGAGGGAAGCCGGTTCGTTTCCGACACCAAACGTCAGGTCGAGGACGCCAAGCGCTATCTCACGCGGCGGCTGGACCGCGGCGTGAAGAACCCCGCGGTCGTGTTCGACGTCGACGACACCGCCGAGGTCACCTACGGCTGGGAAGCGGACAACGACTTCGGCTTCGACCCGAAGAAGCAGCAGGAAGCGATCGACAACGGCACGTTCGTCGCGAACAAACCGGTGCTGGAGCTGGCGAACTGGGCCGCGCAGCGCGGCGTGAAGATCTACTTCCTGACCGGGCGCAACGAGTTCCAGGGCCCCCAGTCGCTCAAGAACCTGGCGAACGAGGGCTACCCGGCGCCGGCGGGGGCGTTCTTCAAACCGAAGACCACCGCGCCGGACTACCTGCCGTGCGGGCTGACCTGCACCACCGTCCAGTACAAGGCGGGCACGCGGAAGCACATCGCCTCGACCGGTGCGACCATCCTGGCCAACTTCGGCGACCAGTTCAGCGACCTCGAAGGCGGTTACGCCGAATTCCCGGTCAAGCTGCCGAATCCGATGTACTACCTGCCCTGACGGGGAATATCCGCGCGTTCGGCGTCGCTGTGCCCGGTATGTCTGACAAAAAGGTGTTGAAGCCCAGCGCGGACCACCCGATCACGGTGGCGCCGAACAAGGCGCGAGTGGTCGTCACGATCGGCGGGAAGATCGTGGCGGACAGCGCGAACGCGCTCACCCTGCGAGAGGCGAACTACCCGCCCGCGCACTACATCCCGCGTGCCGACGTCGACTTCGGCCTGCTGGAACGGACGGACCACTCGACGTACTGCCCCTTCAAGGGCGACGCGTCGTACTACAGCATCCGCACCGGTGACGGCCTCGCCGAGAACGCCGTCTGGACCTACGAGGCGCCGCACGACGCGGTCGCCGAGATCAAGGACCACGTGGCGTTCTACCCGACGAAGGTCGACTCGATCGAAGAGCGCTGACCCTCAGGGGAGCTGGTTGATCCGGTCGCCGTCGGCCGCGAGCGAGGTGTCGGACTCGATCCGCCACGCCTCCAGGCCGGGCGTGCCCAGCAGCGCGTCGATCAGGGCCTCGTCACCCGCGACGAGGGTCGAATCGAAGTCGACCTCGGTGGCGACGCACCAGGCGCGGTCGTCCGGCCAGAACAGGTTGGGCGACTGCGCCTCGAACCAGTTCGGCCGGGGCCGCCAGCCGAGTTCGGTCGCGGCCGTCAGCGGCCCGTGGAACAGCAGGTAGTCCCGGCCCGGGTGACGCAGACGAGGCGCGGCGAGGTGTTCGCGGGACAACGTCGCCTCGTCGGCCCAGCCGTAGCCCTCCCACAGACAGAACCAGGCGTCTGACGTTGCCGTGTGTTCGCCGAGCACGGCCAGCAGCGCGGTGAGGCTGTGCGACGGCAGAGTGCCTCGATCCGGCGGGGAGCCCCGCCAGAGCGAGCCGGTGAGATTCACCGGATCCGGGGAGCCGACGAGCGCGTGCCACTGCATGGCGGCATGGGCGCGTCGTCCCGTCTCGGCCGCTGCTTCGCGCCAGCTCGCCCAGCCGCCGCGATCACGCTCGGCGGGATGGCAGAGGCGGGCGTACGCGGCGTAGCCACGCGGAACCGTGCGGCCCGCCGCGCCGAACGCCCCACCGAGCCTGGGGGAGATCCACTCGGCGGGGGACGGGTCGAGCACCGGCAGCAGCACGACGGCAAGTCTTCAGCATGATCAAGTGACGCGCATCTTGTCGGTGGGCGGGGGCATACTGCCGGACGTGGGTGTTCCGCTGCGTCGCCGGTCGGGCCGTTCGGTGTACCGCGAAAGCAGGCCGGTCGCGGCGGTGGACGGCGTCGTCGAGAGCGTCTGGACGGGCTTGGTGGGCTGCCGCCGTCCGCTGAGGGTGTTCCCGGACGGCTGTGTGGACCTGGTCTGGGACGGGACGGTGCTGGCCGCGGTCACCACCGTGCGAGGCGTGCTGCGGCACGAACTGCCGTCGGCGGAGTGGACCGTCGGGCTCCGTCTGCGATGCGGCGTCGGCGGCGCGGTGCTGGGCCTGCCGATGACGGAGCTGTCCGCGGGCGCCACCCCGCTGCGCGACTTGTGGGCCGCCGGGGCTCGTCGCGCGGAGTCCGAGCTGGCCGGATGCGGGACGCCCGGCGAGGCGCGGACGGTGCTGGAAGCGCTGGTCGCCGAGCGGCTCCGGGACGTCGAGGTGGACGGGCTGTCGCTCGCGGCGGCGCGCGCCTTGAGCGCGCCCGGTGCCCGCACCGATCGGGTGGCGGCCCGGTTGGGGGTGAGCGAGCGCGGTCTTCGGCGGCATGTCCGGCACGACGTCGGCGTGGGCCCCAAGGAGCTTCAGCGGGTGCTGCGGTTCCACAGGTTCCTGAAGCGGGTCGAGGCCGTGGCGCGCGACCAAGCGTCGCTCGCCGACGTCGCCGCCGATCTGGGCTACGCGGATCAGTCGCATCTCGGGCGGGAGTGCCGCCGCCTGTCGGGCGCCTCGCCCGGCGCGCTCGTGCGGTCGTGGACTGGCCGAAACGTTCCAGACTGAGCCGGCCTGTCGGCGCGAAAATCGGGAAGTGCTCGAACCTTTCCGCGTCACCATCGACATCCGTACGGACGATCTCGACATCAACGGCCACGTCCGGGGCCCCGCCTACCTCGCGTACGCCGACCACGCGCGCTGGGAATGCGTGTGGGCCGCCGGAGTGGACCCGTTGGCGCTCAAGGCCGGGAACCTCGGCCCGGTCAACCTCGAAACGACGATCCGGTTCCATCGCGAGCTTCGCGCCCGCGCGCGGATCGACGTCCTGACCCGGTTCGCCTGGGAGCCGGGCAAAGTGTCACGGGTCGTCCAGGAGTTCGTGACGCCGGACGGTGCCGTCGTCGCCGAGGTGGAGAGCGTGTCCGGATTGATGGATCTCGAACTGCGGCGCCTGGTCCCGGACCCGGGGCGGCATTGGCGGAAATACGCTTCACGGCCGGAGGTCCTCGGTCTGCCGTGAGCCGCCTGCCGGCTTTTCGTAGAGGCTGGTGGGCCATTTCGCCGCGGGCGGGTCTGCCACGTGCTCGAATCCCATGCGCTCGTAGTACCCGCGCAAGGCCGCGTTGTCCCTCGTGGTCGCCACCCGGACGAAGGTCTTCTGGTGAGCCGCGGCCTTCTCGCCGACCCAGTCGACGATCCGGATCCCGAGCCCGGCTCCCGCCGCTTCCCGCGCGACCGCGAGGCGGCCCAGATAGTAGGCCGGTTGTGTGGTTTCGCCCCAGAGCTCGGGATCCGCCTCGGACACCGCACAGGTCGCGACCGGCCCGCCGGGCCCGACGATCAGCAGTACCTCACCCGCCTGGATCTGTCCGTGGACCGACTCCCACGGAAACCGTTGCGGCCATTGATGGATCCCGCGCCGCGCCAGCCAGGCCGCGGCCTCGGCGAGGAGGTCGAGCACGACGTCCTCCTCGCCCGCCCGGGCCGGGCGGATGGTGGTCTCCGGGGTGAGCGGCTCGGCGCCGGCGAGGATCGGCATGCCTCGATGATGCCCCGGCGGTGGTTGGATGTCCGTCGTGGTCGACGAGAACCTCGTACGGAAGCTGATCGAGGCACAGTTCCCCCGGTGGGCCGGGCTGGCGATCGAACGGCGGCCCTCCGGCGGCACGGTCAACGCCATGTTCCGGCTGGGGGACGACATGGTGGTCCGGTTGCCGCTGACCAAGAGCGGCGCGAAGGACGTCGCGCTGGAACAGCAGTGGCTGCCCCGTATCGCACCGCGGCTGCCCACGCCGATCCCGGAGGTGCTCGGGGCGGGCGTGCCCGCCGACGGATACCCGTGGCCGTGGTCGGTGTACCGCTGGCTGCCGGGCGAGAACCCGCGGCCGGAAGCACTCGGCGCCCCGGCGTCGCTCGCCGAAGACCTGGCCGAGTTCGTGCTGGCGATGCGCCGTGTCCCGCCGGTACCTTCGCCTGCTCTCGCACACCGCGGCGGCCCGCTCGCGACGTTGGACGCGGAGACGCGGTCGGCGATCGAAAGCCTGCGCGCGATTCCGGAAGAGGACGTCGACTGCGACACCGTCCTCGCGCTCTGGGAGGAGGCTTCGCGGATCCCGGCGTGGAGGAACCACCGGTGTGGCTGCACGCCGATCTGATGCCGGGCAATCTGCTGGTGCATGGTGGCCGCCTTTCCGCGGTGATCGACTTCGGTTGCATGGGGGTGGGTGATCCGGCCTGCGATCTGTTCCCGGCGTGGAATCTGCTGCCCGCCGACGCGAGGGGCGTCTTCCGGGAGGCGCTGGACGTGGACGACGCGAGCTGGAGCCGCGGCCGCGGACGGACGCTTTCGCAGGCGCTGATCGCGCTGCCGTACTACCGCACGACCAACGAGGCCATGGCGGGTAACGCTCGGCACGTGATCCGGGCGGTGCTGGAGGAAGAAGGGCGGGCATGACCCTCCGACTGGCCGAGGTCACGGCCGCCGACTTCGACGCCGCGATCGATCTGAGGGTCCACCCGGCACAAGAGCATCTGGTCGCGCCGGTCGTGAAATCCCTCGCCGAGGCATACGTGTATCCCGGCATCGCTTGGCCCCGGCTCATTTTCGACGGCGACCGGCTGGTGGGTTTCCTCATGGCCTTCCTGGACATCGACTTCGCGGGCGACGGCACGGGCACCGACATCCGCTCCGGTCTGTGGCGGCTCAACATCGCGGCGGGCGAACAGGGCAAGGGCTACGGCCGGTTCGCGGTCGAGGCCGTGGCAGCCGAGATCCGCCGCCGGGGCGGAAACCGCCTCACCGCCACCTGGCACCCCGGCGAGGACGGCCCCGAACGCTTCTACCTCAGGCTCGGCTTCCGGTTGACGGGAGAGATGAGTGGAGACCAGGTGGTCGGAGAGCTGGCGTTGGCTTAGGAACTTCGCGATGTTTGACGGGAGCCGGTTCGGGGGTTTCGGGCATCGGCAGGCCTGAGTGACCGCGAGGCATTGAATGCCTGCGGGTTCAGCTCGACGTTCGGTGAAAGGGTCTTTCGCGACGCGCCATGGATTTTCTCCTGACTAGGTCGGCCTATGTTCGTAGGTGCATGGTGTTGCGTCTCGGTGTTCCGTTCGGGTCGAGGTAGGTGGGTGGGGTGAATTCCGGTAGGCCGTCTTGGGCGATCTGGACTTTCCATTCACTCCGGTGGATCAACCGATGGTGCTTCGTGCACAGGAGTACGAGGTTGTCGATTTTCGTTTCGCCGTGGTGTCGCCAGAAAACAATGTGATGAGCGGTGCACCGCGGCACCGGCATGTCGCAGCCGGGGAAGGCGCAGCCTCGGTCGCGGAGGGTGAGCGCGTATTTCTGGGCCAGGGACACGGTGCGTTTCGATCGGCCGATGTCGAGCGGTTCGCCTGCGGTGCCGAGGACGCCGGGTCGGACGCGGGCGTCGCAGGCGAGGATCCTCGCGTCGGTGGCGCTGATGGGGCCGACGAGGTCGAGGTGGGCTTCGCCGAGATCGTTCATCAGGTCCTCGTAGGACATGGTGATGAGGATGTGGGTGGCTTCCCCGGCTTGGCCGGGGAGGTTGCGGCTGGTGGTTTTCAGGCGGACGTAGTCGGTGAAGGCGTCTCCGTAGCGTTCGTCCTGGGTGCGGGGATCACGCACTCCGTCGATGGCTTTGTGGGGTTTGGCGAGGGGGTCGAGGTCGGATTTGAGGCGGGCGTAGGTTTCCAGGTCGAGTCGTGCTTTGAGGCCGAGGGTGCCGTCGCGGTGTTTGATGAACCGTAGTTCTGGGCGGGTGTCTTTGGGGTTCTCGTTGCGGGGTTCTTTGCCGTCGGGGTCGAGTTCGTCGAGCAGGCGGCGTCCGGCGCGGGCGATCTGCCGGGGCCCCGCGTGCCGGGCCAGTTCGACCAGGATTTTCTCCCCGGCACGGACATCGTCTTCCGGGACAGAAGACGGGATGCGGGCGAGGGTTGTGATGATGGCGTCGATCTGCGATCCGCCGATCGCGCCTTCGGCGGCGGCTTCGGCGGTCAGGGGTGCTAGGGGTGGTTCGGGGTCGCCGCCCAGGGACGGGCCGGGATGCAGGGCGAGGACTCGGTCGGCGCGGGCGCTGGCTTCCTTGTCCGACACCAGGAAATCTTCGTAGATCAGTCCAGCCAGCGTCGAGTGACCGCTGCAGCCGCGCACTCCTCGGGAGTTGATTTCGGCGAGGATCGCGTTCTGCTCGGCGTCCAGCCGGCGCTTCTGGATTTCGAGTTCTTGTTTGCGGGCGTGCAGCGTCGCGGTGTCGACGCGCCACCACTGGGTGGGCGTCTTCGGGGAGGCATCGTCGCTGGACACAAGATCAACGCTACGCCGGATCGAACACCTGTGCTATAGCATATTCAGGCTATATCGAATGATGTAGGACGTTTGAAGAAAAGGGCGAGGTGGCCGCAATCAGAGGTGGCCGCAATTCGGGGTGGTCGCAATCAGCCGGCTAACCGCGACCACCCCACCGAGGCCGGATCACGCGGCGCGGTGAATGACGATGTCGTCCAGCCGGGCGCGGTGGCAGCGCACACGGCAGCCTTATCCCTCAAGAAGCGCGACGAGAAAGGAACGCAGGTGACAAGGTGGATGCGCGTCGCCCCGGCCCCGTGCTAACGTCGCCCCTGAGCCCCGTATGGGCCTACGCATGGAGGTAGCGGCTACTCGGCCACCAGAGATCGGCACACACCGTCTCTCGTATCACTCATCCCCGCGTCGTGGGATGACGCCTCCATGCGGTGCGCCCGGAATCCGGGCGTGTGCTCTCTTCCGGTGACGGTTCCGCTTCCTCCTGTCGACACATCGACGGGAAAGGAACGCATTGACCTTCAACGACCAGGTGATCGAAGAATTCAGGCGGAGCAACGGAAAACTCGGCGGCATGTTCGAGGGGTGGAAGCTGATCCTGCTCACCACCACCGGCGCCAAGACCGGCAAGCGGCGGACGAATCCGCTGGGGTATCTCGAAATCGACGGCAAGACCGTCGTCGTCGCTTCGAATATGGGGGCACCGGCGCATCCAGGCTGGTACCACAACATCCGGCGGGACCACCGGGTCACGATCGAGACGGGGACCGAGACGTACGAGGCGATCGCGGCCGTCCCGCCCGCCGCGGAGCGTGACGCGCTGTTCGCGAAGGTCGTCGCCGAGGAGCCGGGATTCGCCGAATACCAGGCGAAAACGACACGCGAGCTGCCGGTCGTGATCCTGTACCGGATCGACGACCGGGTGCGGGGGATGGGTGATTTCCTGGTGGAGGTCCACGAGTGGCTGCGGGAGGAACTCAGGACCCTGCGCGCCGGGGTGGACGACATCGTGGCCGGCCGCGCGGACGCCCTCATCATGGAGAAATCCTTGAAGGCGCACTGTGTTTCGTTCTGCGAGGCGCTGGCCAAACATCACACCGGCGAGGACATGGGCGCGTTTCCCATGCTGGCGCAACGGTTTCCCGCGCTCGCGCCGGTGTTGGCGAAGCTCGGGGAAGACCACGTCGCCGTCGCGGCGACGCAGAAGCGGATCCGTGACCTCGTGGAGGGGTACGTGCACGGCGAGAGTGATCCTTTGCGCTTGCGTGACGAGTTCGACGCACTCGCGGGGAAGCTCGAAGCGCATTTCGCTCACGAAGAGCGAAGCGTCGTGGCCGCGCTCAATGTGACGGCGAACGGCTGATCGGAACGGACGCCCTGGGGTTTCGGCCCCAGGGCGTGTATCGTGGGAGGTGGCGCCGCTCTCGGCGTGACGCCGCGAGGTGGGCGGAATTCGCCCCCGGCCTCGCCGAAGACCGCGAAACAGCGGTCCCCCTCGAAAGGTTTCACAGTCAAAACTCACAGCACCGACAGTGCGCTGTTCAGCCACCCGCTCGACACCCAGGTCGAGCGGCACGACCCGGCGACTCCTCAAGGGGAGCGATACGTGGATCTTTTTCGTGAACCTTCTTACCCCGCACCGGAACCTTCGGCCGACGCCGTTCGTTGACCGGAGCAGACCAACGTTTTGGGTGTCGTGTTGTCCAAGCACGCTCGCGCAGAATTCGTCGCGGGCGTCGCCTTCCATGCGCCGCGCCGTGACATCGGCTGACACAGCCGGTACAAGTCCTGGCCATCGACAAGAAGCGGCGATATGACTTCAGTTCTAAGAAACCCGGACAGCGCAGAGAGACGGGCGTCACAGCCCCTGTTGTCCGGGGAGCAGACCGATACCGAAAACTTTCTCGTCAAGTTGTTCGCGGTGGTGCCTTTGGTGGCGTTGGCCGCGGCTGTCCCGTTCGCGTGG
>NZ_JBHXIB010000018.1:77787-144084 GCF_042723975.1 Amycolatopsis sp. NPDC058340 | reverse complement strand
GTGGCAATTGTCGTGCTAACCCTCTTTGCCACTCACGACCCCCACGCGGCGACGGACACGCGTGATCAGACGGCGATCACGCGTGTCCAGAAGGCGATCTCGCGTGATTGAACGCGGAACTCACCACCGGTCAGGAAGCGTCCCCGGTCTCGATGAATCCTTCGAGTTGCGAGGCGAGCAGTTCGACATAGGCACCGTTGAGCGCGAGGAGTTCTTCGTGCGTGCCGGTTTCGGCGACGCGTCCATCGGAGATGACGACGATCCGGTCCGCGGTGCGGATGGTGGAGAGCCGGTGGGCGATCACCAGGGTGGTGCGGCCGTGCCGGGCTTCGTCCATCGCCTCCGTCACCGCTTGCTCGCTGGCGGCGTCGAGGTTCGACACGGCTTCGTCCATGACCAGGATGGGAGCGTCTTTCAGCAGCGCTCGCGCGATCGCGATCCGTTGCCGTTGCCCACCGGACATGAGGGCGCCGAGCTCGCCCGCGACGGTGTCGTAGCCGTTCGGCAGTGTCATGATGAACTCGTGGGCTTGCGCGGCCCGTGCCGCGGCCTCGACCTCGTCGTCGGAGGCGTCGGCGCGGCCGAGGCGGATGTTGTCGCGCAGACTGGTGTTGAACAGGAAGGTGTCCTGCGGTACCAGGGTCATGAGGCCGCGCAGGTCTTCCTGGGGGAAGTCGCGGACGTCGTGCCCGCCGACGGAAACCGATCCGCCGGTGACGTCCCAGAACCTCAGCAGCAGGTTGGCGCAGGTCGACTTGCCGGCGCCGGAGCGCCCGACCAGTGCGACGGTCTCGCCGGGACGGACCTCGAAGCTGATGTCCCTCACGGCGGGCCGGAGATCGCTGCGGTAGGCGAAAGTGACGTCGGTGAAGCGGACATGCGGCACGACCGGCCCCTCCGGCGGACGGCTGACCAGATCGGTGACCGGGGCGGGCGCGTCGAGCAGCGTGTTGATGCGATCGGCCGACGACGCGACCATGGACAGCTCGCGCGCCACCTCGGTCACCTTCAGCACCGGCAGCATCGCCATCGAGGCGAGCACGACGGCGACCGGGAAGAGCGAGCGGTCGAGCTCGCCCGCGATGACGAGCCGCGCCCCCAGTACGAGCACCACGAGTATCCCCAGCAGGGCGATGGTGTCGGTGGCGGCGTATTCGATACCGCTGCGGCGCCCGTGCGCCGATTTCGCCTTGGCCAGCCGGGCACTCTGTTTGCGCAGCAACCCGAGCCGCTGCGAGTGCGCGCCGAAGTTCACCAGTTCGCGCAAGCCCTGGAAGGTGTCGGTGCTGTCGGCGCTCATCCGGCCGAGGGAGTCACGCAATTCGTTCCCGTGCAGTTCGGCCTGACGCCGCAACCAGGCCGGGACCGAGGCGAGCAGGATCAGGATCGGCACCAGAACGCAGGCCAGCGACCAGTGGAACCAGCCCAGCGCGACCGTGGTGGCCACCGGGACGGTCGACGCGACGGCCAGCGGGCTGAGTGTGTGGGCGAAGAACAGCTCGATCTGTTCGACGTCGGAGACCGCGGCCGAGCCGAGGTCACCGGACCGCCGTTCGAGCATGTAACCGGGCGAGAGCCGTTCGAAGGCGGCGAACACCTTCGCCCGGGTGTCGGCCAGCGCGCGGAAGGCCGCGACATGCGCGTAGGTGTTGTCGGCGATGCTCAGGACCACCAACGGAAGGATCAGGCAGGCGAGCGTGATCAGCCAGCCGGTGAGCTGCTCCAGCGAGGCCCCCGACGCCGCCCGCGCGACCACGTACGCGCCGATCCCGGACGATGCGAGCAGGAGCAGCTGGTGCAGCACCCCGGCCAGGTAGGCCACCGTGATGAGCCGGCGATGCTCCCCCAGCAGGGGCATCAGGCTCCGCAGCCTGGCGACGAGCGACCGGTCCGACCTCGGCGGGCCTGCCTCGCTGTGGCCGTGGCTGTGGCCGTGGCCGTGCTCGTGGATCTGGATGGTCGAGGTCATGCCGGCACTCCAGTCTGGGTCGCGACGAGTTCGGCGTAGAGGCCCTTGCGTGCCAACAGATCCGGGTGGCTGCCGAATTCGGCCACCCGGCCGGAGTCCATCACCACGATCCGGTCGGCGTCGCGCACCGTGGACAGCCGGTGGGCGATGATGATCGTCGTGCGGCCGCGGGTCAGATCGCCGAGTGCCTCGGTGATCTCCGCTTCGTTGGCGGCGTCGATACTCGACGTCGGCTCGTCGAGGATGAGCACGGGAGCGTCTTTCAGCAGGGCACGGGCGATCGCGACGCGCTGGCGCTCGCCACCGGACAGTTTGAGGCCGCGTTCACCGACGATCGTGTCGAAACCCTGAGGCAGGCGGTCGACGAAATCGGCCGCCTGGGCCGCCGTCACCGCGCGCCGGATCTCCTCGTCGGTGGCATCCGGTTTGGCGAGCAGCAGGTTCTCCCGGATCGTGCCGTGGAACAGGTAGGTGTCCTGCGCCACGACGCCGATCAGTGATCGCAGGTGCGCCAACGGGAACTCGGAGATGTCGCGACCGTCGACGCGGATGGAGCCCGCGTCGACGTCGAAGTACCGCATCATCAGGCCGAGCACGGTGCTCTTGCCCGCTCCGGACCGGCCGACGATGGCCACCCGCTCCCCCGGCGCGACCGTCAGGCTGAACCCGTCGAGAGCCGGAGCACGCCGGGTCGGGTAGCAGAACCGGAGATCGCTGAACTCCAGGCCCGGAGGGTTCTGCCGCAGCGCCGGGGCCGGGGCCGCGGTGTCCCGCGCGTCCGGTTCCAGGCGCAGGACGTCGGCGACCGCGCGTCCGGCCGGGATGGCGTGGTACGCCGAGTGATACGCCGCCTCCAGCTCGGTCATGGGCCGGAAGGTCTCGCGGGTCAGCATCAGGATGGTGAACAGCCCGGCGATGCTCACCGCGCCGGTGGCCGCGTGCCAGGCACCCAGGCCCACGGCGGCGGTCGTGCCGATCGGCACCATCAGCGCGCCGATGCTCGATGTCCCGCACCAGGCGATCATCAGCCGGATGGAGTCCCGGCAGAACGCCTCGCCCCGTTCGACGATCTCGCGGCCGCGCCGTCCGCTGGCGTTGAACGCCTTGAGCGTCCCCATTCCCTGCACGGCGTCCAGGCTCTCGGAATACATGCCGCGGTAGGACACCATCCAGCGCCCGCCACGTTCCCTGATCGCCTGTTCCCCGAACAGCTTGGACAGCGGCGCGAGCAAGGCGCAGGCGAGCACGACCAGGCCCACCAACGGATCGACCGCGATCACGTACACCGAAGCCAGGCAGGACCCGAGCACGGACGCCACCACGGACGGCACGAACCGGCCCACCAGCGGGTCGAGCAGCTCCACCGAATCCACCAGCGTCGACTGGAGATCACCGGTGCGCATCCGCTGCGCCTGGCCGGGCCCGATCTCCATCAGCTTGAGTGTCAGCCCTTCGCGCACCGCCTCCTTCACCCGCGCCGAAACCCTGGGCGCCCACCAGTCCCGGACGACGATCAAGCCGATGCGCGCCAGCTGCAGCACACCGATGACGGCCAAAGACGTCAGCAGACCACCGACGTCACCGGAGGAGAACGCCTTGAACAGCAGATCCGCGATCATCAGGCCCTGACCGACATACGTCGCCGTGATCAGCAACATCAGGCCGACAAGACCGGCTATCTCCACCCAAGCCCGCGGACGCAAGCCCAGGAACAACTTGATCGTCGACCACACGGCCGCACCTCCACAAAAGATTCGTTCGCTTGCGGACGGGCGATCCCGCCGGAACGGGACGGCGGCCGCCCGGCCGACGGGATCGATCTCGCCGGCCTCTCCGACGCAACTCTACAATGAAAACCGTTATCAATATCAGTCAGGCGACCCGGGTTTCCCGGCCGCATCCGAGGAGCGGTGCGCCTGCACCAGGTTATTGATAATGATAATCATGTCAAGGTAGGCTACGCGACGGCTCGTGGACCACACTTCCCGGCACCCGCGACGACCGGGTGCGTGTCCGAAGAGAGCTCTACCGGTTTAATCGACCGGGCTGCGGCGTTCGAGGAAGACGGTGTCGTACCAGACGCCGTCGCGCTGGGCGACGCGTTCGCGGATGCCGACGGTGCGGTAGCCGGCGCTGTGGTGCAGGGCGATACCGGCCCGGTTGCCGGTGAAGATCGAGGTCTGCAGGGTCCAGAGCCCGGCGGCGTCGGCTTCGGTGACCTGTTTGAAGAGCAGCGCTTTGCCCACGCCGCGGCCGCGGTGGCTTTCGGCGACGTAGACCGATGTCTCGGCGACTCCCTGGTAGCACTCGCGCGGCGAGACCGGGGCGGCGGCGGTCCAACCGGCGACCTCGCCGTCGATTTCGGCGACCCAGCGATGCCCGGTCAGCCAGTTCGCCTCGAGCGCTTTCCGAGCCGGGACTTCGGTTTCGAAGGTGGCGAGCCCGGTGGCGATGCCTTCGGCGTAGATCCGGCGCACCGCGGTCCAATCGTCATCACGCAGGGCGCGGACGACCACGTCTTCAGGCAGGTTGCCCGGGCAGCAGGGTCGCGGGGCGAGCAGGCCCATCACCGCGTCGGCCGCGTGCGGGAGCCCGCTGCAGCAAGCCTGATTGATCGTCACGACCGTCGCCGTGCCCTCTTTACGCAGGTGGACGAAACCCACATCGGCCAGCTTCCGGACGTGATGCGAGCAGGTCGACTGGCTTGTCCCGAGGATCTCGGTCAGCGCACCCACGGTCAGGCCGCGCGGCGCGGTCGCGACGGCGTGCAGCAGCTTCACCCGCATCGGCTCGGCCAAGCAGGCGAACCACCCGGCGTACGTCGCGGCTTCGCGTTCGGGCAGGAGACCGGCGAGGGGAACGGGCACGACCGTCGTCATACCTCCAGTATCGACCGGAATCGATGGTTGCGTCAATCGACCCGCGTCGATACAGTCCCCCGCATCGCTTCAATCGAGCTGGATCGATGAAAGGTGCATGGGGATGAACGAGCTGCCTGTCGTGGTGATCGGAGCGGGCCCGGTGGGGCTGGCGGCCGCCGCCGAGCTGGTGGAGCGGGGTTTCGAGCCGCTGGTGCTGGAGCGCGGCGCGCAAGCGGGTTCGGACGTGGCGGCATGGCATCACGTGCGGTTGTTCTCGCCGTGGTCCGAACTGGTCGCTCCGGCCGCCGGACGACTGCTGGCGACGACCGGCTGGACGCGGCCCGACGGCGAGGCGTATCCGACGGGCTCGGACTGGGCCGTCCGGTATCTGCGACCGCTGGCGGCGGCGCTCGGCGATCGGGTCCGTTTCGGCGCCGAGGTGATCGGTGTCGCCCGCCGGGGACGGGACCGGGTCGTGGACAGCGGCCGCGACGACGAACCGTTCACCGTGCACGTCCGCACCGCCGACGGCGCGGAGGAGCGGGTCGCGGCGCTGGCCGTGATCGACGCGTCCGGCACGTGGTCGACGCCCAATCCCCTTGGCGGTGAAGGCCTCCCCGCCGTGGGTGAGCGGGCGGCGGCGGAGCGGATCGCTTACCGGGTCCCGAATCTGGGCGACGAAGCGGTGCGGGCGCGGTATGCGGGCAAGCACGTGGTGGTCGCAGGCAGCGGGCATTCGGCGCTGACCGCGCTGGTCGCCTTGTCCGGCCTCGCGAACGACGGCACGCAGATCAGCTGGGTGCTGCGCCGCGGCGCGGTCGGCGACACCTTCGGCGGCGGCGAGGCCGATCAGCTTCCCGCGCGGGGCGCTCTGGGTCTGCGCGCCCGGGAGGCGGTGGAATCCGGGCTGATCACGGTGGTGACCGGGTTCCGCACCGAGGCGGTCGAACGCGGCACCGAGGGACGGCTGGCCCTCGTCTCCTCGGGCGGGCAGCGGATCGAGCAGGTCGACGAGGTCGTGACGCTGTCCGGGTTCCGGCCCGATCTCACCTGGCTGTCGGAGATCCGGCTGGAGCTGGACCCGGCACTGCAGGCGCCGGTCGCGCTCGCGCCGCTGATCGACCCGAACGTCCACTCGTGCGGAACCGTGTATCCCCACGGCGCCAAGGAACTCGCGCATCCGGAGAAGGACTTCTACCTGGCCGGGATGAAGAGCTACGGCCGGGCACCGACGTTCCTCGCCATGACCGGCTACGAACAGGTCCGCAGCATCGCCGCCCAGCTCGCCGGAGACCACGAAGCGGCCGCACGGGTCGAACTGCGCATGGCCGAGACCGGCGTCTGCGGCGGCGCCGGCCTGTTCGACGAACCGGACGACGCACCAGCCTCCGGCGGCTGCTGCGCGACCTCGGAGCCGGAAGTCCTGACGCTGTCCGCGCCGTCGCGCTGACCGCTGTGCCGATCGCGACCGCCGCGGCGCAGCCCGGGCTGTCCACGTCCGGGCTGCACCGCGTGCTGGCCGTGCTCTGCGTCACCGAGATCACCAGCTGGGGCATCCTCTTCTACGCCTTTCCCGTCCTGGCACCGGAAATCAGCCACACGACGGGCTGGTCGACGGCCTGGGTGGTCGCGGCGTTCTCGGCCGGGCAGGTCGTCGCCGCGCTGACTGGGATCCCGGTCGGGCGATGGCTCGACGGCAGGGGTCCCCGCTCGGTGATGACGGCCGGGTCGGTAGTGGCGGTGCCCGCGGTCGTCGCCGTCGCGCTGGCGCAGAACCTGGTCTGGTTCACCGGGGCGTGGCTGCTGGCCGGGGTCGCGATGGGCGCGGTGCTGTACCCGCCCGCGTTCGCCGCCCTGACCCGTTGGTACGGCGAGCGGCGGGTGTTCGCGCTGACCGTGCTCACCCTCGCCGCGGGCTTGGCGAGCACGGTGTTCGCGCCACTGACCGCGCTGCTCACCGCGCACCTGGACTGGCGGGAAACCTACCTGGTCCTCGCCGCCGTACTGGCCGTCGTCACCATCCCCGCGCACCTGTGGGGCCTACGCGGACCGTGGCCGCCCTCAGGCACTCATCCGGTTCACAGCGACCCCGCGCGGATCGCGCGGAGCATCCCGTTCCGGGGCTTGGTGATCGCGTTCAGCCTGGCGGCGTTCGCCGTCTACGCCGGAGTGATCAACCTCGTACCCCTGCTCACCGAACGCGGCGTCAGCAGCACGACAGCCGCGATCGCGCTCGGCCTCGGCGGCGCCGGGCAGGTGCTGGGGCGCCTTGGGTATACGGCGCTCACCCGGCTGACCACGGTACGGACCCGGACCGCGATCGTGTTCCTCTCCGCCGCCGTGACCACGGCCGTGCTGGGGCTGCTCACCACCAAGGCCGGGCTGATCGCCGCCGCGGTCATGGCCGGCATGGCCCGCGGCGTGTTCACACTCCTGCAAGCCACCGCCGTGGCCGACCGCTGGGGAACCACCCACTACGGCCGCCTCAACGCCCTGCTCCAAGCACCACTGACCATCACCGTCGCCCTCGCCCCCTGGGCAGGCGCGGCCATCGCGAGCGGCATCGGCGGATACTCGCCGACCTTCCTCGTGCTCGCCGCCGTCACGGTGGCCGCCGCCGTTCTCGCCCTCGCGGCGACACCTCATTCCGGAAGGAACTCATGAACGACCACGACGTGATCATCGTCGGCGGCGGCCAGGCCGGTCTCGCCGCCGCTTACGCCGCCCGCACACAGGGCCTCACCCCGGTGATCCTCGAAGCCGGTCCCGAACCGGTCGGATCCTGGCCCCGCTACTACGACTCCCTGGCCCTCTTCTCCCCCGCCCGCTACAGCAGCCTCCCCGGCCTGCCCTTCCCCGACGACCCCGACCACTACCCGCACCGCGACGAAGTCGTCGACTACCTCCGCCGCTACGCCGGATGCCTCGACACCGAGATCCGCACCGGGCACCGGGTCGACGCCGTGACCCAGGACAACGGCGCGTTCACCGTGCACGCCACCGGGGAAACCGCGCTGACCGCACCGATCGTCATCGCCGCGTCCGGCGGCTTCTCCCGCCCCCACCGACCGGAACTGTCCGGTTTGGACACCTTCACCGGACACGTCCTGCACAGTGGCGAATACCGAAACCCCACACCGTTCGCCGGGCAGCGCGTCATCGTCGTCGGCGCGGGAAACTCCGCCGTCCAGATCGCCACCGAACTCGCCGGCCACGCCCACGTCACCCTCGCCAACCGGGCACCGGTGAAGTTCGCGCCGCAACGGCCGTTAGGGAAGGACGTGCATTTCTGGTCCGCCGCCGTCGGCTTCGACCACCTGCCGATCGGGCACCTGCTGAAGAGCCCGCCCGCCACCGCGGTGAACGACCCCGGCAGCTACAAAGCCGCCATCCTCAGCGGAAAACCGGACCAGCGGCGCATGTTCACCACCATCGACGGCGACACCGTGCAATGGCCGGACGGAACCCGCGAACGCATCGACACCATCCTGTTCGCCACCGGCTTCCGGCCCGAACTGTCCTACCTGGACCCCCTCGGCGCCCTCGCCTCCGACGGGCGCCCGCTGCAGGATCGCGGCCTGTCCACCACCCACCCCGGCCTCGCCTACGTCGGGCTGGAATGGCAGCGCAGCTTCGCCTCCGCCACCCTGCGCGGCGTCGGCCGCGACGCCCGCTACGTCCTGCGGAAACTGACCGGAAACCGTGTCAGCATCGGAAAACGCTGCTGCCAGCCGGTCGGCTGACCCGCCTCGGTCAAGGTGTGACATCAGTCGTGACGCCACACCTTGACCGCCGACAACAGCAGCAAGGCGATCAGAACCGGGATCAGCACCGCGCCCGGCACGACATCGAGCAGCAGGCCCCCGAGCACTGTTCCGACGACGGAGCCCAGTGCCATGACGGCGACGAAGGAGGTGTTGGCTCGCAGGACCTGGAAGCTCCGATCACGGCTGTACCGGGCGAACGCGACGAGCATCGTCGGCAACGACACCGCGAGCGAGAGCGACCCGGCGAGTTTGACGTCCGCTCCGTACAGCAGAACGATCGTCGGGATGAGCAGCTCGCCTCCGGCGACGCCCATGAGCGCCGCGACGATCCCGATCGCGACACCGGCGCCGAGCCCCGCCGCGGCCCTGGCGACCGGTGGGAGCGACACCGTACCCACCTCGCCGAGGTGATTCCACGCCAGCGCCGCGGCGATGACGAGGAGCAACACGGCGAGCAGCCGGTACAGCGTCGCCGAACGCAGGCGGGTGGCCCAGGACGCGCCGAGCCACGCGCCCAGCAGGCTGCCGCACAACAGGTTCACCACGATCGGCCAGTGCGGAGCCGCGTCGCCGAGGGGTACGGCCACCAGACGGGCCGGTAGCGCGGTGAGCACCACGATCAGGCTCATCGCCTTGTTCAAGATCACCGCCTGCAAGGCGACGAACCCGAAAAGGCTGATCAGCACGGGCAGCCGGAACTCCGCGCCGCCGAGACCGATCATCCCGCCGAGCAGGCCGATCGCGGCTCCCGAACAGAACACCATGGGCCACGACCGTGGTCCGCGGTCGGCACCCGAATGCTCGGCGGCGTCGTCATCGGGTCTCCGCTGACGGGTCACTCCAGCACGGCCTTGAGGTCGGTGACGGCGGCGCGGGCGGTCATACCGGCACCGATCAGCGTGGCCGACGCGGGCCCGGTCCAATCGCCGTAGCCGAGGAAGTGCAGCCGGGGCTCGGCCACGGCACGAGTGCCCTCGGTCTGGATCCGGCCGCGGGTGGTCCGCAGCCGCAACGGCGCGAGGTGGCTCAGCGCTGGGCGGAAGCCGGTGCACCAGATGACCACGTCGGCATGCCGCCGTGTGCCGTCTGTCCACACAGGACCATCGTCGTCGAGTCGCACGAACATCTCGCGCGGCCGCAGCAGTCCGGCGTCGCGTGCTTCGCGGACGGGCGGGACGGCGACGATGTCGCCGAGCCCGGCGACCCCACCCGTGTCGGTCTGCCCGGTTTCGAGGGCTTGGCGGCGGCGGGTCGCGACGTCGAAGAGGGCCTTGCCGTCGATGTGGTCGGGCAGATACCGGGGTGGACGGCGGGTGACCCAGGTCAGGTTCGCCACGCCCGCCAGGTCGGCGGCGATCTGGGCGCCGGAGTTCCCGCCCCCGACCACCACGACGTCCTTGCCCGCGAACTCCTCCGGCGACCGGTAGTCCACGGTGTGCAGCTGACGGCCGGTGAACCCGCCGGGAACCAGGGGCAGGAAGGGCCGCCACCAGGTGCCGGTGGCGCTGACGACCGCCCCGGCGCTCCAGTCCCCCGAGTCGGTGCTCACGCGGAATCCGTCGCCGTCCCGGGATACGGCGGTCACCGTCTCCGATCGGCGGACCGGGAGTTCGTAGCGCTTCTCGTACGCGGCGAGGTACTCGGCGACGTGCTCGGCGGTCGGATACCCGGGCCCCGGGAAAGGCGGCATCGGCCATCCCGGCAGTGAACTGTGCCGTGCCGGGGAGAACAGGCGCAGCGAGTCCCAGCCGTGGATCCATGCGCCGCCCGGCTGGGCTTGGGCGTCGAGGATGACGAAGTCCAGTCCGGCGCGGCGCAGGTGGTAGCCCGCGGCGAGACCGGCCTGGCCCCCGCCGATGACCACTACCCGCGCGGCTCCGGTCACTCCGCGGGCGCTTTCGCTGTCCAGCGCTTGCGCAACCAGAGGCTGACGTACACGAGCGCGACCAGAACGGGTACTTCGATCAGCGGGCCGACGACCCCGGCAAGCGCCTGCCCGGAGGTGACGCCGAAGACGCCGATGGCGACGGCGATCGCGAGTTCGAAGTTGTTGCCCGCGGCCGTGAATGCCAACGTCGTGGTGCGCTCGTAGGAGAGACCGGACGCCTTGCCCAGCAGGTAGCCGCCGATCCACATGATCGCGAAGTACACCAGCAGCGGCAGCGCGATCCTGGCGACGTCGAGCGGGCGGGAGGTGATGTTGTCGCCCTGCAGGGCGAACAGGATCACGATGGTGAACAGCAGGCCGTAGAGCGCGATCGGGCCGATCTTGGGCAGGAACGTGCCCTCGTACCAGTCGCGGCCCTTGCTCCGCTCCCCGATACGGCGCGTGAGGTAGCCGGCGGCGAGCGGGATCCCGAGGAAGATGATCACGCTGAGCGCGATCTCCCACGGCGAGAAGTCGATACTCGTGGTGTCCAGGCCCAGCCAGCCGGGCAGCAGGTCGAGGTACAACCAGCCGAGCACCCCGAACATGATCACCTGGAAGACCGAATTCAGCGCGACCAGCACCGCGGCGGCCTCACGGTCGCCGCAGGCGAGGTCGTTCCAGATGATCACCATCGCGATGCACCGGGCGAGGCCGACGATGATCAGCCCGGTCCGGTACTCCGGCAGGTCGGGCAGCATCAGCCACGCGAGCGCGAACATCAGCGCCGGGCCGAGAATCCAGTTCAGCACCAGGGAAAGCACCATCGTGCGCTTGTCCTTGGTCACGGTGTCGAGCTTGTCGTAGCGGACCTTCGCCAGCACCGGGTACATCATCAGCAGCAGTCCCAGCGCGATCGGCAGCGACACCTGTCCGATCTTCACCGCGTCCAGCACGCCCTGCAGACCGGGGATCACGCTGCCAAGCAGCAGACCGGCCCCCATCGCGACGATGATCCAGACGGGGAGGAACCTGTCCAAAAAGGACAGTTTGTGCAGGACGTCGGCCTCGGCCTTGTCGGTGGCTTGAGTCACGGTGCTGGTCTCCGGGAATACGGGGAGGCGGGGGTCAGGCGTCGAGGATTTCGGCGACGAGGCCGCGGACGCGGCGGTCGATCTCGTCCCGGATCGGGCGCACCGCCGCCACTCCCTGACCCGCCGGGTCTTCCAGCGGCCAATCGAGGTATCGCTTGCCGGGGAACACCGGGCACGTGTCACCGCAGCCCATGGTGATCACCACGTCGGAAGCCTCGACGTCCTCGGTGGACAGCTTGCTCGGCACCTCGGCGGTGATGTCCAATCCCCACTCCGCGAGTGCCGCGGCCGCGGCCGGGTTCACCATCTCGGCGGGCTCCGAACCCGCGGACCGGACGGCGATCCGGCCGAGCGAATAGTGCTGCAGCAGCGCGGCGGCCATCTGGGAGCGACCGGCGTTGTGCACGCAGACGAACAGCACCTGGGGTGCGCGGGTCATCTTCGTTCCTTCCTCAAGGGGTGTTCATCGGGCACGTCCCAGCCAGGTATCGCTTGCCATGGGTCATGACGACTCCCTCGAAGCACGGCGGCTGGATCGAAGTCCGCCGATGCAATTGAAGAGCTTGGATCGAGCTTTGTCAATTCAGCGGGTATGGTGGTCCGGGACAGGACCCCCTGGACGGAGGAGGGACGCGTGGCGAGCGAGAACGCCCGCACCAGGAAGCCGGTCCCGGTGACGCTCCTGATGGCCGAGCCCGCCGCGGTCGTCGCGCCGGACGACGCCGACGCGGCCGCGAAGCTGTTCAAGGCCCTGTCGGACCCAGTGCGGATCCGGCTGCTGTCGCTCGTGCGGTACTCCCCCGGCGGCGAGGCGTGCTTCTGCGACCTGGCCGAGGAATTCGACATGCCCCAGCCCTCACTGAGCCACCACCTGCGGGTCCTCGTCTCCGCCGGCATCCTCGAGCGGGAACGCCGCGGGACCTGGAGCTGGTACACCGTCGTCCCCGAACCACTGGAAACCCTGGAAACGCTGCTCCGTTCCGGCGGCCCGCTCGCCGACCGCCCCGCACGCCTGTCCGAGGCCCGCCGCGACACGAGGTGCTGAGCCGCGGCCGGGCGTCGTACTTGTACCGTGCACCCGAGGATCCGCCAGTCGGATTCTCCCCCGGTTGACAATTCTTTTCACTCCCGTTGACACACCACTCCCGGTGGTCGATCCTTCACCACAGGGGGTCACTTGTCGCGGATCCCGGCGAGGAAACATCCTGGAGGACTTTCGCATCCTCACGAGCGGAACACTCAGGGACACGACAGAATGAAAGAAAACGAATTCCCGGCCGGAATCGCCGAATTGCCTTTCTTTCAACGCTTTCCCGCCGAAGAAGTCAGCCGGATCCTGCGATACGGGCGCAAGGTCACCCTTCCTCAAGGGTGGCCGTTGATATCCGAGGGCACCCCCGGCGATGTCGCCTATATTCTGCTCGAAGGGCAATTGGCCGTCTGGTGCGGCAGAGACCTCACCGCGGCCCTGGGGCCGGGCAGCCTCGTCGGGGAGATTTCACTGCAGCAAGGCACTCTTCGCACGGCAACCGTTTCCGCGGCGACACCGGTCACCGTGCTTCGGCTGAGCACTCGGACCTTCACTCGCTTGATCGCGAATTCGCCCGTGTTCGCGCGGACGGTGGACGAGATCGTCGTGCACCGGACCGCACCACCTGTTTCCGGGTATCCGCCGGTCGGCCGGAGCCCGCGCGGCGCGTTGATCTTCCTCCTGTGCTGGTTCTTCGTCTGCTTGGCGGTGCGATTCCGGCCCGCCGCGTCGCGACGATCACGGCGGACCGGCAAAGCCCGGAGCGGCCGCTGAGGAAAGTCTCCGCCGACGATCTGAGTCGTGCCGCCGGTCAGGGGCGGACCATACGGATCAGCGGGTACCGAGGATCGGCTCGGACTCCACGAGGCCGACGTCGTCGGGCGGACGATTCTCCTTGAACACCCGTTCACGCTGTCCGGCCCTCAGTTCGAGGTGCGCCAGCGCGGGCGGCGGGTAGCCGTACCGTTCACGGGCTTGGGCGGGAGTGAGGGTTTCTTCCGTGGCGGGCGCGATGCCGAGCAGCACCGGCGCCACGATCGGCAGGGTCGAAGGTGACAGCAGGCGCAGGGCGGCCAGCTGGAGCCAGCCGCTCATGCGGACGAACCGGAACGAGAGCCGCATGACCGGTACCACCAACGCGTCCAGCAGGCGGCTCTGCCGGATCCCCGCCAGATCCCGCATCCAGTGCGGCATCGACGCGATGGTCGCGACGCGCAGGGTACGGGTGACGACCAAGACGACGGGCCAGTACGCCGGCGGCATCGGGGGCAACATCACCTCGGCGTGCAGGAGGTGTTCCATGGTCGAACGCGCGACGGGCGAGCCGATCAGCTGCGGGCGCATGCGTTCGAAGTAGGCACGGACGCCGTCGCGGTCGCGGGGGATCTCCGCCGGGTCGCAGGTCTGGAGTTCGGCCGCGGTCGCGCAATCCGCCCAATAGCGAGCCTCGTCCTCCGCGCTGAGCTTTCCCGGCCCGTACTTCTCGTAGGCGTAGAGGATCGAGTGCCATGCCGTCAGATGGATCCACAGCTGTGACGCTGGATCGTTGGCGTCGTAACGCTTTCCGGTGACCGGGTCGACACCCACCCCGGTCGAATGGACCTTCACCAGGATGTCCGACGCCTTCATGGTGACGCGGGTACCGGCGAAGGCGACCATCGCGAAATAGCGCAGGGTCCGGTCGTAGCGCGTGTGCGAGCGGGTCCTCAGTGCCCTGGTCTTGTCGACGGCGGCGACCAGCGCCGGATCGAGCTCCTCGACGACGACAGCGCGCTGGAAACCCACGGTGAGCGAAGTCGGGTAGGTCCACACCTTCCAGGTCACCGACTCCGGGCCGAAGAAGCCCCGGTCGTCATGAGGCGTGATCTTCGACCGGATGCCGCGTGCGAGCTCCCACGCCGACGCCTCCGACGGCGGACGGCCGGGCCCGGCGGCGGTCACCGCGGTCAGTACCGGACGCACGACACGCGCCAAACCCAGCAGCACCAACCCGAAGAAGCCGGTGCCGAGCAGCAAGACCATGGCCGCGACGACGATCGGCGCCCCCTGCGATCCCCACCGCACGTCACCCCAGTACCGCAGGACCCCGGCCAGGGCCAGCAGGCCGAACACGACCAGCGCCGCGAGCCCTGCCGCCGCCTGCCGGAGATCACCGACCGCCACCGCGTACACGATGAGCAGCCCCAAGGTGACCAACCAGACGGACAACTCACGCAGGTCGAGTGCGCTCACCGGCCATGGCCACCACGAGATGTAGGAGTCAGTTCGGACCGTGGCCCCGATCCCGGCGGCGAGCAACCCGATCCCCTCGATCCCCGCGAAGACACGTGCCCACACGGGCATCGGCGTCACGACCGCGACGCCATCGACATCGACACGGCGAAGAAGCTGCGCGGGCACGGTCAGCACCGTGAGCAGGACCGTGATCCCTAGAGCGATCAACCAGATGTCAGGGACGGGCACGCTGAAGGCCGTCCCGGCGATGGCCAGCTCGCGCGGCGGGTTCAGCTCCGCCTGATACTGCTTGGTCACGACCAGGCTTCCGGCGGCCATCACCAGTGGCGCGAAACTCGCGATGCGGGCGTTCGTCCATCCCGGTTCCAACGCGGCGAGGAACAAGAGCACGACCGCGGCGCCGAAACCGGCGCCGACGGTCGTGGCGGTGAGGGGACTCGCCATGGTCCACGCGAACCACACGTCGGTCGCACCGCTGCCCAGGTACAGCACGAGGAACACCACCGCACAAGCCAGGACGAGTGGCGCGAAAAGGCCGTCTCGTACCGCGGGATGCAGGTTCTTGCCCGGTGTCTGTGGCGCCTTCAGCCGGCTGTCGATGTTGTCCGCCGTCGGATCCGACGCGTCCATGACGCCTCCTGGAGGTGACCGCGACCGACCGGAGTGGTCCACGCACAAAGGAAAAATCCGGACGCCCGACTCTGAAAGAGTTTCAAGTACTTGTCCGTACTCCGCGTACGCTAGCGTTCTCCAAAAGTCCCGGCAAGGGGCGTCGATATGCTTGGTCACGATCTCGGGTGGAGAGCACAGTTTCCCGGCCTCGCGGTGTCAACGACGGCACAAGACAGCGCCGCCGGGCCGCGCTCGTTCGAGGTGCTCGATGAGAAGGTGGTGCCATGAGTGAGCGGCCGTCCTTGACCGGTGTGGAAGCCCTCGCCACGGTGGGACAGCGGCTGCCGAGCCGGCACGGACTCACCGCGGAAGAGGTCGCGGCGTCGCAACGGGCGCGGATCCTGGTCGGCTTCCTGGAGGTCGCCGCGGAGAAGGGGTACGGGGCGACCACGATCGCCGACATCGTCGAGCGGGCCGGAGTGTCGCGTCAGACGTTCTACGCCCTGTTTCCCACCAAACAAGCGTGTTTCGCCGCCGCTTTCCGGGCCGGAGCGTCGACGGCGCTGGGAGAGATCACGGAACCCCTGAGCGAACTCTCCTATCTGGATTGGCGGGCCGCCGTCACGCTGACGATGGAGCGATACCTGGCGAAAATGGCTTCGCAGCCGAAGGCGACCTGGACGCTGCAGATCGAATGCCTGGCCGCCGGCCCGGAAATCGCCGCGATGTACCACCGGCGGATCGCCCGTATCGCCGAGTTGTACCGCATCACCTACAAGCACGTGGTGCGAAAGGAGGACCCGACCAGGCCGGAACTACCGGACGAGGCATTCGATCTGCTGGTCGGCGGTATGTCCGACCTGATCCGTCAGTGTCTCCACACGAAAGGCGCCGAGGCGATTCCCGAGCTGGCGCCCGTGTTCCTCCGCACCCTTATGGCCCTCTTCGGCGAACGCGACATTCCCTCCGCCTGATCGCACGGGATCCGGGCGAAAGTTGCGAGAGGCAGGACGTCCCCGGAAAATGGCACCTCCGCCCGGCGAGCCGCAGCAGCGAGAAGGGACTGGAATGAGCCTGGCAAGCACCTCCGGCGGCTCAGGACGGGTACCGGCGGAGTCGACCACCTTCGTCGGCAGGAAGACCGAACTCCTTCGGCTGTCGGAGATCTTCCGGAGCGGCCCGATGGTGACGTTGACCGGGCCTGGAGGAGTCGGCAAATCCCGCCTCGCGGCGCATTTCGCGACTTCGGAACGGACAGGATTCGCCGACGGCGCGTACTTCGTGGCGCTGGCGGATCTCAACGAACCGGCGTTGCTGGCGAGCACGGTCGCCGAGGCGCTGGGGCTGACGGATCGCTCTGCCCGTCCGGCGGTCGAGGTGCTGGCCGACTGGCTGCGCGATCGGCACGCCCTGCTGGTGCTGGACAACTGCGAGCACCTGGCCGACGGCTGCGCCCGGCTGGCGAGCACCCTCCTGACCCGGTGTCCGGGCTTGGCGATCCTGGCGACCAGCAGGCATCCCTTGAAATCGGCCGACGAGCAGGTCTTGCCGGTGCCTCCGCTCGCCGTCCCCCGGCCGCGGATGGGTCTGCGGGAACTGCCGGCGGTCGACGCGGTGCGTTTGTTCGCCGATCGGGCTTCGGCCGTGCTGCCCTCGTTCGAGATCGGCGAGAGCAACGCCGAGGACGTGGCCCGGCTCTGCGAGCGCCTGGAAGGTGTGCCGCTCGCCATCGAACTCGCCGCCGTGCGGCTGCGCGCGCTCTCGATCCGGCAGATCACCGAACGTCTGGACACACAGCTCGCGCTGCTGACCACGAGCGCGACGAGGCACGGCCCGGAGCGGCACGGCACGCTCCGGGCGACGATCGACTGGAGCCATCAGCTGTGCTCCGGGCCCGAACGGCTGCTCTGGGCCCGGGCGTCGGTGTTCTCCGGAGGATTCGAGGCCGATGCGGCGGGGGCGGTGTGCTCCGGCGCCGGGCTGACGGCCGGACAGACGCTCGAGCTCATCGACAGCCTGGTCGAAAAGTCGATCCTGATCCGCGACGAACGAGACGATGTCGTGTGGTACCGCCTCCCGGAGACGATCCGTCAGTACGGCCACGAGAAGCTCGCCGCCGCGGGCGACGTGGCCCGTATGCGGCGGCGCCACAGTGACTGGTACCTGGCTCTCGGCAGGCAGTGCGGGCAAGCATGGATCGGCCCGGATCAGCTGAGCTGGAGCCGGCGGCTGCACCGCGAGCACGCCAACTTGCGGGCGGCACTGGACTTCTGCGGCGAGAACCCGGACGACGCCGTCGACGGGATGTCCATGGCGTTCCAGATCAAAGAGTTCTGGCTGATCCATGGCCTCACCTCGGAGGGCAGGCTGCACCTCGGCAAACTGCTCGACGCGGCTCGCCCGGACGCCCCGGGACGCGCGAACGCCCTGCTCACCTATACCTTTCTGGCCTTGATCCAAGGGGATCGTCCCGCCTACGAGACAGCGCTGGAACAGACGGCGCAAGCCGCCGAGCAGGAACGCGACGACTCCGTCAAGGCCTACCTCCTGCTCGTTCGCGGCTACGACGCACTGACCGCGGACCGCATGGCCGAAGCCGCCGACCTTTTCGCGGAATCCGGTGCGCGGCAGCACGAACTGGGTGATCTCAGCGGCGAGCTGTGGGCACGGTTCAACCTCGGCATCTCGACCGGGCTTTCCGGCGACCTCGAACACGGGCGCCGGATACTGCGTGAGTGCGTCGGCGAGTACGCCTCCCGCGGCGAGATCTTCTGGCGATCGTGGGCACTGCGGTCGCTGGGCGCCACCGAGTACCTCGTCGGCGATCTCGAGAGAGCACGGGCCGCCTGCCGAGAAACCCTGCAGCTCGAACAAGAGGTGCAGGACAAGGCCATCCTCGCCTTCGTCCTCACGGTCAGCGCGGGTGTCGCCGCCCGCACCGGGCAGCACCGGCGGGCGGCGACGGTATTCGGTGCGGCGACGGCGATGTGGGCGGCGATCGGCATGTCCCCGGCCCGGTACGCGGCCTTCACCGACCCGATCCAGAAAGACACCGAAACCGTCACCACCCGGCTCGGTCTCGACGCCGCCGCGGCCGCCTTCACCACGGGGTACACCATGCCCCCGCACGAAAGCATCGCCTACACCCTCGCCGACGAGACCCCTTCGCCGCATACCGGCGGTCGTCATCCCTTGACCAGACGCGAGACCGAAGTCGCCAACCTGGTCGCCCAGGGCATGACCAACCGGAGGATCGCCGACACGCTCGCCATCAGCCGGCGGACCGCCTCCACTCACGTCGACCACATCATGACCAAGCTCGGCTTCACCAACCGGACGCAGATCGCGACCTGGGTCGTCACCGATGCGCCCGCCTGCTGGTGACCCAGGTCGCGAGCCGGGCGCGTGAGGCGAACCCGAGTTTGGTCAGGATGTGGCCGATATGGGTGTCCGCGGTCCGGGGCGCGATCCCCAGCTGACCGGCGATCTGCCTGTTCGTCAGGCCGCGCGCGACCAGCTCGGCGACTTCGTGTTCCCGCGGGGTCAGCGGGTCGTCCGGCCCGGTGGGTGCGCGGGGCACGGTGATCTGCTGCCCGAGGACGTAGCGTGTGGCCTCTTGATGGGTGAAGGCGCGGCCGAGCCGATGGTGCCGTTTGAACGTGTCCAGCCCGAGGGCGTCGATGACGCGTTCCGTCATCTCGGCTCCGTGCGCGGAGAACCGGCCGTAATTCCGGGGATCCGTGCCGATGGCGGACCACATCGTGGCGCTGATCCCGAACAGCGTCGCCGACCGCACCATGTCGTTGCGGTGGGCCACCGCGCATCCGAGGGCGAAGACCATATGCGGCTCTGCCGACCGATTGCCGAGGACGTTCTGCAGCCGGAACGCCTCCAGCGCGGCCCGCTCGGCGACTTCCGGGTCACCGTGGGTTTCCTCGATGACGCTCAGCGCCCACCAGTCCCAGGACCGCCAGAACAGTTCACCGACTTCTTCCGCTGCCGCGATGCTTTCGGCCAACAGCGCCCTGGCCGTGCCGGGATCGCCGTTGAACGCGGTGGCCTGCCGGTGATGGACTTCCGTGTACACCTCGGCGGTACGGATCCCGTGCCGCCGGAACACGTGCCGCGCGGTGTCGAAGCCGTGGACGGGCCCATCCCCGAAGTAGAAGGCGGCCGTGGCACGGATGGTCTCGCCGTAAGCGCGGGTGACCTCGTCCGGGAGGGTCTTGACCAGCTCCTCGCTGGCCCGCGCGTCCGCCTCGGCGGCGTCGATGTCGCCACCGAGGACGTCGTACCAGACCCTGAGCAAAAGGCCCGACGCCCACTCCGGCGTATCGGGCGGCGCGGCGGCCATCTGTCTGACCAGCCAGGTGCGTGCTTCGTTGAGCAGCCCGCACACGGACCAGTAGACCCCGAGCCGGGTGACCATCCGCAGGCCCGCGACGCCTTCGCCCGGCGTGGTCGCGCAGTAGTCGAGCGCGCGCCGGAGGTTCGCGTGCTCACGGGCCACTCGCCGCAGCCACTCCACCTGGCCGGGGCCGATCCAGCCTTCCGCGTAGCGGGCGGCGAACCCCGCGTACCAGTCACGGTGCAGCCGGGCCACCCGCTCGGTCCCGCCCAGCTCGGCCAGCCGCTCCGCACCGTATTCACGCAACGTTTCGAGCATCCGGTAGCGGAGCTCGCCGTCGGCTTCCTCGGCGCTGACCAGCAGCGACTTGTCGATCAGCTCGTGCACCAGGTCGAGCATGTCCTCGGCCCGGACACCGTCGCCCGCGCACACCTCCTCGGCGGCCGCCAGCGCGAATCCACCGGAGAACACCGAAGCGCGCGCCAAGACCAGCTGCTCGCTTTCGGAGCAAAGGTCGTAACTCCATTCGATCATCGCGCGCAAGGTCTGATGCCGGGCCGGGCCGCCCCTGCTCCCCCTGGTGAGCAGGGACAGCGGGTCGGCGAGCCGGACGCGCAGCTGGGTCACCGACAGCACACGCAGCCGGATGGCGGCCAGCTCGATGGCGAGCGGCAGGCCGTCCAGGCTGCGGCAGATCGCGGCGATCTCGCGGACGTTGTGTTCGGTGATCTCGAAGGACGGCAGCACGCCGCGAGCCCGGTCGGCGAACAACCGCGGCGCCTCGTAACCCTCCAGTTCCTCCGCCGACCCGACCCAGTCGGGGCCGGGCACGGAAAGCGGCGGCACCGCCAGCACGCGTTCGCCGAAAACCCCAAGGGACTGACGGCTTGTGGTGAGCACACCCAGCTTCGGGCATCCCGCCACCAGCTCGGTCACGAACCGGGCACAGGCCGCCAGGACATGCTCACAGTTGTCCAGCACCAGCAGGAGCCGCCGGTACCGCAGTGCCTCGATGAGCACTTCCAGCCGCGGCCGCGCCGACTGGTCGTAGACCCCCAGCCGTTCGGCCACCACGTTGGCCAGCAGATCCGGATCCCGCAGCTCGGCCAGCTCCACGAAGGCCACACCGTCGGGACGGTCATGGTCGACCGCGGCGGCGACCATCCCGGCGAGCCGGGTCTTGCCCACCCCGCCCACGCCGGTCAAGGTGACGACCGGCCCGGCGCCGAGCAACTCGGCCGCCTCGGCGACCAGCCGCTCGCGGCCGACGTAACTCGTGCGATGGGCCAGCGACGCCACCCACCGTGGTGTCACACCCTCCACCAGCGACCCCACCGTTTCCTGTGTGCATGATCACTCGGCCGATCAGCCTAACCTGGTCGCGTCCGGCAGGCGAACCGCCGGGGATAGTCTCGGTGGTGGAATCCAGTCCGGCGCCGCGCACCCGGCACGGCCTTCCTCCGAGGAGAGCGCGGATGCCCGAAACCGACGACCTCGCCCGCCCGGCGGTCACCACCGGGCACGCGGCTCCCTGAGCGGCGGACGGCCATGGACCTCACCATTCATCACCTCCGGTGCTTCCTCGCCGTGGCGGAGGAGTGTCATTTCGGCCGCGCCGCCGCCCGGCTGCATCTGAGTTCGTCCGCGGTGAGCGAGCAGATCGCCGCGCTGGAACGGCGGCTGGCCCGCACGTTGTTCCAGCGCACCTCCCGCAGCGTCGAACTGACCGACCACGGCCGGGAGCTGGCGCCTCGGGCCCGGCAGGCGATCGCGGCCATGGACGAGGTACTGGCCTGGGCACGGAAGACGGCCGACGAGCCGAGCGTCCGGGTCGGCCTGATGGTTTCCAGCCCGGGGTTCCGCCGCATCATGGCGGCGGTCGCCGACGAGCTGCCGCAGGTCCGGTGGCAGATCCGGCAGCTCGGTTTCGTCGGCTGTCACGACGCGCTCGCCGCGGGCGAGGTGGACTGCGCGTTCGTCGCCGAACTCGGCCGGAATCCGGTGCCCGCGTTCGAATCGGTGCCGTTGTGGGCGGAACGGTGCGTGCTGGTGGTGCCCGGACGGCATCCGCTCGCCGCGCGGGAATCGGTACGGCTGGCCGAGCTGGACGGCGAGACCTTCGTGTCCGTCGAGGACGAGGAAGCCGCGCGGCACTGGACTTCGCCACTCACCGAGGCCGGCGTCACCCCACGGTTGCTGCCGGTCGCCAGGAACTTCGAAGAGGTGCTCGAACTGTGCGGCGCCGGGCAAGGCGTCAACGTCGCCGGGGAATCCGCGCCCGAGACCTACGCGCGTCCGGGCCTGTCGTTCGTGCCCATCACGGACGCCCCACCGGTGACGACCTACCTGTACCTGCGCCGGGAACGCCGCTCCGGCGCGCTGGAGCGGTTCGTCCGGATCGCCGTCGAACTCGGCGGCGTGGCGGGCTGATCATCCGGATCCGCCGGACGATCGTGCGGACGATCGCGCTGGTAAGTCCCGGTGCGGGCGACGAAGCTTGCGGGCATGGCACCTCGTTCCGCGCCCCCGTCCGAAGCGGTCCGGGTGGACGCCGACGTCGTCTTCGCCCGGCGGGACACCGGAGACCTGCTGCTCGACCTGTACCGCCCGGTCACCGGCGGCACGGTCCCGGTGGTGCTGTGGCTGCACGGCGGCGGCTGGTTCACCGGCGACCGCACACTGGCCCCCGACCTCGCACGGCACGCCGTGGCCACCGGCTGCGCGATGGCGGCCATCGAATACCGGCTCTCGTCCCAGGCGTTGTTTCCCGCCCAGTGGCACGACGTCCGCGCCGCCGTGCGGTTTCTGGACGCACACGCCGGGCGCTACGGCCTGCGCCCCGGCGCGGTCGGGCTCTGGGGCGCGTCGGCCGGTGGTCATCTGGCCGCGCTCGCCGGGCTCACCGGGCATCTCGCCGAGGTACCGGGCGAGCGGGAAAGCGGTGCCGTACCGGTACGAGCGGTGGCGGTGTCCTATCCCCCGGTCGATCTCGCCGAGGTCGTCGCCGACGCGGAGGCGGCCCGTCCGGGGCTCGACGGGGAGTCCACTCCGGAGGCCCGGTTGCTCGGCGGGCATCCCGCCCGGCTGCCGGAGCAGGCCCGAACGGCCTGCCCGCTCACCTGGATCAGCCCCGGGGCGCCACCGTTCCAGCTCTCCCACGGCACGGCCGACGTGCTGGTGTCCCACCGGCAAAGCGAACGCCTGCACGCCGCGCTCGTGGCCGCCGGTGTGCCGAGCGAGCTGCACCTCCTCGACGGCTACCGCCACGGTTTCCTCAATCCTCCCGGCCGCCTCGACGTCGCACTCGGCCAGGTGATGGACGACGGCAGGCTGGCGGCGGAAGGCGAACGGGCCGCGTTCGGCTTCTCCGACATCCACGACTTCTTCCGAAAGCACCTCACGACAGGAGAAAACCGGTGACCAGTCCGGATACGGAGACCATGCACGGACTCGCGCCCGTGGTCGGCGCCCTTCCCGGCGAACCGGTCCCCTACTACCTGGCGAGCGGCGAAGGCCTGCGATTCGAAACCGGGGGTCTGCTGTGGACGGTCATCGCGCGGGCGCGGGACACCGGCGGCCTTTTCGACGCGGCGTTCGTGCTCGGCCCGCGGGGAGCGGAGATCCCGTTCCACAGCTTCACCGGGCACCAGCGCTCCTTCCACGTCTTCGAGGGCAGCGCTCAGTTCTGGCTGCCGGGTGAGAGCCGGGTGCTGGTCCCCGGCGACTCCGTGCACGTCCCACCGGGAACCCCGGTGGCCTGCCGCATGCTGAGCCACCTGACGAAGGTGCTCCAGTACTCCGCGCCCGGCGGCGCCCTGGACGGACTGGCCGGGACAGCGAACGTCGAACGTCATCTCTACGCGGCGGGTGCCGACGTCACCGGGGAAGTTCCGTCGATGGCGACGCGGCACGACCTTCCCCTGGTGGCCCCGAGCGCCGAATGGGACGACACCCTGCCCGCGGGCACCGAGGGCTATTTCCTGCGCTCCCGCACCGGAGAGCGGCGGGGCTGGCCGGACGCGGTGAACTCGTTCCTTGCCCGCGGCCGCAACACCGGGGGCCACTACGTCGCGGTCAACACCCTCGCCGCGCCGCAACCGTACGTCATCCGGCATTTCCACCGGCGGCACACCGAGAACTTCCTGTGCCTCTCCGGCCGGATCTGGCTGTGGGTCAACGGCGAAGAGATCCTGCTGACCCCCGGCGACTTCCTGCACGCGCCGGCCGGGGCCGTGCACAGCTTCGCCGTCACTGCGCACAACACCCAGCTGCTCGGCCTGCTCACCTCGGACGTCTTCGAGCCGTTCTTCGACGTGACCGGGGTGCCGACCGACGACCACGTGCACACCGAAGGGCTCATCGATCCGTCGGTGGTCGCGGGCGGCATCCGGGCGAACCCGGACCTGGACGTCGTCGTGGTCGGCGGACCCCCGGACCGGGTCCGTGCCTCCGGGCTGTAGTCAGCGGGCGACGGTCCTGGGCCCGACTCCCGCCTCCGCCTTCTCGTGCAGGTCGACGCCCCGGGTTTCCGGGAGGGTGAAGACGACCAAGGCGCTGACGACCATGAGCACCATGCCGTAGACGACGAACAGCGACGGGTGGCCGTTCTTGGCGAGGAGCGTCTGCAGGTACGGCGCGGTACCGCCGAAGGCCGCGACCGCGATCGAGTACGGCACACCGACGCCGATGGTCCGGATGCGGGTCGGGAAGATCTCCGCGTAGACGGCCGGGCCGATGGAGGAGAACCCGGCCATGAAGATCAGCGCGATCGACATCGCCAGGAACAACTGCCAGGCCTGGTCGCCGACCATCGCGTTCAGCGGGAAGCTCAGCACGAGGAGCCCGGCGATCGCGATGAACAGCACCGGTTTCCTGCCGATACGGTCGGACAGCCTTCCCCACAACGGCAAGGCGATCAGGAAGATCACGTTCGCGAACACGCCTGCCCACAGCGCACCGGTCGGGTCGACGCCGCGCACGGTGATCGCGTACGACGGCGCGGCGACGGCCCACATGTAGTAGATGACCGTGGCCCCGACGGTCAGCCCGACGACCTGCACGAGCAGTTTCGGGTTCTGCTTGATGGTCTGCCAGATCCGGCCCTTCTCGGCCTTCTTCCCGGCGGCGTCGTCCTTGGCCGTCTCGGCGAGGAACACCCCGGTTTCCCGCATGCGCAGCCGCATGTAGAGCGAGTAGAGCCCGAAGACGCCACCGAGCACGAACGGGATCCGCCAGCCGAAGGAGAGCATTTGCTCATGGCTCAGCGCGCCGGAGAGGACCGCGCCCAGCAGCGTCCCCGCGAGCACGCCGCAGGTACCGGAGAAGTAGATCAGGCTCGACCACAGCCCGCGCCGGTCGGGCGGGGCGACCTCGGCGATGTAGGTCTGCGCCGACGGCAGCTCACCGCCGTGTGCGAGACCTTGCCCCAGCCGTGCCACCACGAGGATCACCGACGCCCACACGCCGATTTGGCCGTACGTGGGGGAAAAGCCGATGACGAGGCTGCCACCGGCGGCGAGCGCGACCGTCAGCGTCATCGACAGCTGACGTCCTTTGCGGTCGGCGATCCAGCCGAAGACCAAACCGCCGAGGGGCCGGGCGGCGAAGCCGACCGCGAAGACCGCCAAGGTGCTCAGCAGCGCCGAGACCTCGTCCTGAGCGTTGAAGAACTGTGCGGCGAAGAACGACGCGAACGTCGCGTAGATGTTCCAGTCGAACCATTCCATCGCGTTGCCCGCGCCGAGCCCGAAGAGGGTACGGCGGCGGTCCTTGCCCGCGGTCACGCTCATCGGGTGGCTCCTTCGGCGAAGCGGTCGAGACGGCGGACGGCGAGTTCGGCGTAGACGGTGGCGGCCCTGGACAGCACGGACGGATCGAAATCGGCGTACGGGCTGTGGTTGTTGGGGGCGGTGTCCGGCTCGAGCCCGGGCATCAGCGCACCGAGCCCGAGGAACGTGCCCGGCACCTCGGCCAGCACCCGGGAGAAGTCCTCGGAACCGGCCACGGGATTGGGCAGTTCGGTGTAGTACTGCTCGCCGATCGTCTCGCGGACGACCTCGGCGCCGAACGCGGTCTCGTCGACGTCGGTGACGGTGACCGGGTACTCGCTTTCGAACACGACGTCGGCGGTGACGCCGTGCGCCCGCGCGACGCCGTCGATCGTCTCGCGGATCGCCGTGTCGAGCAGCGCGCCGGCGGCGTCCGAGAAACAGCGGACGGTGGCCTCGAATTCGGCGGTGGCGGGGATGACGTTGCGTTTGGTGCCGCCGCGGATGACGCCGACGGTGAGCACCGCCGGGTCGAAGATGTCGAACCGCCGGGTGACCATCGTCTGCAACGCGGTGATCATCGCCGCGGTCGCGGAGATCGGATCCTTGGCGCGGTGCGGCATCGACCCGTGGCCGCCCTCACCGTGCACGGTGACGAGCAGCCGGTACGACGCTGACATCAGCGTGCCGGGACGGCTGGCGAATTGCCCGCTGGGCAGCATGGACGAGAAAACGTGCAGCCCGTAGGCCGCGTCGGCACGCCTGCCCGCGGCGTCGAGCACGCCTTCGCGGAGCATCACGCCGGCGCCGTCCCAGCCCTCCTCGCCGGGCTGGAACATCAGGACGACGTCGCCGTTGATCCGGTCTCGGTGGGTGTGCAGGAGCCGGGCCGCGCCGACCAGCGACGTGGTGTGCAGATCGTGGCCGCAGGCGTGCATGGCGCCGTTCGTGGCGGCGAAGTCCAGCCCGGTCGCTTCGGCCACCGGGAGGGCGTCCATGTCCGCGCGCAGCAGGACCGTGCGCGGCCGGGCCGCATCCCGGCGCGTGCCTTCACCGCGCAGCACCGCGGTCACCGACGTCGTGTCGGTCCCGGTGGAGACCTCCAGGCCGAGCCCGTCGAGTTCACGCAGAACCCGCTCCTGGGTGCGGGGCAGGTCGAGACCGATCTCGGGTTCGCGGTGCAGGTCGCTGCGCAACCGGACCAGCTCGTCCTGCAGGCTTCGAGCGTCGTCGTGAAGGTCCACCGGTCGATCTCCTCTGCGTCGGACGTCGGCGTCTTGGTCGTCGAGTGTGCGAATCCACGTCCGATATCGGGCTAGAATTGTCGGAATCGCTCAACGAACGGCCCCTGGAAGCACAAATGGTGATCGGTTCGCTGGATGAGGAGGACTTTTCGCTCATCCACGCTCTGCAACTACGGCCCCGGGCCACGTGGGCGCAGCTGGGCGACGCCCTCGGCTCGTCGCCGGTGACGCTGGCGCGGCGATGGGAGCGGCTGCGCGACGGAGGCGGAGCCTGGGTGACGGCGTACCCACGCGTGCCCGGGCAGTCCCGGGTCCAGGCCGCGTACGTCGAGATCCGCTGCGCGAGCGGTCAGGTGCGGGAACTCATCCGCGAGCTGTCCACCTGGCCGTCGGTGGTCAGCATCGAGGAGGCTTCGCGTGAGTACAGCCTGGTGCTGACCGTGTTCGGCCTCGGCATGCACGACCTGTCCACGCTGCTGCTGGACGCGATCCCCGGGCTTCCCGGTGTCCTCAACATCCGTTCGCATCTGGTGTCCCGGTTGCACGTCGAAGGCAGCTCCTGGCGGGTGGGCGCGCTCGACCGGGGGCGCGTGCAGGCGTTGTCCCAGCTGCCGCCGTCCGGCGGCGCGGGCGGGCGGCAGACGGCGCTGCAGCCGTGGCAGGAGCCTTACTCCGCGCTGACCGCCGCGTTGGGCGAGGACGGGCGCCGCACCGCCGCGGACCTCGCCCGGCTCACCGGCCGTCCGGTGTCGACCGTCCGGCGCCAGCTCGGCCATCTGCTCGCCGCCGACGCGCTGACGTTCCGCTGCGAGATCGCGCAGGGGCTCACCCCGTCGCCGATCGTCGTCAACTGGTGGTGCCAGGTACCCGTCGCGCACGTGCCGACCTGTGTGGACCGGCTTCGGGCCAACCCGGCGATCCGCCAGATCGCGAGCCTGCCCGGCCCGGCGAACCTGCTGGTGACCACCTGGATGCGCTCGATCGAGGAATCGATGCGGATGCAGGAACATCTGGAACAGGACCTGGCCCCGTTGTCGATCGTCGACTCGGCACTGATCCTGCGGACGGCCAAACGGATGGGCTGGCTACTGGACGATCTGGGCCGCAGCACGGGCTTCGTCGTCACCATGCCCGCGCGCCGGGGGTGAAGCCGGGAAACGGCACCGGGGTGGGACCGGACTCGGCGTCCGGCCCCACCCCGTCTCCCATCGCACCCGGTCAGAACGTGACGGTGAACCCGTCGATCGATCCGGTGTCGAACCGGTAGACGTCCTGGGCGCTCAGCTTCCAGGTGCCGTTGGCGTTCTCGCCGGAAGCGTCCACCGTGTACGTCTCGTGGACACCGCCCGCCGTGCCGACCCCGCCGGAGTTCTTGAGGCGGTACGCCTTCCCGCTCGGCCCGATCAGGTCGAGCACCAGATCCGCGGTGTAGGTGTGCGAGATGTCCACCTTCACCGGCAGCGACGAGGACGCCTTGCCGTCACAACCGTCCTGCGTCACCGCGCTCGTCACGGCGGCGCCGGCGTCCGGAATGGACACCGGGTTCGTGTTCGACTTCGTGCCGCACTTCGGCGCTGGGCCACCGCTCCCGATGAACGAGACGTTGAGCAGTTTGTTCAGCGAACCGCTGCCCGGGTTCTTGACGACCCCGTCGGAAGCGTTGTTCACCAGCGCGTCCCGGACCTGCTTCGGCGTCGCGGACGGGTTGGCCGCCAGGTAGAGCGCGGCCGCGCCGACGACGTGCGGCGTCGCCATGGAGGTCCCGTTCATCACCGCGGTGCCGCCGCTGCTCGGGCTCAGCGAGGTGATGTTGCTGCCCGGGGCGAAGATGTCCGTGCAGGAACCGTAGTTCGAGAACTGCGACCGGTTGTCGCCGGAGTCCGTCGCGTTCACCGTGATGGCTTCCGGCACTCGGGCGGGACTGGTGTTGCAGGCGTCGGTGGAGGCGTTGCCCGCCGCGATGCCGTAGACGACACCCGACGCGATGGACCGCTTGACCGCGTCGTCACCGACGCCCGGCGCGTCCGTGGTGAGGCTCATGTTCGCCACGGCCGGTTTCACCGCGTTGGCCGTCACCCAGTCGACCGCGTCGATGATTCCCGAGTCGGGCCCGGTGTTGTCGCAGCCCAGCACCTTCAGCCCGACGATCTTGACCTTCTTCGCCACGCCGTAGGTCTTGCTGCCGATGGTGCCCGCGGTATGGCTGCCGTGCCCGTTGCAGTCCTTGCCGTCGCCGCCCATGAAATCCTTGCCGAGGCTGGCGCGGCCTTCGTATTCCGGGTTCGACGGGTTGATGCCACTGTCGAGGTCGTACGCGGTGACGCCCTCGCCGCTGTTGCCGTAGGTGTACTTCTTGTCCAGCGGCAGGCTCTTCTGGTCGATCCGGTCCAGCCCCCAGGTCGGGTTGGCCTGTGTGTCCGCACCGCGGGCCGTACCGTCCTGGTAGACGGCCTTGACCGACGGATCCGCCGCGAGCCGGCGTGCCTGCTTCTCGGTCATCTTCTTGACCGAGAAGCCGTTCAGCGCGGCCGACCAGGTGGAGCGGACTTCGCCGCCGAAACGCCGGGTCAAAGACGCGGACGACGCCTGCGCGGTCGCCATCCCGTCCTTCAGCACCACGATGTACTGGTCGCCGTAGTGCTGTTTCGCTTGGATCACCACACCTTCGGCTTCGGCGGCGACGGCGTTCCCGGCGCCGAGCGCCAGCAATGGGGTCAGTGCGCCCAGCACCACCAGGAGTTTTCGAGGATTACGCATGGTGGATCACCTCCGTGGTCGTCGTGGTCACTGGACGGTGAGGGTGTACGTGGCGGTCGAGGTCTTGCCGGAGCCGTCCTTCGCCGTCACCGTGATGGGGTAGGTACCGGCCTGGAACGGCGGGAAGACCTGCATCGTCGAGGTGCCGCCGCTGGAAATGGTCTGCGGGTTGAAGAACGGCGCGAACGGCAGACCCGGTCCGGAGGCGGAGAGCGTGATGGAACCGCTGCCGCCGGTCACGGAGACCTTCGTGCTGACCATCGAACCCGGGCTGGCGGTCCCGGAAGCCGGATTCAGCGTCACCTTGAGATCGCCGGGCTCGCTGCCGCCCCTGCCGACGGTCAGGGTCAGCGTGGTGGTCGCGGTGTCGGTCGTTCCCTTGCCGGAGACGGTGACGGTGTAGTCCCGTTCCGGCGTGCCCGCCGCGGTCTCGATCGTCAGCTTCGCGGTGTCGCCGGAGTTGATGGTCGACGGCTGGAAGGTCGCCCTGGCTCCGTCGGGCAGCCCGGACGCGGTCAGCGCGACGCTCTCGCTGCCGTTCTTGCCCGGTTTGCTGGTGATCGACGTCGAGATGTACTTGCCGGGGTCGACCTTCACCGAACCCGGTGACGCCGCGAGGGTGAACTTGTCGGTACCGGGCACGTCGCCGATCTGCTGTTTGACCCAGTCCCCCATCTCGTTGTTCAGGCGGCTGTAGACGCTGTACCACTTGAAATCACTGCGGCTCCACGAAGTGATGCCGACGACCACGCCGTTGACGACGAAGGGGCCGCCGCTGTCGCCGGGCAGCACGGTCTTGCGGCCGTCGGGGTAGCCGGCGCAGATCATCGTCCTCGGGTCGACACCGTTCTCCACCCCGGTGCACTGGCTCGGGTCGACGATGGGCAGCGTCAGCTTCTGCAGGGTGACGTCGGCGGGGCTGTCGTTGTAGGTCTTCTTGCCGTAACCGAGACTGAACCCGTCCTTGCCCGGTGCCTCCAGCCCGGTGTCGGCCGAGGTGGCGACCTTCGCGTATCCGCCCGCCGGGACGGGGATGTCGCCGTCGGTGGTGATGATCGCGACGTCGTAGCCGTTCCAGGGCTGGGTGTACTTCGGGTGGACCTGATAGTCGACGGCCTTGAGCCGCGTGCCGCCCGGGGTCACCAGATCGTCCAGTCCATAAAGGACGGACTTCTCGCCTGCCAGTTCCTTGCAGTGTGCCGCGACCATCACCTTGCGTGGCGCCACGACCGACCCGCTGCAACTCTGCCCCATGGGCCGCGAGCCGCCTTCACGCAGGGCCGCGATCGCGAACGGATAGTCCTTCACCGAGGCCGGCACGCCACCGATGCCCTGGGCGTTCGCACCATCGGGGAGCCGGACGTCACCGGTCGGCGCGACGGCGGACGCGGTCGGCTGGGGTGCCGCCCCGGCGGTGCCGCCCGCGATGGGGATCGACAGGGCCGTCATACCCAGCGCCAACAGGCCCAGGATTCTTTTTCTCTGCACGGTTCTTCCTTTCACAGGGAGGGAAATCAGAAGGTCAGGCCGAAGCTGTCGATGACGCCGGTGTCGAAGCGGTAGACGTCCTGGACGCGCAGCTTCCAGTCGCCGGAACGGTTCTCGCCCGAGGTGTCGACGGTGTAGGTCCTGGACAGGTCGATCGAGCTTTCGCCACCGGCCTGCTCGAGGTTGACGACCTTGCCGCTCGGCGTCACGAGGTCGATCTTCAGGTCGCCCGAGTAGGGGTGCTTGACCGCCACGGCGACCGAGGTGCCCGAAGTGCCCTTGGCATCGCAGGAGCCGATCGTCACGGTACTGGTGACGGCGTCACCGGCGTCCGGGATCGCGACGTCCTCGGTGCTGGTGCCACCGGCGCAGGACGGCGGATTCGGCGTGCCGCCGTCGAGGAAACCGGTGTACAGCAGCTTGTTGGGCGAGCCCTTCGTGTCGGTGATCTTGCCGGGCGTCGTGTTGTCGAGCAAGGCCTGGGTGACCTGCGCCGGGGTGGCCGACGGATTCGCGGTCAGGTAGAGCGCGGCGGCGCCCGCGACATGCGGGGTGGCCATCGAGGTGCCGCTCATCTGCTGCGTGCCGCCGCCGTTGCGGGTGGAGGTGATGTTGCTGCCCGGCCCGAAAAGGTCGGTGCAGGTGCCGTAGTTCGACGACTGCGACGAGTTGAAGATCGACCGCCTGTCCTGCGCGTCGCTCGCCGCGACCGTGATCGCCTCGGGTGTGCGGGCGGGCGAGACGTTGCAGGCGTCCTGTCCCTCGTTGCCCGCGGCGACCGTGACGGTGATCCCCGCCCGGATCGCACCCTGTACCGCTTGGTCCACGGTGGACGTCGCGCCGCCGCCGATGCTCATCGTGAGCACGGCGGGTTTCTTGGCGTTCTTGGTGACCCAGTCGATCCCGGAGACGATCGTCGACCACGGCGCGCTGGAGTTGCAGCCGAGCACGCGGACGGCGACGATCTTCACCCCCTTGGCGACGCCGTAGGTCGTACTGCCGACGGTCCCCGCGACGTGGGTGCCGTGGCCGTGGCAGTCCGAAGCGTCGCTGTCGTTGTCGACGAAGTCGTAGCCGCTGCTCGCGCGTCCGCCGAACTCGGACTGCCGGTAGTCGGTCCCGGTGTCGAGGACGTAGACGGTGGCGCCGTCACCCTTGTTGGCGTACGTGTACTTCTTGTCCAGCGGCAGATCCTTCTGGTCGATCCGGTCCAGTCCCCAGGTGGGATCGTTCTGGGTGTCGGTGCCGTGGGCGATGGCGTCCGGTTCGACCGTGGCGACCGCCGGGTCCGCGGCGAGTTCGCGGGCCTGCGCCTCGGTCATGCGACCGGCGAACCCGCGCAACGCGGCGCCGTAGGTGCGGGTGACCTGCGCGCCGTGGGACGCGGCCAGCGAGTGAACGTCGGCGGCGGAGGCCTGCCCTGGTTTGAAGGTGACGAGATAGGCGCCCGGGATGGCGCCGGGGCCCCCTTTCAGAACGGCCTGTTCGCCCGCGGAGGCGACGGCAGGCAGGACGAGGGCGGCGGACAAGGCCGTGGCGAGGACCAAGACCTTTCGAGGACGGAAGCGTTGACGCATCGGCTTACTCCTGATGGTGGGGAATCGGCGCGATGACAACAGTGAATTTCGGCAGGGCCGAGAACAATAGTGGTCGTCCACGATGGACTACCCATTAAATTCACGGCGCCACTACCAGGGCTTTTACCGAAATCCGGAGCCAACCGGCGGAAACTCCGTTCCTATTAGGACAGTATGCCGAAAAAGTACGGGACCTCATCAATCTGCGCGGACACGAAGAAACCAAACCGAGTGAAGCACACGATTCAGGCGGTTTTCGACGCGGCGACCCGATCGCGCAGCAATTCCTCACTCAGGACCGCCCGTGACGGCAGGTCGAGTTTGGCCAGCGCGCGGCCGAGATGGACTTCGACGGTGCGCGCGGACAGGAACAGCCGCTCGGCGATCTGCCGGTTGGTGAGGCTCCGCGCGGCCAGGCAGACGACCTCGAGTTCCCGAGGTGACAGCGCCTTGCCGTAACCGCGCCGTCCCCGTCGCGGGACGTCCGGATCGTGCGCCGCCAGCGCCCGGCGGCATCGCTGCGCGTCGGCGAGGGAATCCAGTGACCGGTAAGTGGTCTCGGCCGAGGTGAACGCGCCCAGCACCCGTTCGTGGTCACCGAGTTCGGCGTAGCACTCGCCGGCGAGTTCCTCCGCGCTCGCTGCCGCGTAGGGTCGTGGCAACGCTTGATAGGACCGCGCCGCACGGCTGAACAGTTCGGCGGCTTCGGCGGCTCGGGGCCGCGCCAGCAAACCACGGCAGAAGAGGTCGGCCGCGTGGGCGAGCGGCGCGTCGCGACCGGTGATGCCCTCCTGGTACTCGGCCAGCAGTGCCTCGGCGATCCCGGTCTCCTTCTGGCCGATCAGGATCCGGACCGCCGTCGGGAGGAGTTCGGCCGCCCACACCCAGTTGTTCTTCCGGCGGACGCTCTCCAGGCCGTACTCGACGAGACGGCGCGCCGCCGCGAGGTCCTTGCCCGCGAGCCGGACCGCCGCCCGTCCCGCGAACGACGAAGCCTGCAGAGGGACGCTGCCCGCCGAAAGCGCGGACGCGGCGTCGAAGTCGCGCAAGGCCGCCGCCCGGCGCCCGCGGCCGAAGTCGTACCAGCCGAGCGCCAGCAGGGGTTCGGCCGACAGGGAAGCGTCCTCCCCCACCCGCGCGACGAGCGCACGCGCCTCGTCGTCCACAGTGGACCAGAGACCCATGGCGACGTCGAGCCGCAGATCCGTGCCCGCGGCCAGTGCCTCCAGATAGGGCTGATGCTCGTCCTGGATCAGCCGTCGCGCGGTGGCGAGATACGACCTGGCCACCGGGTAGTAGCCGTTCCAGGCCGCCGCGTCGGCGAGGTTGATGTAGGTCCGGCAGACCTGGCGGCGTACGTCGGCCGAGCGCGGCGAGTCCGGGAGCGTCACGACGTCCTGCCAGACGCCGGGATCGGCGACCTGCATCCGGCTGGACATCCGGTTCGCGGTCACCGCGGCGAGCAGTTCGACGTCGCGGACGCCTTCACTGGCCCGCTCCGCTTGGTCGAGCCAGCGCAGGTTCTCTTCGACCGGGATCGCGCCGACGTGCGGGAGCGCCAGCGTGACCAGTCCACGCGCGAGCAGCGCCCGGTGGCCGGAGAGATCGGCGACGGCGAGCTGGATCTCCGAGCGCCCCGCGTCGATCTCGCCGGTCTGGTTGATCAGCAGGCGGCCGAGGTTGATCCGGATCTCGCCGCGGGCGGACTTGCTCATCGGCCAGTCCCGCACCGCGGTGCGCAGCAACCGGACCGTCGGCTCCTTGACCAGTTCGTAGGCGGTCACCCTGCTGAGCCGGACGGCGAAGTTCTCCCTGTCCGCCCGGGAAAGGTCCTCGTCGGCGAGTGCGGCTTCGAGCAGGCGCACGGCCTCGTCCGGTTTGCCCTCGGTCACCGCCCCGTCCACGGCCGCCGAGGTCCACCGCACCCATTCGCCGAGTTCACCGGCCTCCCGATGGTGCCGGGCGATCCTGGGCGCGTCCGGTTCGTCCGACGCGGAGAGAAGACGAGCGACGCGACCGTGCAGATGGCACCGGCGGGGACCGGGGATCGCGGCGAGCAACACCTCCTCCACCAGAGGGCTGCGCGTGGCGTACCGCCCCCTGCCGAGATCCCGCAGGAATCCCGCGTCGAGAGCGGAAAGGAGCGCGCCGACCACGGCGTCATCGGCCATGTCCGAGACGGCGGCCAGCTCTCGCCCGCTCGCCGGACGGCCGAAGACCACGGCCGCCTCGGTGATCCCGGCGCAGTCCTGGTCCGCTTTGGCGAACCTGGCCGCGAGCGCGGCGGACCACGCCGCCGGGACGGAGGTACCTGGTGACTCCAGGACCGCGTGAACGGCTCCGCGCAGGCCGCCGGTTCGCCGGTGAACCCGTTCACCGGTCTCCCGCGAGCCTGCCAGCGACACGACGTCCTCGACGCCCAGCGGCGCCAAGACGGCTCTCGCGGTCACTCCGGACCTGGGCGGCCACCAGGATTCGCCCGGCACGGGCCGATGCGCCCGGACCGTCGACGTGGTGACGACGGCCAGCCGCGGCGAAGGATTGTCCGCCAAGAACCTGAGGAGATCTTGGGTCTCTTCGTCGGCCTCGTCCGCGTCGTCGACGAGCAGAACGGTGCGTTCGTGCGTGCTCAGCAGCGCTCGGATCGCCCGGAACACCAGGTGACGGCCGTTCGCGTCGACCGTCACCGCCGGGAGCACCTCGGTCAGTTCGGGCAGCAGCGGCCGGAGGACGCCGGCGACCGGCGACAGGCGTGAGGCGACCGAGGACCACCGGCCGGGATCGGCGCTCAGCGCTTCGAGGACCGGGCCGAGGGGGACGGGTCGCCGGCGCCGGGCGCAGTGGACCCGGATCACGGCGCACTCCCGGGTCTCATGGCGCGCGAGTTCGTCGAGCAGCCACGTCCGGCCTGCCCCTGGTTCGCCCTCGACCACGGCGAAGGCCGGACAGCGGGCGATCGCCCGTGCCGTCCCGGCGACGACGTCCGCTGTCGCATCGTTCATGAAACGACTTTAAGCGCGAACGTCCCGTACGGGATTTCTCTAAGGGTCCTCATTTATTGGGCCGACGGTCGCGGGCGTGACGTCCTGGTGCCGCCTTTCGCGTGACTGAGTGGAAGGACACGTCCATCCGGTCATGCGAAACCGACGGCCGCGGGCACCTGGGATACGGCTGGTCGCCCTGCCTTCACTGATACGTGACCGGGCGGGCCAGCTCGACGAGGCTGTCGAACAGGACCTCCGCGGACCGGCATACGGCCAGCGGCGGCGCCTCGTACGGGCCGATGACCTCGGTCAGCTGTTCCCAGACGAGCCTGCCCAGGACCCTGGCCAGCACGATCCCGACCGCGGCGGGCTCCCCGGCACGCGGCCGCAGCGCGTCTTCACCGCCGCTGAGCCGGCCTTCGGGCTCCAGCTCGTCGAGGCAGCGGGAAAGCACCTCGCCGGTCAGCCGGATCACCGCCACGCGTGAGGGTCCTCGCAGGTACGGAGCGACGTCCGCCATGCTCGCCATGCGACGGAGCACCCCGGCCACCATGCGGTCCCGCACGTAGCGCGTTCCGAGGGCTGTCGCGGACTCCTCGAATCGCTTCGACACGTCCCCCAGCTTTCCCTGCGCACCAGTGCTTCAGCCAGCCCGAAGACGATAAATGAGGATCCGTAGAGAAAGCCGGCGGCGGGGAAGCTACGGCGTGAGGCGGGTTACCCCGCTCCCGCGGCCTGGAAGCCGAAGCCGGACCGTCCGCGTGGGACGGTCCGGCCGGCCTGTTCGGGTCCTGGCGGAGCGCCGAGATCAGGTCATCGCGACCAGGGTCCGCCGCTTCCCCGTGAACGGCTCGCGCCCGTGCGCCATCAGCATGTTGTTGATCACCATGATGTCGCCCGGCTGCCATGGGAACGCGTAGCCGACCTCGTCGTACGCCGCCTTGATCGTGTCGAGATCCGCCTGCGGGATCGGCGAGCCGTCGGCGAAGAAGGCGTTGCGGGGCAGGTCTTCCACCGGGTAAAGCTCCAGCAGCGCCTCGCTGACCTCCTCCCCCAGGCTCGAGACGTGGAACAGGTTGGCCTGGTTGAACCACACCATCCCGCCGGTGTGCGGTTCCGCGACGAAGGACGGGCGCACGTGCCGGGTGCGCAGGCCCTCGTCGGTCCACTCGAACGTCTGCCCGTTGGCGGCGCAGTAGTCCTCCACCGCCTGCCGGTCTTCGGTCTGGAACGCCTCCTGCCAGCTCAGCCCGAGGCCCTCGCGGAACGCCCGGGTGTAGGTGACGCCGCCCGCGAATCGCTCACGCAGGTCCTCCGGCAGCAGGCGGTACACCGCGCGGCTGTCGGCGATCGGCGTCGCGCCACCGGTTTCGGCCGCGATGTCGCACAGGAAGAACAGGCGGTCCGGCCAGTGCGCCGAGTACGAGCTCTCGTTGTGCATCGGGATCGACTCGGCGGGCGGATACTCCGTCGACGTGTAGATGTTGCCCGACACCGCCGAGCGCGGCGTCGACCGTTCCGTGTAGGTCAGCAGCGAGCCGCCGATCTCCTCGGTGACCTGGTTGAACACCGTCAGGTCGGCGGGCATCCCGCGCAGCAGGATCGCGCCGTCCTCGCGCAGCCGGTCCTGCAGTGTTTCGCGGTGCGCGCGCACCCAGTCCAGGCCCGTGGCCGCGTACACGGTGAGCTTCGTGTGTTCGTTGCCCTCGATGTGCCCGAGGTTCGCCGTGAGTTCGGCGGTCATGACTCCTCCAGTTCGAATCGGATCAGCTTGGCGGCCTCGGCGTGCAGCGCGGCGAGGTCTTCGGTGTCGGCGAACCCCGCGGCGAGCACGTTCACCGCGTAGATCTCCTGGTCGTCGGTGAGCAGCTGGCCGGGGCGCACGATCGTGACGACCTCCAGTACCTCGGGCAGGTCGGCGACCTCGTCGGTGCCTTCGACGCGGATCAGCCGTCCGGTGCCCTCGGCGTAGAAGATCAGGTAACCGACCGGCACGGGCAGGCCCGTACCGCGCGCGGGCGGCGGCGTGCCCAGCGCCAGCGATACGGCTTCGGCGATGACGTCGATGCCGGTCGCGAGCTTCAGCAGCACCGGCTGGGCGCCACCGGCCGGGCGGCCCGCGTTCACCTCGACGATCGTCGGGCCCAGCTCGGCGTCGTCGATCAGCTCCAGATGAGCGCAGGTGTTGTCCAGGCCCAGCGCGAGCGCGGCGGACGTCGCCGCCGCGAACAGCCGCTCGGTGTCCTTTTCGGACAGTTCGAGCGGCGGGCAGACCATGCCGAGCTCGAATTTCCGCTCGTCGATCAGCGGTTTCTCCACCACGGCCACCGGTTCCGCGGCGCCGTCGCGCACCAGGACGTCGACCGCGTACTCCGGCCCACGCAGCAGGCCTTCGACGAGGAACACCTTCAGCGGGTCGATCGACCCGACGAGCCGGTGGTACCGGGCGTCCTCCGAGTGCGGCAGCCGCTCGGCCAGCAGCCGGTACGCCGCCGCCAATTCGTCCACAGTGGACACCGTGCGGACGAGATTGCTCGCCGCGCCGTTCACCGGTTTGACGATCGCCGGGAGCCCGACCGCCGAAGCCACCGACTCCGCGTCGTCGGCCGACGAGATCAGCGCGCAGCGAGGGCCGGGCAATCCGGCCGCGGCGAGCGTCCGCCGGACCGCGAACTTGTCGTGCGTCACCGTGAACACCGACGCCGGGCAGCGCGCGACGCCGAGCAGCTCGGCCGCACGGGCGACGCTCGCGATGATCCCCTCGGCCGCGGTCACCAGCCCGGCCGGACGCGCGTTCCGCGCCCGGATCGCCTCGGCGACGGATTCGGCGTCACGGACGTCGGCGACGACGATGATGCCGTCCACCACGTCCGCCAGCTGCGTCAGCTCGGCCGGGTCCAGGGGCTCGCTGACCAGCTCGGCCCGCAGGCCGGTCGCCCGGACGGCGGCCACGACGTCGGCGATCCACTGTCCGGCGGTCTCGCAGACCACGAACGCGGTGTTCACACTTCCTCCAGGTCCAGCTGGACGAGCTTGCTCGCCTCGGCGTGCAGGGCGGCGAGGTCGTCGTGGTCGGCGAACCCGGCCACGACGAGGTTGACCGCGTAGGTCTCCTGTTCGTCGGTGAGCACCTGCCCCGGCGAGACGGTGGTGACGACGTCGATCACCTCGGGCAGTTCGGCGATCTCGTCGAGCCCGCCGATCCTGGTCAACCGGCCCGAACCGGCCGCGTAGAGGATCAGCATGCCCAGCGGGATCGGCAGTTTCGCGGGTTCCCGCACCGGCGGCGGTGCGTCGACCGCGAGCGCCGCGAGCTCGGCGAACACGTCGATGCCGGTGCGCAGCTTCGCCAGCAGCGGCATGATCGACCCGGCCGGGCGACCCGCGTTGACCTCGACGATCGTCGGGCCGCGGTCGGCGTCGTCGATCAGCTCGACGTGGGCGCAGGTGTTGTCGAGCCCCAGTGCGCGGACGGCCGCGACCGCCGCCGCCGTGACCAGTTCGGCCCGGCCGGCGGTGAGCCCGGCGGGCGGGCACGACAGTGCCAGCTCGAACTTCCGCTCGTCGATCAGCGGTTTGTCGAGGATCTCGACCGGTTCGGCGACCCCGTCACGGACGAGCACGTCCACCGCGTATTCCGGGCCGGACAGCAACCCTTCGACGAGGAACGTCGCCGAAGGATCGAGTGTCCCCAAAGGACGGTGGTAGCGCGGATCCGCGGACTCGGGCAGCCGCGCGGCCAGATGCTCGTACGCGGCCGCCAGCTCGTCCACAGTGGACACGGTGCGGACCAGGTTGCTGCCCGCCCCGTTGACCGGTTTGACGATCGCCGGGAGCCCGACCGCCGAAGCGACCGCTGCCGCCTCGCCTGCCGACGAGATCAGGGCGTGCGCGGGCCCCGGCAGACCGGCCGCGGCGAGCGCCTCCCGGACCTCGAACTTGTTCGCGCACAGGGCGAACACCGACGCCGGGCAGCGCGCCACGCCGAGCAGTTCCGCGGCGTGGGCGGTGCTCGCGATGGCGCCGTCCGAGCCGGTGAAGATCCCGGCCAGCGCGCCGCCGTCGATCTCCCGGACCTTCGCCGCGACGGCCTCCGCGTCGTGGACGTCGTCGAGCGCGACGATGTCGTCCACCACGCCGTCCAGCGCGGCTCGCTCGGCCGCGTCCATCGGCGGGGCGAGCAGCACCACGCGGTGCCCGGCCGCCCGCATCGACGGGGCGACCTCGCCGACCCAGTGCCCGCGGGCCTCCCTGACCAGCACTGCCGTACTCATGCGGCTTCCTTCCCGGCGAGCTTGCGCTCCCGTTCCTGTGCCCCCACCAGGTCGTCGGGCAGTGAATCGGGCACTTCGGTGTCGAACCGGCGCAGCAGCCGCAGCGAGAACCCGCCCACGTTGATCAGCAGCAGGATCAGCGCGAAGACGACGTAGGCGAGCCCGATGCCCCGGGTCTCGCCGGTGCCGAGCACGGCGCCGACCGACCCGGTCAGCGCGCCGCCCGGCGCCAGCAGCGGCGAGAACCAGCCGACGGCCAACGGCGCCAGCACGGCGAACCCGATCGGCAGCGTGGACCACGTGATCGTCTGGTTGATCGCGAACACCCGGCCGTGGAACCGCTGCGGCACCTTGACCTGCACCAGCGTCGCGTAGATGCCCTGCGACACGGACATCGCGGCGGCGAGGAGGAACACCCCGGCCGCGACGACGATCAGCGACGGCCGCAGGCCCATCACCAGGCTGCCGAGCGCGATCCCCACGTTGCCGACGAGCACGCCGACCATCCGCCGGTGCCGCGGGCCGCCCCACAGCGCCATCCCGATCCCGCCTGCCACCGCGCCGACGGCCTCGGCCAGCGCCACCTGTGCGACGTCGGTGACCGAGCCGAACGACAGCACGAGCGGCGAGAGCAGCACCAGCGCGGGAGCGAGGAAGACGTTCGCCAGCGCGAAGTACAGCAGCATCGTGCGGAAACCGCGGTGGTTCCACGAGTACCGCAGCCCACCCGCGATCGCGGTCAGCAGCGGTTCGCGCGGGCGCCAGCCCAGCATGTCCGGGAACCGCACCAGCAGCAGGCCCACGATCGCGAACGCGTAGCTCGCCATGTCCAGGATCAGGATCCCGGACAGCTGGATCGTCGCCAGCAGCCCGGCCGCGATCACCGGCATCAGTAGCTGGGCGAAACCGGTGGAAAGCTGCGCGAGCCCCATCGCGTGCCCGAGGTACTGCTTCGGTACCAGCTGCGCCACCGACGACTGATAGGCGATGCGCTGGAACGAAGCGGCCACCGACCCGAGCGGGATCAGCACGTAGAACAACCACAGCTGGACGTGCCCGGTGATCAGCACCAACGCCAGTATCAGCTGGATGCCGCCCGCGATACCGCTGGCCGCGATCATGATCCGCCGCCGGTCGCCGCGGTCGACCAGTGCGCCCGCCACCGGCAGGACGAGCACGCCGAACAGCAGCGCGAGCGCCCACAGCAGGCCGAGGTCGGCGACCGAGCCCGTGCGGGTGTAGAGCCAGATCGGTACCGCGAACGACGTCAGCGCCGAGCCGGTCGAGGACACCAGCTGCCCGATGGTGATCGTGACGAACCGGCCCATGCTCGGCCGCACCGCGGGTTTGTCGTCCACAGTGGACCGATGGGTTTCGTGTACCGCCCAGCCCGCGTCCTCGCCGCGGACCCGGACGTCGAGCTCGCCGGGATCGTCCAGCGCCGGATGTACGCGCGTGACGATCTCCGCGAGTTCTTCGGCCCGGTAACGCAGGAAGAAGTGCCCGGCCTGGTCGAGTACCACGAGCGCGGTGGTGTCGGTGAGGAACTCCCATTCCCGGTACCGCTCGGCGTAGTAGTCGGTGACCGGGTCCTCGGAGCCGACCACCGACACGATCGGCGCGCGCAGCTTGGCCACGCGGGCGTCGAGCAGGCCGCTGAAGTACTCCTCGGCGGCGCGGCTGTCGGCCCGCATGTTCGTGATGATCCGGTCGGCCTGCGCCGGGTCGAGGTCGTCGGTGTCGACGCCCATGCCCTTGAGCCAGTTCGAGTAGTACCGGTTGCTGCGCAGCTTCTCCAGCCGCGTGCGCAGCGTGCCCACCGCGCCCTTCATCCGGGCGAACGGGAAGATCGCGCCGATGTAGACGACCTCCAGCTCGCGGCCGCGCTCTTCGAGCATTCGGGCGACGGCGACGGCGAGCGCGTTGCCGACACCGCAGTGACCGTAGATGGCCAGCGGGCCGTCGATCCGGTCGAGGATCTCGCCGGCCAGCCGCTCGACCAGGTCGTCGAAGGGCAACGCCTCTTCGGACAGCCCGACGTCGTGGCCGGGGATGGCGACCGAGTAGAGCGAGTAACCCTCCGGGAGCGCGTCGGCCAAGGGCTGGTAGACGATCGCGCTGCCGCCGCCGTAGGGGAAGCAGACATAGGTCAGCGTCCGCTGCTTCACCGGCTTGGTCAGCTCGTACAGCAGGTGCCGCGGCCGGTCGGCGTCGTCACCGTCCATGAAGGACGCCAGCTCGCGGATCGTGCGGTGCTGGAACAGGTCCATGACGCCGACCTGGCCCGCGCCCGCCTTGCCGATCCGCGCCACCACCTGGGTGGCCAGCATCGAATGGCCGCCGAGGTCGAAGAAGTCGTCGTCGACGCCCAGCTCGTCCACCTTGAGCACGTCGCGCCAGATTCCGGCCAGCAAGGTCTCGACCGGGGTCGACGGCGCGACCAGTTCCTTGGTCGCGTCCCGTGACGCGACCGGGGCGGGCAGCGCCTTGCGGTCGAGTTTGCCGTTCGGGGTGAGCGGCAGCTCGTCGAGCGCGACGAACGACGGCGGGACCATGTAGTCCGGGAGGCTCTGCTTGAGCGCCGTCCGCAGCGCCCCGGGCTCGGCGTCGCCGACGACGTACCCCACCAGCCGCTTGTCCCCCGGCGTGTCCTCGCGGACGATCACGGCGGCGTCGCGTACGCCCGGCCGGGCGCGCAAGGTCGTCTCGATCTCCCCCAGCTCGATACGGAGGCCGCGCAGTTTGACCTGGTGGTCGATCCGGCCGAGGAACGCGATCGTCCCGTCCGGGCGCCAGTGCGCGAGGTCGCCGGTGCGGTACATCCGTCCACTGTGGAACGGATCGCGCACGAACCGCTCGGCCGTCAGCTCCGGGCGGTTGTGGTAGCCCAGGGCGAGGCCGACACCCGCGATGTGCAGCTCGCCGGGCACGCCCACCGGGCAGGGCCGCCCGGCACGGTCGAGCACGTAGATCCGGATGTTCTGGATCGGCGCCCCGATCGGCACCGACGCGACGTCGGCGAGCGCGGCGGGCGTGCAGTGCCAGGCGGTGACGTCGATGGCGGCTTCGGTCGGACCGTAGAGGTTGTGCAGCTCGCAGTCCGGCAGCCGCCGGACGAACTCGCGCGCGGCGTCGAGCGGCAGTTCCTCGCCGCTGCACACGACCCGCCGCAACGCCGTGCAGGTCTCGACGCCTTGCTCGGCCAGGAATAGCGTGAGCATCGACGGCACGAAATGCGCGGTGGTGATGCCTTCGGACGCGAGCAGCTCACGCAGATACGCGGCGTCCTTGTGGCCGCCGGGTTCGGCGAGCACGAGCCGCGCACCGGTGATCAGCGGCCAGAAGAACTCCCAGACCGACACGTCGAAACCGGCCGGGGTCTTCTGCAGCACCGAATCGGTGCCGTCGAGGCGGTACGCGCGCTGCATCCAGTCGAGCCGGTTGACGATGCCGCGGTGACCGTTGGGCACGCCCTTCGGCTGCCCCGTGGAGCCCGAGGTGTAGATGACGTACGCCGGGTCTTCCGGTCCGGCGAGCGGTTCGGGCGGCCCGGCCGTCTCGGCGAGATCGTCAGGGTCGTCCAGAACTATGACGGTCGCGTCACCCGGCGGCAGCGTTTCGCGCAACGCCGCCTGCGTCAGCACGACGGGCGCGGCCGCGTCCCGCAGCATGAACGCCAGCCGGTCGGCCGGGTACTCCGGATCGAGCGGGACATACGCGCCACCGGCTTTCAGCACGCCGAGGAGCGCGACGACCAGTTCGAACGACCGTTCCGCGAACACGCCGGTGAGCACGCCCGGCCCGACGCCGAGACCACGCAACCGGTGCGCGAGCCGGTTGGCCCGCTCGTCCAGCTCGCGATAGGTCAGCGACGCGCCGCGGAAGGTCACCGCGGGCGCGTCCGGCGTCCGGGCGGCCTGCTCCTCGACGAGCGCGTGCAGCGTGGTCTGCGGGAACTCGGCCGTCGTGGCGTTCCAGCGCTCCAGGACGAGTTCGCGCTGCGCCGCGTCGAGAATGTCCACTTCGGACAGCCGAAGATCCGGAGCGGCGGCGATCGAGCGCAGCAGCGTGACCAGCCGCCCGGCCATCCCGGCGACCGTGTCCTCGGTGAACAGCGCGGTGTTGTACACGAGCTTGCCGATCAGCCCGCGTTCGACCTCGATCGCGTGGAACTCGAAGTCGAACCGGGTCGCGGGCAGGTCCATCGGCAGCCAGCGGAAGTCCACATCGGACTGCCCGGCGGCACCCATCCGCCCCATCTCGTAGTTCTGCAGCACGAACATCGCCTGGAACACCGGCGAGCGGCTGACGTCGCGGGGCACGCCGAGCGCGTTCACCAGCCGCTCGAACGGGACGTCGGCGTGCTCGAACGCGTCGAGCACGTGCCGCCGGGTGCGTTCGAGCAGTTCGGCGAACGTCGGGTCGCCCGCGAGCTGGGCACGCAGGGGCAGCATGTTGATGAACATGCCCGCCACGCCCTCCAGTTCGGGCAGGCCGCGCCCGGCCGACGACGAGCCGATCGCGAAGTCCTCCTGGCCCGAGTACCGCGAAAGCAGCACCTGGTAGGCGGCCAGCAGGGTCATGAAGAGCGTGACGCCGTGCTCGCGGCTCAGCTCGCCGAGCGCGCGGGCGAGCTCGCGCTCGACGAAGAACTCGTGGATCGCGCCGTCGAAGCTCTGCTTGGCGGGCCGGGGCCGGTCGGTGGGCAGCTCCAGTGGCTCGACCCCGGCGAGCTGTGCCTTCCAGTGCTCCAGCTGCCGGTCGAGCTCGCCGCCGGTGAGCGTGCGGCGCTGCCAGTGCGCGAAATCACCGTACCCGATGCTCAGCGCGGGCAGCTCGGCCGTGCCGCCGGTGCTCAGGGCGTGATACTGCGCGGCGAGGTCACGCAGCAGCAGGTCTACCGACCAGCCGTCGCCCACGATGTGGTGCGTGCACAGGACCAGCAGGTGTTCCTCGTCGGACACCCTGGCCAGCGTCGCCCGCAGCAGCGGACCCGTGGCCAGGTCGAACGTCTCGGCCGCGGCGGCGTCGACGGCGGCACGGGCCGCTTCCTCGCTTCCGGCGTCCACTATGGACAGATCGACGGTGGCCGACGGTTCGATGTGGACGGTCGGCTGTCCGTCCTCCCCTTCCGGGAAGCGCATCCGCAGCGCCTCGTGCCGCGCGGGCAGAGTGTCCAAAGCGGACTGGAGTGCGGCGACGTCGAGCCTGCCGGTCAGCCGGATCGGCACCGGGATGTGGTACGACCCGGTGCCCGGCGCGAACTGCTCCATGAACCAGACGCGTTCCTGCTGATACGACAGCGGTACGACGGCGTCGGCGGGACGCGGCGTGATGGTCGCCGCCGGCTCCGCGCGCCGTCGAAGCCGCCGTTCGAGCAGGGCGCGGCGCGCGGCCGCGCTGGTCTCGTCGATCGCGGTCATGACTTCTCGCCTTCGGCCAGCTGGCGCTGGACCTCTTCGTCGCTGAGCTGGTCGAGGTCCTCGGCGAGCCGTCGCTCGATCTCGGCGGCGAGCCCGGCGACGGTCGTGAGGGTGAACAGCCCGCGCACGGGGATGTCGACCTCGATCTGCTTGCGCAGCCGGGCCATCGCGCGGATCGCCAGCAGCGAGTTGCCGCCACGGGCGAAGAAGTCGTCGTGCGCGCCGAGATCGTCGATGCCGAGCAGCTCCCCGAGGACCTCGGCGACGAGCTCTTCGGCCGCGGTCCGGGGTGCGACGTACGCCGGTGCCTCATCGGGTTCGGGATCCGGCAGCGCGGCCCGGTCGAGTTTGCCGCTGGCCGCCATCGGCAACGCGTCGAGCGTCACGAACCGGGTCGGCACCAGGTACTCCGGCAACGTCTTCCGCAGGGCCTCGGCCGCTCCCTCGGTGCTGCCGACGACGTAGCCGACGAGCGTTTCGCCGCGGACCGCGACGGCCGCGTCCCGCACGTCCGGCAGCTCGCGCAGCGCCGCTTCGACCTCGCCGGGCTCGATACGGTAGCCGCGCAGCTTCACCTGCTCGTCGACGCGGCCGAGGTAGTCGAGCGTGCCGTCGCGGCGCCAGCGGACGAGGTCGCCGGTCGCGTACATCCGGCCGTACGGACCCTCGGTGAACTTCTCGGCGGTCATCTCAGGCAGGCCGAGGTAGCCGCGGGCGAGCTGCGACCCCGCGACGTACAGCTCGCCCGGGACGCCCGGCGGCACCGGCTGCCGCCGCTCGTCGAGGACGTACACGCGGGTGCCGGGCGCCGGACGGCCGATCGAGACGGGCCCGGACGGCAGCGCGTCCCCGGATTCGATCCGGTGCACGACGCAGCCGACCGTGGCCTCGGTCGGGCCGTACTCGTTGACGACGAGCGTGCCGGGGTGCCGGTCCCGCCACGGCTGGACGGCCTCGGCGGTCAACGCTTCACCGCCGAGCACCAGCTCACCCGTCGGGAACAGCTCTTCGGCGAGGATGGCGAGGTGTGTCGGGGTCGCCTTGACGAACGTCGGGCGGCTGTCGACCACCGCGCCCCCGGCGGTGAGGGTGCCGAGCAGTGTCGTCACGGTGAGGTCGAACGACGGCGACGTGTGCAGCAGCGCCCGTCCGGCCAGGCCGGGGTAGGCCTCACGCGCCCACGCCAGGTACGTGTCGACGGCCCGGTGTTCGACCTCGACGCCCTTGGGCCGCCCGGTCGAGCCCGACGTGTAGATCACGTAGGCGACGTCGCCCGGCCCTGCCGCGGGTTCCGGATCCTCGGTGGCCGCGGCGGACCATTCCGCCGGGTCGTCCAGGGCCAGCGTCTTGGTGTCTACTGTGGACTCTCCGGCGACCAGCACGAACGGGGCACCCGCGTCGGCGAGGATCAGCGCCTGCCGGGGAGCCGGGTTGGCCGGGTCGAGCGGGACGTAGGCCGCGCCACTCTTCAGCACGCCGAGCACACCGATCAGCAGGTCCGCCGAGTTCGGCACGCAGACGCCGACGACGGTGCCGGGACCGGCGCCCAGTTCGCGCAGCCGGTGTGCGACGCGGTTGGCTCGCGCGTTCAGCTCGGCATACGTCAAGCGAACCCCACCGAAGTCGACGGCGGGTGCGCCCGGAGTCCGCCGTGCCTGGTCCTCGAACCTGGCGTGCACGGTGGCTGTGTCCGAAGTGGACACTGCCGGGTTCCAACTATTCAGGACCGATTCACGTTCGGCGTCCGACAGCAGCGGCAGATCCGCGACCGACTGAGCGGGATCGGCCAGCGCCGCAGTGAGCAGCCGCACGTACCGCTCGGCCACGGCTTCGGCGGTCTCGCGGTCGAACAGGTCGGTGCGATAGACGAGCCTGCCGTCCACGGCGGTCAGGTCGATCGCGATGTCGTCCTTCGCGGTGGCCGAGCGGATCGGCTCCAGCCCCGAGTCGGGCAGGAAGTTGAACCCGAGCTGGTACAGCGCCTGCACACCGGGATCGCGTTCGGCCCCGACCGCCTCGGCGACCGCCTGGAACGGCACCTGGCTGTGGTCGATCGCCTCCAGCAGTGTGGTCCGGACCCGGCCGACCAGCTCGGTGAACGCGGGCGCGCCCGAGCAGTCGACGCGCACGGCCATCTGGTTGACGAACATGCCGATCAGGTGGGCAAGCTCCGGCAGGTCGCGGCCGGCGACCGGGACGCCGACGACGATGTCGTCCACTCTGGACAGTCGTGACAGGAGTGCCGCGTAGCCGGCCAGCAGCACCATGAACGGCGACGCCGACAGCTCCCGGCTCAGCTCGCCGACCCGGTCGATCAGACCGTCCGGGAGGGTGAAGTGCACCTGGTCACCGGCGAACGTCAGCTCCGAGGGCCGCGGCCGGTCGGTGGGCAGGCCGTGCACCGGCGGCAACCCGGCGAGCTGCTTGCGCCAGTAGTCCAGCTGTTCACTGGACGTTTCGAGCTGCCCGCGCTGCCAGGCCGAGAAGTCCGGGTACTGGATGGCCAGCTCGGGCAGCTTCGGCTCGCGGCCCTCGAACACGGCGTCGCACGCCTCGCCCAGTTCCGTGCCCAGCACCAGCACCGATCCGGCGTCGAACACGGTGTGGTGCACGACGAACGTGAGCACCCATTCGTCGTCGGCCATGCGGCACACCTGGGCCCGCCACGGCGGCGGTGCGTCGAGCGGGATGGCCTCGCGTGAGATGGCGCCGACGAGTTCGGCGAGCCGGTCTTCACGGGAGCCGGCGGGCAGATCCCGCAGGTCGTGCACCTCGGGCTCGATCGGCACCTCGGCGTGCACCACCTGCATGAGCGCGCCGCCCTCCATGCGGAACGACGTGCGCAGCGCCTCGTGCCGCCCGACGATGACGCCGAGCGCGGCGCGCCACTGCTCCGGGGTCAGCGGGCGGTCCAGCCGGGCCTGGCAGTGCAGGTTGTACACCGGGGACACCGGGTCGAGCTGGCCGGACAGCCAGATCCGCTCCTGGCCGAACGAGGCCGGGAACGTCCATTCCTTCGTGTCGCTCATGATTTCCTGTTCTCAATGTCTGTTGGTGAACCCGCCGGTCCACGATCGAACCTCTGGCGCGCTCCGAAGTGTCCACAAGGGACGCTTTTGCCGCCAAATTGACCGATTCGCGACCTTTGCACGGTTCCGCCGGGAGGGTCGTGAGTGGCAAAGAGGGTTAGAACGACCATTGCCACTCACGACCCCCGAGCAAAGCACCCAAAACGGTCACGCCGGCAGGGATTTGATTCCCTTGTGGACAGTCGCGGGCGCGCCGGACCACCGGGCCGACCCTCAGTTCGCGTCTCAACGACCATCACCGCTTCAGCGTTCGAGCTTCGGGATGGTGGTCCGGGCGGGTTCTTCGGACGGCGCCTCGGTCTTGCCGGCGCGCAGCTCCTCGATCCGCTCGGCCAGGGTGGCCACTGTGGACGCTTCGAACAGCGTCTTCATCGCCAGCCGCGTGCCGGTGGCCTTGCGCACCTGGGCGATGAGCTGGATCGCGACCAGCGAGTTGCCGCCGAGGGCGAAGAAGTCGTCGTGCACACCGATCTTCTCCACGCCGAGCAGCTCGGTCCACTGGCGGGCGATCTCGGCCTCCAGCTCGGTGCGCGGGGCGACGTAGTCGTCCTCGGACACCGCCACCGGCGCGTCGCCGGGTTCCTCCAGCTCCTCGGCACTGACCTGACGCTCGATCAGTTCCCGCACCGGCAGGGTGCTGATCACCACCTGCCCGCCGAGACCGGGCGACAACGCCCGGACGAACGCCTCGGCGCCGTCCACCGGCCGGATCCCGGTCGATGAATTGTCCACAGTAGACGCAGGAGACACGGCAGTCAGGCCACCGCCGACGGCGTCCTGATCGACCTGTCGCAGCACGAAATCCTCGATCGTGACGAGCACGCGGCCGGTCTCGTCGCACAGCGACAGATCGGCCGCCACCACCTGGTCGCCGCCGGTGTCGCGGTAGCGCAGGTGGCTGCGGAAACTCGCCGGGAGCGCGTCGTGCACGACGATCCGGCCGTAGCTCATCGGCAGGTAGGTGCCGCTCCCCCGGCCGCGGCCGAACGCGGTCGCGACGTCGAGCAGTGCCGGGTGCAGGCCCCACGCGCCGAGGTCACCCGCCGCCGCGCCGGGAGCCGTGATCGTGGCCAGTTCCTCCTCCGCGCCGATGCGGTGTTCGCGCAGCGCCGCCCAGCGCGGGCCGAAGGTGACCATGCTGGTGCGGCCGGTGCCGAAGCCGTTCCCGTCGTCGATCGGCTCGGTCCGCCCCGTCACCGCGTCGATGTCCACAGTGGACACCGTCCCGGCCGCGGTCCATCCCGCGGCCCCGCGCACGTGGGTCCGGCTCGCGCCGGCGACGTGGCTGGTCACGGTGAATTCGTCGCCGTCGAATTCCACGCGGTACTCCGCGGTCGAGCCGTCCGGGACACCGAACGGTTCCAGGAACACGACGTCCCGCAGCTCGACGACGTGCCCGTCACCGGGCTTCGGCAGCGCCGCGGCGACCGCCGCGCGGACGGTCTCCAGATGTCCCGTGCCCGGCACCACCGGCACCCCGGCGATCCGGTGCTCGTCGAGCAGCCAGTGCGTGGCCGCCGAGACGAGGCCGTGCGCGCCGTCCTCGGAGCGCGTGGTGAGCACGGGGTGCTCGACCGGGCCGAGCGACCGCGCCCGGGCGGTACGGATCGTGGTCGGCGCGGCCACCTCCGCGGCCATGCCGACCTCGTCCCAGCCACCCCAGGCGTGCGAGACGAGCCGGGCGCGCCAGCCGTGGCCGCCCCGCGCGTAGGCGTCGAGGAAGTTGTTGGCGGCGCAGTAGTCGACCTGCCCGATGCCGCCCACCGCCGCGGTGATCGACGAGCACAGCGCGACGAAGTCCATCGGCAGGTCGGCGAACGCCTCGGCCAGTGCCAGCGTCCCGGCGATCTTCGGGGCCAGCACGGCCTCGGCCGCGGCCCGCTCCTTCACCTCGGCGACACCACCACCGGGCAGCCCGGCGGCGTGCACGATCCCGTCGAGGCCGCCGAACTCGCGCTCGGCCAGCTCACGCACCTCGCGCAGGCGCGCCGCGTCGGTGACGTCGGCGGCGGCGATGTGCACCACCGCGCCCGCCGTCTCCATCCGCCGCACGGCGAGCATCGCGCGTCCGGCGCGATCGGTGCCGCCGTGCGCGGCGAGGTGCGCGTCCCATTCCGTCCGCGGCGGCAGCCCGGCGCGGGTGAGCAGGATGAGCTTCGCCCGCACCCGGCGGGCGAGATCCTCGGCGAGCGTGATGCCGATCCCGCCGGTCCCGCCCGTGATCAGGTACCGGCCGCCTTCGCGCAGCACCGGCTCGGCGGTCGCGGGCAGGTCGAGCTGGGTGTAGTCGAGCACCCAGCGACGACCGGCCCGCAGCGCGACCTCGGCCGCCGCGTCGGCCGGGCGGAACAGCTCGGCGACCGCGTCCCGCGGGCTGTCCACATCGATCCGGCGCACCACCGTGCCCGCGATCTCCAGCGGCACCACCCGGGCGATCCCGGCGAGGGTCGCGTGCTCGGGCCGGGTCAGATCGGTGCCGGTGACGTCGGCGGTGCCGGTGCTCACCACGTCGATCCGCACCGGCTCGCCCCACGCCTGGACGAGGTTGAGCACGCTGAAGAACCCGAGGTCCTGTGCGGCCATGCCGCGCTCGTCCCCGGCCAGCGTCCAGGCGTGCACGACCCGCTCGGGCCGGGCGGGCAGCGCGGCCACGAGCGCGTCGTAGTCCTCGCGCGCTCCGGGCCGCACGGTGAATCCGGTCTCCGTCGCGGCGAATCCGTCGCCGGGGCGCACTTCGGTGACCGTCACACCGGCGTCGCGCAGGAGGCCGGGCAGGACGTCATCGGCGGCGAAGACGAGCGCGTTCGCGAAGGGTTCGTGTCTCAGGTCCGGTTCCGCCTGCCTCCACGCGGGGACCGCGAACCACTCGGACAGCGGCAGCGGACCGCTCGACCGCACGGGCTGGGCCGCCGTGACCGGATCCGGGTCGACCCAGTACCGCTTGCGCGCGTACGGGTAGCCGGGCAGCGGGACCCGGTGGCCGGGCGCACCGAATGTCCTTGGTTCCAGGGAAACCCCGTTCGTCCACAAGAGACCGGCGGCGCCGTAAAGGGTTTCGACGTCACCGATGCGCTCGGTGCGGCCCGGCAGGCTCGGCTGCGGCGCGGGCATCCCCTTCGGCACCTGGCCGCGGGACAGCCCGGACAGCTGATGACCCGGCCCGCATTCGACGAGCGCCCAGCGGCCGCCGCGCGCGAACAGGTTCTTGACGCAGTCACCGAACCGGACGGCCTGACGCAGGTGCGAGGCCCAGTAGGCGGGGTCGGTGGCCTGCGCGTCGGTGATCCAGTCGCCGGTGACGTTCGACAGGAACGGCAGCGCGGGCGCGGTGCGGGCGACGGCGGCGACGGCCGCGGTGAACTCGGCGAGGATCGGGTCCATCATCGGCGAGTGGAACGCGTGCGAGGTCACCAGCTCGCGGCATTGCACGCCGCTGGCCTTGAGTGTCGCCGCGAACTCCGCGACCGCGTCCGACGGCCCGGCCACGACGCAGGTGCCGGGCCCGTTCACCCCGGCGATCGCGAGCGTGTCCGGCAGCCGCGAGGTGACACTCTCCTCGTCGAGCTGGACGGCCAGCATCGCCCCGGCGGGCATCGACTGCATCAGGCGGCCGCGGGCGGCGACCAGGTCCAGCGCGTCCGGCAGGGTGAAGACCCCGGCGACGGTGGCGGCGACGTACTCGCCGATCGAGTGACCGATCATCGCCGCGGGCCGCACACCCCAGCTCTGCCACAGCCTCGCCAGCGCGTACTCGACGACGAACAGCGCGGGCTGGGTCACGCGGGTTTCCCGCAGCGCCTGCTCACCGCCGCGCCCGAAGATCAGCTCGCGCAGCTCCGGCAGCTCGGATTCGAGCAGCCGCAGGCATTCGTCGACGGCCGCGGCGAACACCGGCTCGGCGTCGTACAGCTCGGCGCCCATCCCGGCGTATTGGGAACCCTGGCCGGGGAAGAGGAACGCCACGTTCGTCTCCCCGGCCTGTGCGGACACGAGACGCCGGGGATCGCGCAGCCCGTCGACCGCGTCCTCCGGGTCACGGGCGACGACGACCGCGCGATGCGGGTACTCGGTGCGACCGGCCGCGAGGGTGTACGCCACGTCGGCGAGATCGAGGTCGACGTCCCCGGCCAGCCGGTCGGCGAGCCGGTCGACCGCGGCCGAGAGCGCCTCCGCGGTGTTGGCCGACACCCGCAGCAGATGCGCCGGACGCGGTGTCCGGGACCGCTGCGGGCTCGGCGCCTCTTCCAGCACGACGTGCGCGTTGGTGCCGCCGACGCCGAACGAGCTGACGCCCGCCCGCCGCGGCGTCCGGCCCGCCTCCCATTTCGTCACCTCGCGCGCCGGATAGAACGGGCTCGCCGGGAAGTCGATCCCCGGGTTGGACTCGTGGTAGTTGATGGTCGGCGGGATCAGCCCGTGCTCCATGACGAGCACGGCCTTGATCAACGAGACCACACCCGCGGCCTGCGACAGGTGGCCGATGTTGGACTTCACCGAGCCGATCGCGCACCAGCCGGTGTCCGCGACCCTGTCACCGTACACAGTGGACAGTGCGGTGATCTCGATCGGATCGCCCAGCGCGGTGCCGGTGCCGTGCGCCTCGACGTAGCCGATGGTGCGCGGATCGACGCCTGCCATGCCGACGGCCTGCGCGACCGCTTCCGTCTGCCCGGACACGCTGGGCGCGGAGAAGCCGACCTTGGTGGCGCCGTCGTTGTTGATCGCGTTGCCCAGCACGACACCGCGGATGTGGTCGCCGTCCTCGATCGCCTGCGACAGCCGCTTCACCAGCACGACCCCGACGCCACTGCTCCAGACCGTGCCGTTGGCACCGGCGTCGAACGCCCGCACGTGGCCGTCCGGTGAGGTGAAGCCGTCGACACCCATGTAGCCGACCCCGTGCGGCATCTCGATGTTGACGCCGCCCGCCAGGGCCATGTCGCATTCGCCGTTGCGCAGCGCCTCGCAGGCGAGGTGCACCGCGACCAGGGAGGTCGAGCAGGCGGTGAACACCGCGAGGCTCGGGCCGCGCAGGTTGAGCTTGTACGACACCGAGGTCGTCAGGTAGCTCGGCTGGTTGCCGGTCGAGATGCCGATCCCGCCGTGCTGCGAGGCGAGGAGCCGCTCGTTGCGCATCAGGTTCTCGGTCAGGTAGCCGGTGCCGCCGGACCCGCCGTAGACGCCGATCGCGCCGTCGAAGCGGGCCGGATCGTAGCCCGCGTCGGTCAGCGCGGCGTGGCACGACTGGAGGAACAGCCGATGCTGCGGGTCGGTGATCTCGGCCTCACGGCTGGTCATGCCGAACAGTTCGGCGTCGAACTCGTCGAAGCCGTCGACCACGGCGGTGGCGTTCACCCAGCTCGGATCGTCCACCGTGTCCGGTGCGGCGCCGCGGGCGATCATCTCCTCGCGGGTGGCGGGCACGATCGACTCGACGCCGTCGACGAGGTTGCGCCAGAACTGGTGCGCGTCCCGCGCGCCGGGCACGCGCACGTCGAGTCCGACGATCGCGATCGGTTCGGCTCCGGGATCGCCGGTGCCGGTTTCGGGGAAGTGGGTCACGGTGGTGCTCCTATCCGGGGCCGGCCGGGCCGGCGGTGCGACGGGGTCTTCTGGTCTGGATGCGGCCGCGGCGGGCGGCGACGCGTTCGGCGGCACGCGCCAGCTCCGGGACGGCGGCGCCGCCGGAGTGCAGGTGCGCGGCGAGGGCGCGGACGGTGGGGTGGGTGAACAGGTCGACCATCGGGATCCGGCGGTCGAGCCGGGCGGTGATCTGGGCGTGCACCCTGGCGAGGGCGAGCGAATGCCCGCCCACGTCGAAGAAGTTGTCGGTGTGTCCCACTTCGGCGACGCCGAGGACGTCGCACCAGGCACGCGCGATCACGGCCTCGGTCGCGGCGAGTGCCGCCGGGTCCGCGGCCACCGACGGCGGCCGTGCCGGGGTACGGGCCGCCGCGGCCGGAGCCGGGTCCGCGGCCACCGACGGCGGCCGTGCCGGGGTACGGGCCGCCGCGGCCGGAGCGGCGGTGCGGACGCTCACCCGCGGCAGCTCCGGCGCGCTCGTCCCGACCGGCGCGTCCGGCGCCGCGGCCAGCGCGCCGAGCAGCGCGACGTAGTCCTCGGCGAGCCCGGCCATCCGGGCGTGGTCGAACAGGTCGGGGTTGTACAGCAGTTCGACGCCGTCGTCGTGGACGTACACCGTGAGGTCGAACGGCGACCCCGGTTTGTCGACCGGCACCCACGCCGAAGCCATGCCGGGCAGGTCGAGCTGGGGCTCGGCGAAGTTCAGGACGTTGAACATCACCTGCACGAGCGGGGCGCGCGCGGGATCGCGGGGCACGCCGAGCGCCTCGACGAGCCGCTCGACCGGTGCGGCCGGATGCGCGGTCGCGGCGAGGAGTTCCGCGCCGCCGTCACGGACGTGCGTGGCGAAGTCCGCGGCGTCGTCCGCCCGCAGCCGCACCGGCACGATGTCCACGAAGAACCCCGCGACGTCTTGGCTTTCGGCGAGCTGCCGGTCCGCGACGACCGTGGCGACCAGGTGGTCGGCCGCGCCGGTGAGCCGCCGCAGCAGCTGGCCGAACGCGGCGAGCAGCACCCCGGCGCGCGTCGTGCCGGTGCGGGCGGCCAAGGCCCGCACCGATTCGGCGGCACCGTCTGGAAAGGACTGACGCAGGCTCGCGCCCCGGTAGGTCTGCACGGCCGGGCGCGGCCGGTCGCGCGGAAGGTCCACTGTGGTCGGTGCACCGGCGAGATGTCCGGTCCACCACGCGACATCCACGGCTTCCCGGCGTTCGTCGCGGGCGGCCCGCCACACCGCGTAGTCCGCATAGGACGCCACCGGCGGCGGCAGCGGCTCGCCCCGGTAGGCCGCCGACAGGTCGGCGCACAGCAGGTCCTGCGACCAGCCGTCGAACACCGCGTGATGCAGCGTGAAACCGAGCACGTGCTCCGTCTCGCCGAGCCGGTAGAGCCGCACGCGCCAGGGAGCCTCACGGTCGAGGTGCACCGGCGTCGCGGCGTCGGCGGCCAGCCGGGCCCTCAGACCGTCCTCGGTCACCGGCGCCACCGGCAGCGGAACGTCCGACGGCGGCAGTCGATCCGCCACCGGCGCGCCGTCGACGGCGCGGATCCGCCAGCGGAGCACGTCATGCCGCTCGGCGACCGCACGCAACGCGTGGCGCAGCGCATCGACGTCCAGCGAGCCGGTCAGCCGGAACGCCATCGCGATGTTGTACGGCGCGGCGTCCGGGGCGAGCTGGTCGAGGAACCACAGCCGCCGCTGCTGCGGGGACAACGCGGGCGCGTGCCCGGTGGTCAGCCCCGGCCCGGTCAGCGGTGACGCGGCCGCGACCCGCCGGGTGAGCCCGTCGAGCGTGCCGCCGGCCAAGACGTCCTCCGTCGCGACGTCCGCGGCCAGCTCCGTCCGCAGCGCCGCGACCAGGCGCATCGCGGCGATCGAATTCCCTCCCGAAGCGAGGAAATCCGTCCCCGCGCCGTCGCCGAGCACGCGCCGCCAGATGGCCGCGACCGCGCGTTCGGCCGGGGTACCGAGCGGGCCGAGGTCTTGTCCTCCGGCCAGTGCCGCTTCGGCCAGCTCGCGCAGCGCGGGCCGGTCGATCTTGCCGGTGACCGGGTTGACCGGCAGGCGATCGAGCACCCGGATCGCGGCCGGGCGCATCGCCGCGGTGAGCCGGTCCCGGCCGAGTTCGTCCACATCGGACGGTGCGGACGCCGGTGCGAGAAAGGCCACCAGCCGCGTGCCCGCCGGACCCGAGACGGCCGCCACGGCGGCGGCGTCGACGTCCGGATGGGTCGTGAGCGCGGCCTCCACCTCGCCCAGCTCGATGCGCTGGCCGCGGACCTTCACCTGCCGGTCGGCACGGCCGAGGAACTCCAGACGGCCGTCGGGCAGCTCGCGGGCCAGGTCTCCGGTGCGGTAGAGCCGCTCCCCCGGCCTCATCGGGTCTTCGACGAACTTCGCGGCGGTCAGCTCCGGGCTGCCGAGGTAGCCACGCGCGACACCCGGGCCGCCGATGAGCAGCTCGCCGATCTCGCCGGGCGCGACCGGCCGCAGTTCGGCGTCCACGACATACGCCCGGTGATTCGGCGTCGGGCGGCCGAGCGGCAGCGGGTCGGCGGGGATGCCGGTGACCTCGTCGGTGACGACCACGACGGTGGTCTCGGTCGGGCCGTAGGCGTTGAAGAACCGCCGTCCCGGCAGCCAGCGCGCGGCGAGCTCCGCGGGTACCGGCTCGCCACCGCAGGCGATGACGCGCCAGCCGGGAACGGCCGCGGGGTCCACCATGGACAGCAGCGTCGGCGTGACGAAGCCCCACTCGACGTCGTGCTCGACGAGGAACCGCCGCAGCCGTTCGGGATCGGCCCGGTCGGCGGCGCTGGTGAGCTGGACCGATCCGCCGTGCGCCAGCGGGACGAAAACGTCCATGGTGAAGGCGTCGAAGGCGAGTGAGGAGATGCCGAGTGCCCGGGCACCGGGCCGGATCCCGAGGGCGGCGGCGAACCCGGTGACGAACGCGACCACGTTGCGGTGGCTGGTCAGCACGCCCTTGGGCCGTCCGGTGGAGCCGGAGGTGTAGAGAAGGTGGACGAGGTCGTCCGGCCCGGCTGGGCATTCGGCGGGTTCGTCCGAGGGCGGCGGCACATCGAGCGTCTCGATACCCGCCGTGGCACCGAATTCGGCCCGCGCGCGATCACCAATGACGAGGGAGATCTCGGCGTCCGCGGCGATTTCGGCCAGCCGCGCCTTCGGGCCGCCGGGTTCGAGCGGCACATAGGCGGCGCCGGACAGCAGCACCCCGACGACGGTCGAGATCAGCTCCGGCCGCCGGTCGGCGCAGACACCGACGCGGGTACCGGGCCCGGCGCCCCTGGCCCGCAGCAGCCGGGCGACGCCGGTCGCCGACGCGACGAGTTCGCGGTAGGTGAGCCGGGTTTCGCCCTGCCGGACGGCGACGGCATCGGGGGTGCGCGCGGCCTGGGCGAGGATCAGCCCGGTGAGTGTGGTGTCCGGATAGGACAGTGGCGGGCCGTGGCCACCCGTGACGGGCAAGGTGTCGGTCACCGAGGGATCTCCTGGTCGGTCGTGTGGTGAGGCAGCGGGTCGATCCAGTGCCGCTCCCGCTGGAACGGATAGCCCGGCAACGGGACGCGGCCGGGTTCGCCGCCCGCGTCCCACTCCATCTCGCCGCCCCCGGCCCAGTGGACGGCCAGGTCCCGCTCCGCCCCGGCCGTGCCTTCGACGTCGGTTCCGTTCGCCAGCACCGCGTCGAGCGCGGCGACCGCCGACTCCGCCGAATCCGCCACCACGGCGGCCCGGCACGCGAACGCCCGCCGGACGGAAAGCGTGTACGCCACGTCCCCGAGGTCCGGCGCGTCCGTGGCGAGCCGGTCGCGAAGCCGGGAAACCGCCTCACGCAACGCCTTCGCGTCACGCGCGGACACCGGGAGGACGAACGGGCCGCCCGCCTCCGGCCGTGACGGGACGGCGGGGGCCTCCTCCACGATCACGTGCACGTTCGTGCCGCCCATGCCGAACGAGCTGACCCCGGCCACCCGCCGCTCGCGGACGGGCCAGTCGGTCGCCTTCGCCGGGATGTACCAGGGGCCGCCCGCCAGGTCGGCCTCCGGATGCGGGGCCGTGAAATGCAGGTTCGGCGGGATGACGCCGTGCCGCACGGACAGCACGGTCTTGATCAGCCCGGCGATACCGGACGCCGCGTCGAGGTGCCCGATGTTCGTCTTCACCGAACCCAGCGCGCACGTTTCCGGCGGCACGTCGCGGTAGACGCGGTTGAGCGCGGCCACCTCGATCGCGTCGCCGAGCGGGGTGCCGCTGCCGTGGGCTTCGAGCAGCGCGACCTCGTCCGGGGCCACGTCCGCGACGGCCAGCGCCTCGGCCACCGCGGCCGCCTGCCCGGCCGGTCCCGGCACGGCGTAGCCCGCGCGGTCCGGGCCGTCGTTCGTGATCGCCCAGCCCGGCAGCACGGCGTAGACGTGGTCGCGGTCGGCGACCGCGTCCGCCAGCCGCCGAAGCACGACGGCCCCGGCGCCCGAGCCGAACCCGGCGCCCGCCGCGGCGACGTCGAACGCGCGGCACCGGCCGTCCGGCGAGACGAGCCCACCGCTGCGATAGCGCGGCCACGTCACGCTCGCCCCGCCGGCCAGCGCGACGTCGCACCGGTAGTCCAGGAGACTTTGCGCGGCCAGCGCCACCGCCGCGAGCGAACTGGAGCACGCGCTCTGCACGGCCACCGCCGGCCCGGTCAGCCCGAGCCGGTAGGCGACCTGGCTGGGAAGATGGTCGGTGAGCTGGCGGCCGGGCAGCCGCCCCTCCCAGTCGTCCGGGTCGACGTCACCGGTCACCGCCGGGTTGCCGAACAGGTGGAACAGGAAGTAGCGGTTCACCGAGGTGGACGTGAACACCCCGACCGGCCCGGTCTCGGCGGCGGGGTCCCGCCCGGCGTCCTCCAGTGCCTGCCACGCGGTTTCGAGGAACAGCCGGTGCTGCGGGTCGGTCCGCGCGGCCTCGCCGTCGGTGAACCCGAAGAACCCGGCGTCGAACTCCTCGACGCCCTCGATCCGGCCGCCCGCCCGCACGTACGCCGGGTCGGCCCGCAGGCCAGGCCCGATGCCCAGCGCCGCCAGCTCGTCGTCGGTGTAGTCGTGGATCGAGTCGACGCCCGCGCAGAGGTTCCACCAGAACGAGGCGGCGTCCGGCGCGCCGGGGAACCGGCAGGCCAGCCCGACGACGGCGATGAGGTCCCCGGCCTGCTCCTCCGCCGTGACCGGCTGTCGAATGTCCGAAGTGGACTCCGTGAGCCAGGCGGCCTGCCCGGCGATCGTCGTACGCTCGAACAGGGCGAGCAGCGGGACGTCCACCCCGAACTCGTCGGCCAGCCCGGCCTGCACCCGGCCGAGCCGCAGCGAGTCGCCGCCGGCGTCGAAGAACGCCTCGGTGCGCCCCACCCGGTCACGGCCAAGCACCGCGCACCAGATCCGGTGCACGCGTTCCTCGTCCGGGGTCAGCCGCTCGGGCGGGACGGTCGTGATCGTCCGCGGGTCCGGCAGCGCGAGTTCGTCGAGTTTCCCGGTGACGGTCAGCGGAAATCCGTCCAGCACCGCGACGGCCGCGGGGACCGAGTAGCCGGGCAGGACGTCCGCCAGCGCGGCCCGCAGCATCCGGCCGTCCGGACGCGGGCCGTCCGGGGTCACGTAGGCGAGCAGGTCGCCGTCGCGCACGATCGCGCGGGCTTCGGCCACGCCGGGCTGTTCGGCGAGCCTGGCTTCGATCTCGGTCAGCTCCACCCGGAAGCCGCGGACCTTGACCTGCCGGTCGAGCCTGCCGAGGCAGACGAGGTTCCCGTCCGGCAGCAGCGTGGCGAGATCGCCGGTCCGGTAGCGACGGACGCCGTCGGCCGTCACCCCGAACGCCGGGCTCGGCTGGTCGAGGTAGCCGTCGACGAGGTGCCGCCCCCGCACTTCGAGTTCGCCGGAGTCCAGCACGGTGAGCGTGAATCCGGGCAGCGCCCGCCCGATCGGCAGCGGCCCGTCGGCGTCCGGGTCCAGCTCGGCGGCGGTCGTCCGGTAGTGCGCGGCGAACGTCACCTCGGTGGCGCCGTAGCCGTTGACGAACACGCAGTCCGGCGCGAACCGGCCGCGGCGGACGTCGGCGTGGGTCGCCCGCTCGCCGCCGAGCAGCACGGTCCGCACGGACGGGAGGCCGGTGTCGCCGACGATGTCGAGCAGGTGCCGGTAGACCGTGGGCGTCGAGTGGTAGACGGTCACCTCGTGCCGGGCCAGCTCGCGCGCGGCGTGGGCGAGGCCGTGGGCGCGCAGGTCGACCGGTACGAGCGCGGCACCGGTGAGCAGGGCGGGGTACAGGTCCGGGATCGCCGCGTCGAAGCCGAACGACGCGAGAAGGCTGAGCCGGTCGGCCGCGGTGATTTCGAGCGCGGCGATCTGGTTGTCGACGACGTGCAGGAGGTTGCGGTGGGTCTGCGCGACGGCCTTCGGCCTGCCGGTGGACCCGGAGGTGAACAGCACGTACGCCGGGCTGTCCGGATCGGGCTCGGGCACCAGGAGCGGCGCGGTCTCCGTGCCCGAGCGCACGAGCCGCGCGGATCCGGTGCGGCACAAGGACTCCGCCAGCTCGACGTGGTCCGGATCCGCGAGCACGGCGGTCACCCGCGCGGCCGCGATCTGGTACTCGAGACGCTCCCGGGGGAAGGTCGGGTCCAGCGGCACGTAGGTGCAGCCCGCGGCGAGGGTGCCGAGGATCGCCGCGATCGCGGCGCCGCCGTGCCCGGTGACGAGCCCGACCCGCTCCCCCGGCCGGACCCCGGCGTCGCGCAACCGCAGCGCGCGGCCGCCCGCGAGCCCGGCGAGCGCGGCGTAGGTGAGCACGGAGCCGTGTTCGAAGACCGCTATCCGGTCGGGCGATCGCCGGGCGAGCACATCGAATCGGCTGACGCAGCCGGCTTGTTTCATCGGGCGTCGAGCAGTCGCTCCGAGGCTTTTCGGGCGCGCGGCGACAACGGCGTGGACTTCATCTTGCTCCCCAGTGACCATGCAGGTGAAGAATTACGCAAGGTTAAGACGGCCGGCCGCGACGAGGAATACGATTTCCGCCTATTTGGTCCGAATGGCGCACTGATCTTGGACCACAAGACGCAGCTACCCACGTCTTCCAGTCCAATCGGCAGCCTTGGCTGCTTTCGCGGCGAACCCTCCGGCCACCAACGACACTCGGTTGATCACATTCAGTAATGTGTCGGATATTAACCGACACTGTGCCGGGAAGCATATTAACGAAAACAAAGTGGACAATTTTCCACAATCGATTCAGAAATGCGACCCGCTCCCGGAACGAGTAAGAATTCACCCTTGCCCGGGGCGAGGCGCGGTAGTCGCACAGCTCGGAAGACCGGCTCCTTGGAACCGCTCGACGACGCCGTTGGCGATCGGCAGCCGGGCCGCCTCCGGCGGGGCGGACTTCGATCTCCGGCGGGGCGGGCTTCGATGCGCGGCAGGGCGGCGACGCCTGAGGCATGGCCGTCCTGCGCCGGGGTCGTGAGTGGCAATGATCGTTCTAACCCTCTTTTTCACTCACGACCCGGGCGAGAAGCGGACATCATGACATAAACCGGTCACCCATCGTGGCGAACTGTCCCTTGTGGACACTTCGCGGACTCACGACGGCAGCCGGGTCCGGAAACCGATCCACCGCGCGGCAGCGACCCGCCGCCGTATCGGCTCGGCGGGAAAGGACGTGAGCCACCGGAACCGCACGCGCCTCCCGCGAGTCCAAGTTGAGAACCGGACGCCCGACGACTACAAGGGAACGAATGAAGACGCTACTCAAGAAGGCGACGATCACCGCCGCGGCGAGCACGCTGCTGCTCGGCCTCACCGTGGTGGGCACCGCCTCCGCTGAGGCCGCGGCCATCACCTGTGACACGAAGTCCAGCGGCAAGGACGGGCCCTTCTACCACGGGGAATCCGCCTCCTACGCCTACGACAACCGGTTCAGCAAGAGCCACCCCGTCCCCGCGCTGGCGACCAACATCCCCCAGGGCACGGCGACCTGGTCGAACTGGGACGGCTCGAACGACCTGATCCTGGTCAGCTCGTACGAGTCGGGCCACCGCAGCGCGATCATCATCGGCATCGACGCCAAGACCGGCAAGCAGGTCGGCCAGGCGCTGCTCGCGTACTCGCACGTCGGCGGGATCGCCGTGTTCGAGAAGCAGGGCTGGGCTTTCGTGTCGGGCAAGGGCGACACGATCCGCAAGTACTCGCTGGCGAAGCTGAAGAACGCGATCAAGAAGTCGCTGCCCATCGAGCAGGAGGGGAAGGCGCAGACCGTCTACGCCTCCTCGTTCCTCACCAGCCACGGCCCGACCGACACGCTGTGGGCGGGCAAGTTCGAGGACGCCAAACGCGGACTGATGCACTCGTACACCGTCGGTTCCGACGGCAAGCTGAGCTACCGGCCGGGGTCGTGGGAGGTGCCGACGAAGACGCAGGGTCTCATCGTCACCAAGGACCTGTTCATCTACAGCACTTCGCACGGCAGGAACAACCGCAGCAACATCTACGTCGTCCGGCGCGGCGCCGGCGACAAGGACCTGGACACGGCCAAGAAGCACTGCTTCCGCGCGCCGAGCATGTCCGAGGGGCTGACGGTCTACGGCAGCAACGTCTACCTGGCGTTCGAGTCCGGCGCGCACTACTACAGCAAGGCCGCGGACAAGCCGAGGAACATCATCTCGAACCTGCACAAGGCGCCACTGTCCTCTTTGGAGGGGCTCGCGCCCCGCTGACGGTCCGGAGCGAACGGGCGAGGACGGTCACGTGACGACCGTCCTCGCCCGGACGTCACGCCCCGCGGCCCGAGTGGCTCGCCTGCTGCTCGGCGATCCAGTCCCGGTACACCGTCACATCGGTCCAGATCCCCAGCCCGCTCGCGCATTTCGGATCCGCGTCACCGTCGCGGCTGGTGGCACCGACCAGTTCCCACTCACCCGGCCTGCCCTTGATCTGCGGCCCGCCCGAGTCGCCGTAGCAGCCCATCGCGTCCGGTGTGTCGGAACCGGTGCAGATCTCCTTGCCCGTGGCCAGATTGCGGCAATCCCCGGCCGGCCTCACCTTGGTGTCCAGCTCCTGGAGGATCTCCGGCGCACCGCAGTTCTGCTCGGCGCAGTGCTCGCCCCAGCCGAGGATCCGGGTCGCCGTGCCCGCGTCGCCCACCGCCTCGGCGATCTTGATCGGCTTCTCGGTCACCGGTTTGTCCAACCGCACCAACGCGATGTCCCCGCCCGGCGGCTTCTCCCCGACGAAATCCGGATGCACGATGATCCGGCTGACGCCGGTCTCGGTCCCCCCGCTGTTGTGCTGCCGCGCCCCGATCCTGGTCCTGATCTCCCCCGGCTTCGCTCCCTTCACGCAGTGCGCCGCGGTCACCACCCAGTCCTCGCTGATCAGCGAGCCGCCGCAGAAATGGTTCCCGCCCTGCTGCAGCGACACCATGAACGAGTAGTCCTCGGTCGCGTCGTGCCCGCCGATGACGTAGGGCGTCGGCCCGCCGTCCGCCGCGGCGACCCCCGGTATCAGCACCGCTCCCGCCGCGGCCAGCCCGACCGCCAGTATCCCTGTTTTGCGAAGCATTATCGTGATCTCCCCGTAGACGACGAATTACTGACAGTCGTCACACTATGGGGCGAAGATCATGACTGGATCAGCTCATCGGCCGGGTCCCCATCGGCCGAATGGCCGACCCAGCGTGACCGCGTCACACGATGGGTGCACTCGTCGCAGCCGGTCGCGGCAGGCTTGCCACGGGCATCAGACTCGGTACCGTCTTGGGGACAAAGGGTTTCCGCCGACCGACGCGTAATGAGGTGCAGGGTGTCCGTGCAGGGTGAACGGGTTCCAGAGGGTGTCGACGTCCGATTGCCCAGTGCGGCTCGGGTCTACGACTGGCTGCTCGGCGGCAGCCACAACTTCGACGCCGATCGCGCCGTCGGGGAAAAGGTCGTGGCCGTCCTGCCGTCGGGACGCCGGGTCGCCGCGTCCAACCGGTCGTTCCTTCGCCGGGCCGTGCGGTACATGGTCGAACAGGGCATCACCCAGTTCCTCGATCTGGGCTCGGGGATTCCGACCGTCGGCAACGTGCACGAAATCGCGCAGGACATGGACCCCGGCTGCAAAGTCGTCTACGTCGACTACGACAAGGTCGCCGTCGCCCACAGCCGCCTCATCCTCGACGGGAATCCGAACGCCACCGTCGTCGAGGCGGACCTCTGCCGGCCAGAGGAGGTGCTGAATTCCCCGGCGACGCAAGGGATGCTGGACTTCGATCGGCCGATCGGGCTGCTCATGGTCGCGGTGTTCCATTTCATCCCGGACAGTCTGCGCCCCGCCGAGATCGTCGCCCGGTACCGCGAAACGCTGCCGTCCGGCAGCCTGGTCGCGCTGTCGCATTTGACCGCCGACCACGCGCCCGAGGCGATGGCGGCGGTCACCGAGGCGATGAAGAACAGCCGGGACCCCATGTATTTCCGCCCCTACGCCGAGGTCGCCGCCCTCTTCGACGGACTGGACCTGGTCGAACCGGGGGTCGTGAGCGCGCCGCTGTGGCATGCGGAACCGGGCCTCCGCGACATCGAGCCGGACGATGTCTACGCCGGCGTCGGACGCAAGGTCTGAGAACCCGGCCCGCCGCTCCTCGGGGTTCAGCCGACGGCGACCTCCCCGAGTGGCACCGAGGTGTCGGCGAGGCGGCCGGGGTTCACCGGCCGCCCGCCGCGGATCAAGGCCTTGATCGGGTCGGTGACGTCCCAGACGTTGACGTTCATCCCCGCCAGTACCCGGTTTTCCTTGAGCCAGAAGGCGATGAACTCCCGCGCCCCGACGTCGCCGCGGAAGACGACCCGGTCGTGGCCGGCGTTGTGGCCGAGGTACTCCATCCCGAGGTCGTACTGGTCGGTGAAGAAGTACGGCAGTTCGTCGTAGGTTTCGTCCTTGCCGAGCATCCCGGCGGCCGCGACGGCGGGCTGCTTGAGCGCGTTCGCCCAGTGCTCCACCCGGACCGGATGGCCGAGGAACGGGTGATCGGCGTTGGCGACGTCCCCGGCGGCGAAGATGTCCGGATCCTCGGTGCGCAGGTGGGCGTCGACGCGGACGCCGTTGTCCACCGTCAGCCCGGCGGCTTCGGCCAGCGCGGTGTTCGGGACCGCGCCGATCCCGACGAGAACGGCGTCGGCGTCGACACGGGTGCCGTCGGCGAGACCGACATGCCTCGCGCCCGTTTCGGACACCTTGACCCCGAGCCGCAGGTCGACGCCGTGCGCGGTGTGCAGGTCGGCGAACACCTTGGCCGCGTCGGGCCCCAGCACGGGCAGCAGTGGCAGCTCGAGCGCTTCCAGCACCGTCACGTCGAGACCGGCCTGCCTGGCCGCCGCAGCCACTTCGAGACCGATCCACCCGGCGCCGACCACGGCGAGCCGGGACCCGGACGCCAATACCTGCCGCAGCCGGTCGGTGTCGCCGAGGCGGCGCAGCGTGAGCGCGCCCTCCGCACCCGGCAGGACGCGAGGCTCGGCACCCGTCGCCAGCAGCAGTTTGGTGTAGCCGACCCGGGTGCCGTCGGCGAGCTCGACCTCGTGGGCCGCGCGATGGATCGCGGTGACGCGGGCGCCGAGCCGCAGGTCGACCTCGTGGCCGGAGTACCAGCTCTCGTCGTGCACGAAGGCACTGTCGGGCCCGGCTTTTCCGGTGAGCATGTCCTTCGAGAGCGGCGGCCGTTCGTACGGCCGGTGCCCTTCCTCGCCGAGCAGCACGATCCGCCCGTCGAATCCCTTGTCGCGTAAGGCTTCCGCGGCCTTCGCGCCGGCGAGACCGGCACCGATGACCACAAACGTCGGCGATTCCACTGGTCAGCTCCTCAATGGTCGGGCTACGGGCCGGCCGCCGCCGACGCCCACGGTCGCGCCCGCGACCGGTCCGCGCACCGACCGCTTCGCCTGCTCCGGGTCGTTCGTCGAGATGACCCCTTTTCGCCAATGAAGTTTGGTCTTATTATCGTCGGCGGTCAAGTCCGCAGGCAGGAGCCACCCGATCGAAGCCGGTCCAGCGGGTGACGGCGTTATCGCGGGCGCCCCAACGTCGCCTCTGTAGCCACTCGGCGTGACCGGCGGCATCCGCTTGTCACCGCGACTGAGGCGGCGTGCGGGTTTCCGGTCATCCCACGCCCCGAAATCCACACAGACGCGGGCCGAAGGCTCCCTTCGCCGCGGCGGATTGGGCGGAGGGAGGCGTCGGGCCCCGCCCGGGGACACGGCGGCGGGGGGTCTTTTAAACAAAACCGAGCCCCCCAAACCAAACAAC
>NZ_JBHXIB010000018.1:0-77777 GCF_042723975.1 Amycolatopsis sp. NPDC058340 | reverse complement strand
AGGCGGCGTCTGGGTTGCCGGTCATCCACCCCCCCAAAATCCACCCACCCCCGGGCCTATGGACCCTTTCGCCGCTCCGTTTGCGCGGATGGGAGCCTTCGGCCCGAGCCGGGTCACTCGGCGGCGGTCGCCTAGTCGGGGCGGCCGACCTGCGTGTTCGACAGGTCGAGACCGATGGCGAAGTCCGCCACGTAGCCGGTTCCGCTCTGCTGCGGGCGCAGCAGCATTTGGGATCCGCCGTTGCGGTAGATCGAGTCCCGGCCGTTGGTCGTGTCGGCCGGACCTTTCCGCCGGTACGGATCGGTCCGCAGATAGGCCGCGCCGAACTCGGGCGTGAAGTAGAGCTGCGAGGTGAACTCGTACGGCCTGCCGTTGGTCCCGATGGTGCGTATTTTGACGTGGATATGCAGCGTGCGTCCGGTGTACCAGCCGGGAAGAATGGTGGTGAACCGGGCGGTGCCCGCTTGGTCGGTGTTCTGATAACCGCGCAGGAAACGGCGGCCTCGGCTTCCCTGCGACGGAATGTCGGAGTACAGCCCGAACGCGTCGCACTGCCAGAGGTCGATCATCGCACCCGCCAGCGGCGTGCACTGCTGCTGCCGAACCTGCTGAATGGTGAAATTGATGACCAGCGCGGTACCGGGAACCAGTTGCCCGGTGGACGGCTCACTGCGGATATCGGAGCGATTGAGTCGTTCGTCGACGAAATACGGACCTTCCATTTGCTCCGGCTTGACCACGCAATCCAGCGTGCAGACCCCGGGGGTGGACGTGGTGGTGCTCGCCGTGGCGGAGCCGGCGGCGGCGAGTGTCGCACCGGCGGCGCCGAGCAGAATCAACGCCTGCCGCCTGCCGAGCACCCGGCCTACCGGTTCATCGTCGTCATGCATGGGTTTCCTTTTCGCCAAATGATGGGAGCAGGGAACTGAGCGCAACAGAAGGCATTGTTCGCAGGGTGCCGCGCGAATCCGATTGTCCGGCACGGTTCGTCCACTGTCGAGAAAGTTCACTCGCGCGCATCATACTTCGAAGCGAGCACCAGCATTTTATGACCCGAATTCTCGAACCCTTATTACGGCGTTCGCCGCCGATGCGGATGGTGACCGACGGCGGCGACCATCCGCATCGGCTCCAAACCGTTACCTGAACCGGCGGCAGGCGGGGAAACGCCGGGACCGGGTCGCGCGACTAGTACTGCGAGTGACCAGAACGCTACGCCCAACCGAGCCGCGCCACCTGCGAGAACCGGTTCCCCGGACGCCACGGGAGCCGGATCATGCCGCCCGACGGGGGAGAAAATGCGCCGGACATTCGTCGTCACCGACGTCGTTCATCCTGCCGGGTACGAAGACCGGCTCCGGACGGTGCTCAACGACCTCCACGACGGCGTCGGCCCGACACTCGCCATGGCGGTGCTCGGGTTGCGGGCGGCCCGTGACCTGATCGTCCGTGACCGGGCCGGGACCGAGCGGCTCCTGTCCCGGCTGGAGGAGGAACTCTACGGCGCCATCACCGAACTGCGCCGCATCGTGACCGACGCCCGTCCGCCCGCGCTCGACGAAGCGGGTCTCGTCACGGCCGTTCGCCGGTATGCCGGGCTGCTCGCCGACCGGGTACCCGCCGAGCACGGTCCGCTCGCGGTGTCCGTCGAGGTCCGCCGCGAGCTGCCGCCGCTGTCGGCCGAGGTGGAGGTCACCGCGTACCGGATCATCCGCGAGTCGCTCGTGAACATCGCCCGCCATTCCGGCGCCCGGCAGTGCACGGTGCGTCTCTGGCCGCTGGACGGCGATCTGCGCGTGGAGATCGTCGACGACGGGGTCGGCACGAGCGGTGAGACGCCGCCCGCGGTCGGCGGGACCGGGCTGCGTTCGATGCGGGAACGCGCCGCCGGACTCGGCGGCGGCTGCGTGATCGAGCCGGTGCCCTCGGGCGGTACCCGGATCGCCGCCTGGCTGCCGCTCGCCACCAAGGAGTGAGCGCGATGTTCCCGCCCCTCCGTGTCCTCGTGGTGGACGACCATCCCGCCTTCCGGGCGGCCATCTGCGCGATGCTCCATGGCACCAACGGCATCGAGGTCGCCGGGCAGGCGGCCGACGGCCTCACCGCGGTCGCGGAAGCGGGCAGGCTGGCGCCCGACGTCATCCTGATGGACCTGAACCTGCCGGACCTCGACGGCGTCGAGGCGACCCGCCGGATCGTGAACGCCAGCCCGCACACCGGTGTGCTCATGCTGACCATGTTCGAGAACGAAGCCGCGGTGTTCGCCGCCATGCGCGCGGGGGCGCGCGGCTACCTGCTCAAGGGGGCGCGCAACGAGCAGGTCGTCCGCGCGGTCCGGGTGATCGGCGACGGCGAGGCGATCTTCAGCCCGGCGATCGCGACCCAGGTGCTTTCCCTGCTGGGCACGGAACCCCCGCGCGACGAGTCCTTCCCGAAGCTGACCGCGCGTGAACGGGAGATCATGCGGCTCATCGCGCAGGGCATGGGGAACGCCTCCATCGCCGACCAGCTGGTGCTGAGCCCGAAAACCGTGCGAAACCATGTGTCCCATATCTTCCGCAAGCTCCAGGTCACCGACCGGGCCCAGGCGATCGCCAAGATCAGGAAGGCGGGCGTCGCTCGATCGGAGCAGCAAAACGGGACATATCGGGACTCCGGATCCCTGTTCGCGAAACCCCGTCCGCACGATCCTTGTGAATGACGAAACGCCGTTCGCGGGAGGGGTTCATCGATGCTCGTCGACCAGATCCCGGTGCTGCTCCATGCCACCGACACCATCACGCACGCGGGCGTCACCGCCGCGCTGCGCGCACGCCCTGAGATCCGCTTCGCCGACGACACCGACGAACCTGCCGTCGTACTGGTCATCGTCGAGCGGCTGAACGAGGAGGCCCGGCAGCTGCTGCGCAGCCTCCACTGCGCCGGCTGCGCCGGGGTCGTCCTGGTCGCCGGGGAGGTGGACGACTCGGAACTGCTGGACGTGGTGGGCAACGGCGTCTCCGCGATCATCCGGCGGGCCGACGCCACCCCCGACACCCTGGTGCGGCTGGTGAAGGCCGCGGCCGCCGGCGAAGGCGCGCTGCCGCCGGATCTCCTCGGCCGCCTGCTGTCCCGGGTGTCCCGGTTGCAGCGGGACGTGCTGAAACCGAACGGCTGGGATCTGGCCGGGATGTCGCAACGCGAGACCACGGTGCTGCGGATGGTCGCCGACGGGTTCGAGACGAAGGAGATCGCCGACCGGCTGAGCTATTCCGAGCGGACGGTGAAGTCGATCCTGCACGACATCACCAACCGTTTCCAGCTCCGCAACCGCGCTCACGCCGTCGCGTTCGCCTTGCGCGAGGGGTTGATCTGATCCGGTCTATTCGACCCGGCCCGAGAAGGAGACCGACGGGGTGCACCGGCCGCCGCCGCCCGGCGTCTGGCAGCTGACCGCGAGGACGATCTTCTCACCGGGGGCGAACCGCCATGCCTGCAACCAGTGGTGGTCGAGGTCGCGGAAGTTCGCGAGGCCGACTTCCAGCAGGACGGTCTTGGTGCCACCGGCGTCCCGCAACAGCCGCAGGGTTCCGTTGTCACCACGCGGGTTCTGCAGGATGAGGTCGGTGACGACCAGTGTTTTCGTGGCGTCCGGCAGGGTGTAGGGGAATTCGGCGAAGCGGTTGACGTTCGAGTCGACGGCCGCGTCCGCCGCCACCCGGAAGTCGGTCGGTGTCCCGTTCGCGTTGCCCGCGGGGTTGGGGACACCGTTCGACGCCCTGGGACCGGGAGGCGCGCCGTCCGGCGGTGGGGTCAGCCCGACGGCCTTCATCGCGTCTTCGGAGTTCTGTTTGGCCTGATCGGCGTCCTTCTTCGCCTCCCCGGCGGCGCCACCGGCCTCCTGCGCGGCCTTGATCACCTCCTGGTTCTGCTCCTGGGCGGCTTCACGAGCGGCCGACTTCACCGCGGGCCTCAGCACGGTGAACCACAGTGTCACCAAGGCCAGCAGCAACACCAGCAGCGCGGCCAGCGCGGGCAGCAACCACTTCGGCAGCAGTTGCCGCTGCACCATGGTGCCTTCGGTCTTGAGCGGTTCGGCGTCGTCGGCGGTGACGAACACCTGGAAGCGGTGACGTACGGGTTGCCCGCGCAGGAACCGTTTCCGCGGCCGGGCCCGCAGGCGGATGAACGCGGCCGTGCCCGGGGCGAGATCGGCCCGGTTCCGTTCGAGCTCGAAGTCGAGCTCGTCCTCGGGGTCGAGCGCGCTCAGTTCGACGGCGACCGGATGGTTGCCGCGGTTGTCGACGGCCACTTCGAAGTCGGCCTTGGAGCCGGCCTCCACTTTCGCCGGGACGACTTCGGCGGTCACCTCGGTGAACGCGCCGAGCTGGAGGGTGCCCTCCTCGACCACCGACCCCGCCGGGTCCTCGCTCGAGAAAACCCTGACACCGAAGGGAATCAGTCCCGCCCGGACGTCGGACGACCGCGGCGGCGCGAACCGGACGACGACCGTACCCGTCTCCCCCGGCAGCAGATTCACCGTCGCCGGTTCCGCGGTGGCCCAGGCACCCGGGTCGCCGACCACCTCGACCGCGAACTGATCGACCACCCGGCCGGCGTTGCGGATGGTCACCGAGCAGCTGATCTCCTGGCCCGGTTCCGCGACCAGACCCGACTCCGACAGCGTCGCCGTTGCTCCCATACCCGGAAGTCTGCGCGTCCGGCGCCGCGATCGGCACCAGCGGACGGGTGTGCGGCCGTGCGCCGGTGGTTGCCCATAGGGGCAGCGATCGTTGTGCTCGGAACCCGCTTTCGGGCCGGTCGAAAGTCCGTGAAGGCCTCCTTGAGGGACTCTGGGTCCCTCAAGGAGGCCTTCACGGACCGGGCACAAGCGCGGCGTGGGCGGAGGCGTGACTCGCGTGATCAGGGACGTGACTCGCGTGACTGGACGCCGCACTCGGGGTGATCCGCCTTCGATCACGCGAGTTCCGCCTTCGATCACGTGAGTGCCGACGGCATCGTCAGGTGTCTCCTTCAGCCTCGGGTGATGAACGGGGGTTGCTGGGTGCGGAGCACGACAAGGATCGGATTCGACCCCACGGTCCCGAATTTCACGCCGCCCACCGAGGCCACGTTCACCGTGCGCGGGCCGATCAGGTCGTGGTGGAAGATCAAGAAGTACGCCTCGAACCTGCCATCGGCGCCGACCGTGACCAGCCCTGGCGCGGAGATACCCGCCGACCAGGCCAGCCGGACCACCGCGCCCGGCGGGAAATCCGTTCCCCGCACCCGCGGGACGAAGCCGAGGGTGCCGATCTTCGGATCCAGCTCGACCACCGGCTGCCGGACCACCACACGCGCGTTCGCGGTGTTGTCCCCGGCGTTGTTGTCCGGTCCGGTCGTGCTCACCGTTCCGGACACCTGGCCGTCGAAAGCGGCCTTCGCGGCCAACGAGATCCGGACCGCGACCGTCTGCCCCGGCCCCAGCGTCCCGAGCGCGCAGCTTCCGCCACCGGGCACACAGCCGGGCGCGGCCGAAGTCGCGGGAAGCCCGGGCGGCAGCTGGGTCACGAGCCGGACGGCCGGCATCGCGGCCTGGGAACCGTTGTGCACCAAGTAGGTCAGCACCACGTCGTCGCCGCCGGTGAACAGCGGGACCGCCGAGACCGACATCCCGACCGACAAGGACCCGGGAGTCACCGGTGGCGCCGGCTTTTCGCCGACCGTCACGACCGCAGTGGCGGAGTTGTTCCGTGCGTCGGCGTCGGGACCGGCCGTGGTGACCGTTCCGGTCGCCGCCTGCGCCCCGGCGGCCAGGCCGGTCGCGCCGAACCGCACCCGCACCTCCTCGCCCGGCACCAGCGTGCCGAACGCGCACACCAGCTCGGGTGTACAGGTGCCCTTGGTGGGGATTGCGGCCGACGGCCGCAATCCGGCCGTCAGCCGGACGAACAGCCCCACCACGGGCGACGCGGTCGCGCCGCGGTTGGTGACGACGAATTCGACCGTGGTGAGCCCCTCGAACGGGATCGCGGCGGGTACGGCGCTCGTGCTCACGGCGAGGTCGGGGATCCGCTGGAACGTGGGCTGCGAGGCGCCACCGGGGCCGTCGATCAGGATCCGGCCGTCGCCGCCGGTGAACGGAACGACCGCGATCCGTGGCGGATCCTCGCTCGGCGAGTTCGTGTACGCGACGAGCCCGCCGTCCGGCGACCAGGCCGGATCGTCGACGTATCCCGTGCGCTGCACCAGGATCCGGGCCGCACCCCCGTCGGCGGGAGCCACGCAGACCAGCCCGTAGCCGCTCTGGAACGCGAGGGTGGCCCCGTCCGGCGAGACGTCCGCCGCGCCTTCTTCGCCGGCGCCGCAACCCGGCCCGAACAGCGACGAAAGGTCACGCTGGTCTCCCGGCACGACGACGTCCGGCGAAGGCTGGGTCAGGGTGACCTGCCACAACTGCTTCCGCCGGTCTTCTCCCGGCGGGGCGACGGCCATGACCGCGGTCTCGACGGCGGTGCCGTTCTTCCCTCTCGCCGTGCAGGTCACCGTGGTGGCACCGACCGGGAACAGGCTTCCGGACAAGGGGACGCAGCTCGGCTCGAGCCTGCTCCCGTCCACGTCCACCGCGGTCGCGGGGTACTCGATCACCATCGGGCCGGTCCCGGTCACCGTCCGGTCGTGCAGCGTGATCAGTGGCAGAGCCGGATCCTTGACGCGGACGGTGACGTTCTCGGTGTAACCCGGCCGCACGGTGGTTTCCCCGTTCAACCGGAACTCCACGCGGCAACGCAGGAAAGAACCCGGCGCGGCCGTCTGGGACACCGTCGCCGTTTCGGTGAACCGCGCCTTCGCGCCGCCTGGGACGCTTTGCGGGCCCGCGGGATCGAACGTCATCGTCAGGCCCGGATCGCAGAAGCTCACCGGCTGGACGCTGACCGGGAGGTCACCGATTCCCGCGATGATCGCCTCCGAGATCCGGCCGGGGTCGGTGCCGGGCGTGAGCACACCGTCGGTGGCGCTGGTGATCGCGGTCGCCTGTCCCCGCGCGTCGAGGCCGCGGTCGGGATCCGTGCTCGGCCCGCCGGTGACCGCGGGAACGGCCACCACGCTGATCTTCGCCGCGTTCAAGGCGGCGATCACCTCCGCCCGGGTGTCCGGTGGGGTCTCGTGGCTCGCCGCGTCGCCGACCAGGACGATGACCCGGCTGCTGCCCGGGCGGAAGGTGATGGCTCCGGTCGCGATCTTCCGCAAGGCCAGAAGCCAGTCCTCGGCGGTGTCTCCGCCGCCGTCCGCCTTGATCCGGGCGAACGCGTCGGACAGCAGTTTCCGCTCGGCGTCGGTACCCGCCGGGGTCAGCGGTTGCTGAACGTGGAACGGCCGCGGGGCCGGGTCTTTCGCGTCGCCGAAGGCCACGACGGCGAAGTTCGCTTCCTTCTCCCGCTCCCGCACGCTGTCGACGACCGCGCCGAGGTTCGTCTTGACGTCCTCGATCACCCCGCCCATGGAGCCGGTCTGGTCCATCAGCAGGACGACGTCCGGCAGGGACCGGATCCGGTCGGTCTCCACCGTCTTGCCGATCCGCGCCGAACCGCCCCGCCCGACCGGGACGTCCACCACCGCGGGGTCCACTCTGGACGGTCCCGGCGGCCCGATCCGGGTGGCCGCGCGGGTGAGCGTGATCTTCGCCCCGTCCGCCGACCACACCGGCTGCGAGTCGTCACCGCGCAGGTGTGCCGGGATCGGGATGTCGCCGAGCGGACGGCCGTCCGCGACGCGCACGATCCTCACGAAGCTGTCGGAACCCTCGCCGCTCGACACGGTCCGGGTGAACGCGATCTTCGTCGCGTCCGGCGACCAGGCCGGGTGGCGTTCCCGTTTGCCGCGCTCGGCCGCGGTCAGCGGTCGCGGTGCGCCGCCGTCGGCGTTCGCCACGACGACCTGACTGTTCCGGCTCTCACCGGTGCCGAATTCCGTGTAGGCCAGCGAAGTCCCGTCCGGGGAGAAAGCGGGATCGGCTTCGTCCGCGTCCGGCCGGTTCGTGAGATCGCGGCGGTCACCGCCGCGTGCGTCCGAGCTCCAGATGTCGGTGGTGGCCCCACCGTGGAGCCGGGTGAACACCGGCTGCCCATCGGCGCGGAAGGCCGGTTCGGTCTCGCCGACGCCGGACAGCGCGGAGATCACCGAGACCTGACCGCCCGCGACCTGTTTGACGTCACCGAGCGGATCCGGTTGCCGGGTGGTGAAGGCCAGCCGCGCGCCGTCCGGCGACCACGCGGGCTCGGACGAGTCGCCGGGCTCCGGTACCGCCCGGGTGACCGCGCCACCGGTTTCGGCCATGACCACGACGTCCCCGGCCGGGTCGAATCTGGTGGTGGTGAACGCGATCCGGCCACCGGTGGGGGCCCAGGCGGGCTGGGTGTCCGCGCCGGGATCGGTGGTCAGGCGCGTCGGCGCGCCGCCGCCCGACGGCACGGTGTAGAGGTCGCCGGCCGGATCCTCGCCGGTGCCGCTGAACACGAGACGGCGGCCGTCGGGCGACCAGCTCGGCGAATCGTCCGCGGCCGGTCCGGAGGTGACCTGGCGCAGCCCGCGGCCGTCGACGCCGATCACGAAGACGTCCTTGCTGCCCGTACGTTCCGAGACGAACGCGACCGACGACCCGTCGGGCGACAACGCCGGATTCGTGTCAGCGGCCGCGTCGTCGGTCAGGCGCGACGGCACCCGGGTGCCGTCGCGCAGATACCAGATCTCGCCGTCCCGCTCGGCACCGTCGCGGACGGCCCGTTTGCTCACCCACACCAGGCCGCCTTTGCCCGCGGACGCGTCGGAATCGACGCTCCCGGCGCCCGGCGGCAGTGCCTCGCCGGAAGCCTGGAACAAGCCCGTGGTGGCGGCGCTGACGTACCCGACGCGGTACGGCGCGGCGGGAGGCGCGGGCTGCTGCGCCGCGGTCGGCGCGAGCACCCCGGTGATCGCCGCTCCGCCCAGCACCGCGACGAACGCGATCGCCGCCACCGCTCGGTTCGGGCGCATGGTCATCCAGTCCTTCCTCGGTGGCGGCTGCCGGATCGTGTCGCGAGGGAGCGGAGACCACTTCCACTGACGTTGCGAAAGCCACTTTCCCAACCTCCAACGTTGCGAAAGTGGCTTTCGCGACACGCCACTTCCGCCGTACCTCTCCTCAGCCGGTCTCGAACAGTTCGATCTCGGAGATCGCGACGTCCATGCCTTCCAGCGAGCGATGCAGCCCGACCACGTGCAGCTCGACGCCCGTCGCACCCGCGCTGTTCTCGATCGGGACCTCCTGGGCGTCCGGCGTGTCGGCGAGCACCATGTCGTAGGTCTTGCCCGTGGAGAACACGAGATGCAGGGTTTTCGGCCGATGCGCGGCTTGGTAGTTCGCGGGGTTGCCGGAATGCACGATCGCCTTACGCAGGTCCACCGGGCGGTCGAAGGTGAACACCAGCACGGGCTCGCTCTGGACGCCCGCCGCCCAGAAGGTGTTCGTGGCGTTGTCGCTGGCCAGGTTCCCCGGATGGCCGGGCGACTGCGCGTTCGCGGTCACCTTGCTCGGGCGCACCGGGTTCAGCTTCGTCTCGAAGATGCCCGTCACCTGGCCCCACAGACCGACCGCGGCGGTGTTGATCGCGCCACGGAACGGCTGGTACAGCGCGTAGATCAGCGCCGAGAGCACCAGCATCACCGCGATCACCCGGCGGACGGCCTTGCCGACGCTGCGTCGCGCGGCGCCGGCCCGGCCGGCACGGCGGCGGACACCGTCCTTGCCCGGCCGCTCCCCCGCCTTGTGCTCCCGGGGGCCGCGGCGGAACAGCCGACGCCACCACGAGGTCTTCACGACCTCCGACTCGGCCAGGGACGCGCCGCACCGGCCGCAGAAGTTGCGGGTGGGCACGTTGCCCTTGCCGCATCTGCCGCAGATCAGGTCGCCCGGATTGAGCACCTGCTCCTCAAGCGTCCGCTGCTGCGGCTGCCGGACCGGCGCGAGCGGTTCGGCGGGCTGCACGACCTGGGCCTGGGCGACCGGCTGACGCACCGCGACGGGTTCCTCGTCGTCCCATTTCAGATACCGTCCGCATTCGCCGCAGAACTCGACGTCGGCGGGGCCCTGATGCCCGCATTCCCGGTAGATGACCATCGCCTACCCCTCCACCACTTCGACCGTGACGCGCACGTGGGCCGGCACCGCGTCCACGACCGTCGCCGTCAGCCGCCGTTCGTCGATCCGGTCCCGCTCGGGCACCCGCACCCGCACGTGGACCCACGGCGGTCCCGGATCCGGGAGCGGCGCCCCGGGCTCCGGCGACGCCACGACACCGCCGCTGTCGGTCACTTCGACCGCGCCACCGGTCAGCAGCCGCACGTGCTCGGCGAGCCCGCGCTGCGTTCCGCGCCACCGATGCAGTTCGACCGACCGGGTCACGAGTTCGCGCAGCCGGACCGGGCTCCAGCCTTCGTCGACGCGCAACGCCACCCAATGCGCCAGCCAGCCGACGAAATCCTCCGGCGCCAGGTTCGGGTCGAGGTAACCCGAGAAGTTGTCCAGCGTCGCGAAGACCGGTGCGAGCACTTCGTCGAGCGCACCGGTGAAGCCCTGGACGAACCGGTCCTCGGCGTAGACCGAGGGCAGTTGCTCGCCGATCGGGTGCGGGCTCGGCAGTCCCGGCACGGCCGCTCTCATCGATCCCCCTCCCGGACCCGGACCTGGTGCCCGAACGAGAACGCGAGCGCGTGGGGCGGCAGGTCGAGCCGGTCGACCTGCTCGCCGCGTTCCCGCGTGACCGGGTTGGCCGCGAACAGGCGCACGTCTTCGACCATCTCGACCCCGGGAAGCCGTTGCAGCACCGCGAAGACCTCGCCCGACTGCACCGGACGGCCGAACGGCCAGCCGTCGCCGTCCGGTCCGCCGGTGAGCGGATTGAAGTAGTCGTAGAGCGCTTGCGTCGCCCGCGGGCCGAGGGCGCCGGGGCTGGTCCGGCGGCGCGACCGCAGCCGGGCGACGACCGTGACGCCGTGGTAGAACGGCGCTTCCACGGACACGAGCGCGCCGACACAGCGGCGTTCGTCGAGATGGCGCTCGATCCGGGTCCGCATCCCGGGGTCGAGCATCAGCGTCGCGAACTTCAGCTCGCCGGTGTCGGGAACGGCGGGTACGACGAGGACGCGGATCGCGCCGGTCTCGCGGCCGTCGGGGCCGTGCGCGGGTACGCAGCGCACCCTCGCCGCCTCCGGCGCGGCCTCGCGCGCGATCTGTTCGTAGTCCTCGGCGGTGACGGCGCGGTCGCGGGTGCGCAGCAGCAGCGGGCCGCGGACCGCCGCGTCCCGTACCGACTCGCCGTCCACCCCGCCGGTCGCCGGACGCCGGTTCACCACAGTGCTGACGAACGGGATCGGATCCCGTTGCACCTCGAGCACCTCGCGGGCGACGTTCCCGCGCCGTCCGCCACCGGCCCGGTAGGCGGGCACCCGGATCGCCGCGGCCTTGGCCGGAACGGCGCCGTAGTACCGGATGCCACCCTCGGGCTGGCGCACGGCCGGGCCGAACGCGATCTCACCGGCGACCCGGTCGAGCTGGACGTGCCGGTCGTCCGGGCCCGACTCGGCGAACGAGGACACTTCGGTCCACTCCTGCCAGCCGTCGGGACCGGACACCTCCACGATCAGCTCGTCCCCGCCGGCGACCACCGGACGCCTGCCGAGCGGGAACCGCTGTCCCGGCAGACCGTCCGAGGTGCCGACGATCTCGCCGCGCACGACCTCGGCGTGCACCGCGCCGACCGTGCCACCGATCGTCGACGCCTCGGCCGAGCGCAACCGCGGCGACCGCTGGAAGAACGGCTGATGCTGCTTCGGTTCCGTCAGGCGGCAACGGATCCAGCCCGCGTGCCGCCCGGCGAGCACCGACTCCGTGTGCCCGGGCGGCACATGCAGCACGACGTCCCCTGGCCGGTTGAACGCGCCGGTGCTGTCCCGGTCGATCTCGCCACCGATCCAGCCGTGCCCGTCCCAGGCCTCCCACACCCACGGCGGGTCGTGCGGATCGACACCCTGTCCCTCGACCTCGCAGTCCATCCGCAGCAGCACCGCACAAGCGGGCACGGCATTCGACAGTCCGAAGTAGACGGCGTCGCCGGGCGCGGGGCTTTCGGCGAAACACGCGGGTTCGCCGCCGACCAGCAGCTCGTCGGTGCGGTCGACCGGCGGCACACCGGGGTCGGCGCCACCGGTCGCCAGGCCCGCGAGCGAACACGGCACGATCGTCAGCGTGCGCTCCACGGTGAACACGACCGGGTCCTCGGCCTCGTCGCGCACACTCGCGACCTGTTTCCCCTCGGAGACGACCACCGGGACGTCACGCGCCGCCGAGAGCCAGAACGTCACGTCGGTGCGCGCGGCGGTCGGTGCGAACAAGCGCACGCCGATGAGGTCGAGGAACCGCAGGTAATGCAGGTCCGGCACCCGGTTGAGCCGGTAGAGCACCTGGTCGACCATCTGCGCGAACGTCTCGATCAGCGTCACGCCGGGATCGGAGACGTTGTGGTCCGTCCATTCCGGACAGTTGCGCTGGACGAGGTACTTCGCTTCGTCGACGAGGTCCTGGAACCGGCGATCGTCGAGGTTGGGCATGGGCAGCGACATCACGCACCGTCCTCAGTGGACTCGTGCGGCGGGATCACGTAGAACGGGAAGACCAGGTTGCGCGGGTCGTTGGTGCCGCGCAGCTGGTACTTGATGTCGATCAGCAGCGTGCCGCGCTCGGCCTCCGAGAACCCGACCACGACATCGGTGAGCGTGATCCGCGGCTCCCACCGCTCCAGCGCGGTGCGCACCTCGTAGGCGATCTGCCCGGCGGTGGCCGAATCGGCGGGCGCGAACACGAGATCGTGCACCGCGCAGCCGAACTCCGGTCGCATCGGCCGTTCACCGGGAGCGGTGGCCAGTATCAGCCGGATGCTCTCGACGACTTCGCGTTCACCGCTGACCAAGGCGATCGAGCCCGTCGCGTCGGTGCGCACCGGGAACGCCAGCCCTCTGCCGAGGAAATCCACGTCAGCCTCCGATCAGGACGGTCGGGCAGCCAAGGACGATCGGCGCGCCGCAGGCGGCCAGGTCGCCCATACGCGCCGCGGGCAGGCCGCCGATCAGCACCGTCGGGCAGCCCGGCGGCACGATCGGTGTCGGCGGATGCACCGCGGGCGGCGGGAACGAGCAGGTGTGCGGCGTGCCGACGGTGGCGGCGGGCATCCCGCCGATGAGCACGGTCGGCACACCGGGCCCGGCGATGACGCCCGGATGCCCGGTCGGGTCGCCGACCCTCGCGGCTGGTGGCATGCCTGCTCCCTTCAGTGTCCGTCGGCGGGTATCGGTTGCTGGTCTGCCTGGCGGGCGTAGTCGCCGGCGCGTCGCGAAAGCCACTTTCGGGACGTCAGGTGTCGCGAAAGTGGCTTTCGCGACCTGCCGCAAGCGTCCGTGCCGGTTTCCGCAGACATCTCAGCCCCCTCAGTTGATCTTGACCACGCTGCCGCGCACGGTCACGACACCGCTCGCCGTCAGCTCCGCCTGGCCCTGTCCCTTGACCGAAACCGTCGCGCCTTCGACGTTCACGCCCGCCGTCCCGGACAGCTTCAGGCTGCTGCCCGCCTCGATGGTCGCGTCGGTCGACGACTTCACGGAAACCTTCTGGCCCTTGAGCTCCAGCGGACCGGTGCCCGCGTCGATGCTCACCCCGTTCCGCGCCTTCACCGTGACGCCTTTGCCGCTGGTCACTTCGATCATCTGGTTCTTCTGGTCGAGTTTGACCACCAGCTTCCCGTCCCCGGAGGCGACGACGATGCCGTCCTGCTCGGCGAATTCGAGCTTGTGTCCCTTGCGGGAGACGAAGCCCCGCACGACGATCTCGCCGCTGGTGCCGTCGATCGGCGGCGCGGTGAACTTCGGGACCGCGTCGGCGCCGTTGTAGAGCCCGCCGAGGACGTACGGGGCCTCGAAGTCGCCTTGTTCGAAGCCCACGAGCACTTCGTCGCCGACCTCGGACATCACCATCGCGCCCCGCCCGTTCCCGGCGCCGGGTTGCACCGTGCGCGCCCAGTTGCTGGTGAATTCCTGATCCAGCCAGGGAAAAGTGAGCTTGACCCGGCCGAGCCCGGCGGGATCCTTGGCGTCGCTGATCACCGCGGGCACCACTCCGGGCCACGCCGAAGTCCTGGAGCCACCGGCGACCAGCCCGTAGAGGGAGCGTTCCTGCCTGCCGGAGACGGCGAACTCGGTGGTGTAACCGACTTCCGCGTTGAACAGATGCCGGGTGCTGGTGAGCGTGTACTTGCCGGCGAACGGTTTGCCGACGCCGGTCAGCGTCACCGCCGCGCCCGCACGGAGCTTCGGGTTGCCCTTGGCCACCCCGTCGAGTTCGGTGCAGGCGCCGCCGAGCCGTTCGGACAGCGCGACCGCCGCCGCCTTGGCCTCGGCCTGGGTCCGGCGCGGGGTGTCCGCCGAGACGTACTTGGGGCTGGAGAACTTTTTCGCGAGCGCGACCGGGTCGACGCCCTCGACCTCGGTTCCCGCGTTCTTCGGCTTTTCGACGGCCACCACGGGCTTCTTGGTCGTGATGTCCCAGCCGCGGGCCTCGACCTCGGGTACCTGCTCGGCCGCGGTGACGCTGGCGCGCAGGCTGACCAGTGTCCGATGCGCCTCGAGCACCAGCGGGTCGGTGTTGGCCTTCGCGGTGGTGGCGGGAGCGGTCGACGGCTTCTCCGCGAGACGGAAGTTCAGCGCGCCCTCGCGCACGGCGATCTGGGCGCCGACCGACTCCGCCAGCCGGGAGAGGAAATCCCAGTCGCTCACGTTGTCCTGGCTGAACTGCGTATGCGGACGGCCGCCGACACCGGGGACCGGATCGATCTTGCCGACCTTCAGCCCGGCGCGCTGGGTCACCTTGGTGACGACGTCCGCGAGGGTCATCCCCGGGTAGACCGCGACCCGGCGGCCACGGAACAGGCGGTGCGCGTGGTCGTAGCCGCGCACCTCGGTGAAGGTGCCGATCCGGTCGAGGTCGATCGCGACCGCGGTGACCTCGCCGGAAAGCAGTTCCTGCGGCGCTTCGGGATCGGAGGTCTGCACCTTCAGCTTGATCTGCGCGCCGACGGTGAACTTCCCCTTGTCCAGTACCACGTGCCCGGAGTCGCGGAACCGCAGGACGAACATGTCCGGCAGGTTCCGGCTGTCGTCGACATAGGCGTAGGAGAGCAGCGTCTTCACGTCGTCGGGCAGCGGCCCCCCGGCGACCTCGACGATGAGGTTGTTCGCGAAACTCTCGTTAGCCATCGAGTTCCTCCAGCGCCGGCACGAGCAACCGGGTGCCCGGCCGCAGCCGCATCGGGTCGTCGATGTCGTTGGCGTCGGCGATCTCGCGCCACTTCCCCGCGTCGCCGTAGGCACGGAACGCCACTGCCTGCAGGGAATCGCCGGCGACGAACACATGGGTGTCCCGCGCCGCCAGCGCACCGGAGGTCGGGTTCTGCCCGCTCAGCTCGCCGGCGATCTCCTCCAGGTTCACCGTGCACACCGCGCGTACCGGAGTGCCCGAAGGCGTGAACAGCGTGTACTTCGCGGTCACACTGGCGACATACGCGGGGAAGCCGGTCATCCCGCCCCATTTGAAGATCACCCACGGCGGCGAACCCTTGCCGTGCTGGCGGCTTTCCTCGGTGGCGACACAGCAGGTGAAGAGCTGCTCGACCTTCTTGACGACGGCGTCGTCCATCTTGTCGGTGGCGTCGAGGAACATCTCCAGCGCGAGCTTGCACGGATCCGAGCCCTTGAACTCGGGTGGCCCGCTCTTCTTCGCGTTGCGCTGCGGATCACGGGCCCATTTGGCGTTCTTGGTGAGCGAGAGTTCCTTGGGGTTGAACTGGAACTTGATCTCGAACAGTTTGGCGCCGGGCTGCCCGGTGCCCCCGGACTGCGGGGGTTTGCGGACCTCGAGCAGTGCGCGCTGGAGGTTGTTCGGCGCCGGTTCGCCGGAGCCGTACGCCGCGGGCGGCTGGGATCCGGCGGAGGTGAAGGTGACGGGTGAGGACATGGCTAGCCCTTCTTCGCCGGGCTGAGAAAGCCGTGGTGGGCCAATTCGAGCGTCTCGGTGGCGACCTTCGGCGAGTCGGGCGAAAGTTGCGGCCCGCTCCAGCGCACGGGCACGACCCCCTCCAGCGACCAGCTGGCGATCACGGTGCCTTCGAGGGTGCGCGCTTCGATGGTCGCGGTCTTGCGCTCGATGCCGCCCGCCATCCCGGCGAACCACTTCGTGATCTGCGAGCTGGCTTCGGTGACCGGGCGGGAGAGCTTGATGTTGGAATACTTGATCCGTGTCGGGAGCTGCCAGACCATCCCGTTGTTGCCGCCTTCTTCCCGCTGCTCCATGACGAACTCGCAGCCCAGCCCGTCACAACTGCTGAATGCGCCGAGGTTGCCGAGGTTCTTGTCGTCGAGCTTGACGACGTAACAAACGGCGACGGCTTCTTCCGCGTCCGGCATCGGCTTCTCCTTCAGTGCGGGCGATCGGTGAGCGCGCCGCGGCGCTCACGGTCGAGTCGGAGTTCGGTCTTCAGCCGCCGCAGCAGCGGGTCGAAAAGCTTCTTGACGAGTTCCTCGGTCTCCGGCTGCGCCGCCGGGGCAGACGCGGCCGCCGTCGCGGGCACCGGCGCAGCGGGCGCCGGCGGTGCGACGGGCTCCGGCGGTGGTGTTTCCGGCTCACGCTGGACGGCCGGGGTTTCGGCCGGTCGCGGCACGACGACGGGTGGCAGCTCGAGCACGAGGCCGTTCTCGCCCGGTGCAGCGCGTGGCGCCGTGCGCATAACGTCCATTGTGGACTGTTCGCCGGTCACGGCTTCGACGGTCCTCGCCACTGGAAGCGCCTGCCACGGGAAGGCTCCGGCATCATTCCGTCGAGCGACCGGCGGCAACGCGACCTTCGTGGCCGTAAGCGTCTCCGCGAGCTGCGAGCGGGGCTCGTGGACGCGTTGGATGGCCCGCGGTGCCGAGGCGTCCACGACGCGGGCGGACGGCAGCGGATTCGGGAGCGGCGGAGCCTCGATCAGGCGGGACACGGGCAGTTCCGGGAGCGGCGTGGCAGCGCTCTCCCCGCCCGTCAAGGCGGCGAGGGTCGGCCGGTCCACCGTTTCCGGTACGGGTGCTGCCGCGATCGTGCCGTCGACGACTCGTGCCACCGGCAGCGGTGACGTCGAGGTCGCCGCTGCCGGTGGCGCGCCCACCGAGCCGCCCGGCGTCCCGGGCGGCTCCGAGGTTTCTGTTGTCCCGGACCGGATCCGTGGCGATTCGGGCGGGTGGACCGTGGTGCCGGGGGAAGATCGCGACGAGGTGCCCGCCGTCAGGCCCGGCGGCGGTTCGACCGCCCGCGAAACCAAGACCGGCGCGACCGAAGTCTCCCCCGACGGCTCGTGCACCAGCTTCCGAACCGCTGCATCGGACCGCTGCACCACCTCAGGTTCCGACGGCGGTTCGATCGCCCGGGAGACCAGGATCGGGGCGTCCGGAGCCTCCCCCGATGGCTCGTGCACCGGCCTCCGAACCGCAGCATCGGACCGCTGCACCACCCCGGGTTCCGACGACGACTCGACCACCCGCGAAACCACGACCGGCACGTCCGGAGCCTCCCCCGATGGCACCGGCGTCCGAGCCGAGGTCTCGGACCGCGACACCTGGGGTTCCGGCGACGACTCGACCGCCCGCGAGGCCAGGACCGGCGCGTCCGCCGGTGGCTCGTCCCGCAGGCGCTGCACCGGTTTCTGGGCCGAAGGCACGTCCTGGGGTTTCGGCGGCGGAAGCTCCCGGACCGGTTGGACGACCGAATGCCGGGCGGCCTCCGGTGCGGAGGACCGAACCGAAGCCCCGGACGGCGGCACCTCCCGATGGTCCGGCGCCGCGAGCTCCCGGACAGGGTCGCCTTCCGGCCCCCTGGCGGCCATCGGTGCGGAGATCCGGGACTCGGACAGCGGGCCCGCAGCCGTCGTCTCCACGGCCGTGGCCGGAGGAGTCCACACCTCCTCCGCCACCATCCTGGCCACCGGCCGCGGGACCTCGTCCGCCATCGGCGCCGGGGCGGCAGGTTCTGCGGGAAGCACCGAGGTCTCGACGTCGCCCGCCAGCGGAGCGTCCGCTTCGGCGACATCGTTTTCGACGACGGGTACCGGGGGAACGGGTGTCCCGGCGGGGCCCGGGTCCGGCAAGATCGGTGCGCCGAGTCCCAGCCGCCGCGGGACCGCCTCGACCTGTTCCGTCCGCTGGACGACCGGTAGCGCGGGCCTCGGCGCTTCGACCGGCCGCGGGGGCACGACGTCAGAGGCGGATGGGGCGGCGGGAAGCGGGTCCGGGGTCTGGACCGGCACGGTCTCGGCGGCGATCGGATCGGTCTCGGCGACGATCGGATCAGGCTCGGTCGCGATCGGGCCAGGGTCGAGCCGGGACTGCTCGACCACGGGCTCCGGCGTGCGGAGCGGAGCACTCGGGGTTTCCGGCCGGATCGCCTGGACAGTCCGCACCGGCGGGCGCGCCGGGACCATCGCCGGACCGGCGGAGGTCAACGGCATCGACGGCCGGTCGGGTTCACGCGACGCGGCCGCGACGGCCGGTAGCACGAGCACGGCGGCGGGCTCGAAAGCCGGCTCCTCAGGCAACGGCTGCACGGTCTCCGCCGAGGACACCGGAGCATCCGTTCCGGACGCCGGAGTCTCCGGCTCGGCGGCGCGCTGCACCGACGTACCCCAAAGACGTGACAGCACACCGCGTTTACGGGCCGCCCGCTGCACGACGGGCATGTCCGGCACAGGGGTTTCGGCCGTCCGCGCGAGACCATCGATGACACCCGAGGGCTCCGCCGGACCGACCCGATGCCCCAGCGGCTCCAGGTAGGCCGGGCTCTGCCAGGACGTCAGCGAGGAACTGAAGCTCCGCACCGGATTGATCAGCGGATGCTCGGCGACGACGCGCTGGATCGGCGGCAGGCTTCGCCATTCGGCGCGGGTCACCGGCAGTACGGCCGGTGACGGCGCTTCCGGGGGCGAGCCCGGCTCCTTCCTGCGCCACGTCCACATCGAAGCGTCACCGTCCCTCGCTCATCCGAGTGTTGATCCGGGCGATCTCGGCGACGTAGGTCAACCGGTCGTGGTGTTCGAGGTCGAGGATGTCGTCCAGCGACCAGTGCAGGTGATAGGCGACGTACGCGACTTCCTCGTGCAGCCGTCCGGCCGCGTACGTCACGATTCCCCCAGGCGGCCGCCGGCGACGTCGACGACGAACTCGTGACCGCACTCCGGGCAGGCGACCCCCGCCCGCGTATGGCCTTCGCTGTTGATCCGGCGGTACATGTCCTGCAGGAACGCCAGATCCGAAGCGAACAGGTTCTCGATGACCCCGGCGTGCACGTCGGTGACGTCACCGATCCGGGTGATCACCCTGGCCAGCAGCACCACCGTGAGGAAGGCCGAGTTCTCGCGGACCCGGTCGTCCCGCAGCGGGACGAGCTCGTCCCGCGCGGTCGCCAGCCGCATCACCCCGGAGTGGTGCACCTTTCCCGCGTCGTCGACGTACCCGCGCGGCAGTTCGAACGCGAACTCGGTCCGCAGCTTCGGCCGGGCCCGCGCCTCCGGCACGACGGGGGCTTCCTCGGCCGGCGCCGACGCCATCACCCTGCGCATGGGCTCACTCGACTTCCATCTGCTCGTAGGTGACCACGAGCTTCTCGGTGAGCACACTGGTGTCGCCCGCCTTCAGCGAACCGATCTCCAGGCTCTTCGGCCACGCGTTGGTGAGCTTGTAGCGTTTGAGCGCGGTGCCTTCGTAGTCGTAGACGATGATCGCGCCGCCTTTACGCGCGGAACCCATCTTGCCGAAGTGCGCGTCCTTGACCCATTTCTCGAAGCTGCTGTCGTCGGTCAGGCCGCGGGTCAACGTCACCTCGCCCGCCTTCGGGCGGCCGGGGAGCTTCTTGATGACGTACTTGCCGTCCACGGTGTTCTGCTTGAGCTCGATGACGTCCTGCTCCATCTTCAGTCCGGAGACCTCGGAGATCTGCTTGATCTGGACGCCATCGATTTCGAGTCCGAAGGAGTGGCCGACGGCCTTGTCAAGATCGGGAAGTGCCATTTCGGAGCCCTTTCACTACTCGTTGACCAGGCTGGTGCCGCCGGACATCTGCGCCAGCCGGAAGATCACGAACTCCGCCGGTTTCACCGGCGCGATGCCCACTTCGCAGATCACCTGGCCGAGATCGATCCCCTCGGCCGGGTTGGTCTCCCGGTCGCACTTCACGAAGAAGGCTTCGTCGGGAGTGAGGCCGAACAACGCGCCCTTGCGCCACTCCATCACCAGGAACGCGCTGATCGTGCGCCGGATGCGGGCCCACAGCGCGTCGTCGTTCGGCTCGAACACGACCCACTGGGTGCCGTTGAGGATCGATTCCTCGAGGTAGTTGAACAGCCGCCGCACGTTGAGATAGCGCCACGCCGGGTCGCTCGACAACGTACGCGCGCCCCAGATCCGGATCCCCTTGCCCGCGAAGGAGCGGACACAGTTCACGCCGATCGGGTTGAGCAGCTCCTGCTCCGCCTTGGTCAGATGGGTTTCGAGCGCCAGCACGCCGCGGACGACCTCGTTCGCCGGTGCCTTGTGGACACCGCGGGTCGCGTCGGTGCGCGCCCAGACGCCCGCCATGTAGCCACTCGGCGGCACGTAGGTGTTGGTCCCGCTGGCGGCGTCGAGCACCTGGACCCACGGGTAGTACATCGCCGCGTACTTCGAGTCGTACCCGGCCTGGTCCATGCGCCAGGAGCGGACCTCCTGCGGGTTGAGCCCGGGCGGCGGGTCGACGATCGCCATCCGGTCGCCCATCAGCTCGCAGTGCGCGATCATCGCCAGCTGCACGGCCTTGACCCCGTCGAGGTCGATCAGGTCGCGCTGGTGGGCGGCCATCAGATCCGGCACCGCGACCATGGTGATCTCGTCGATCGCCTCCAGGCCACCGAAACCGGTGCGGTCGGCGACGTCGCCGACGTAGTCGTCGGCCGCGATGCGACGCGGGACGGGCGGTGGCTGCGGCGGCTCGGTGAGCACCGCGGTGCCACGGTCCGGTTTCGCCACCGCGCCACCGGTCGCGAGCTCCTCGATCGTGATGAAGCTCGACTTCTCGCGCACCAGCGTGACGACGTTCTCCTTGGTGCGCTTGGTGGTCACGTTATGGGTCTCGACGACCTTGCCGTCCTTCTTGACGAGCACGGTGAACCGGTCGTCGCCGGGGTTCTCGCCGGCCGGTTCGGCGACCTCGACGGTGAGCTCCCCGGTCTGTCCGCCACTCTCCAGCTCTTTCGCGACGAACCGGTAGCCGCCGAGCACCGCTTGGCGCGTTTGTGCCTTCGGCGCCGCACCGTTCTCCTGCCCCCGCGGGCCACCGATGCGGACGATGTAGCAGTTGGCGCCACCGTTGAGGAAATAGCCGTAGACCGACTGGGCCAGATAGCAGCCTTCGACGAAATCGCCGAAGGTCTGCGTGAACTGGGTCCAGTTGGACACCAGGGTGGGCGTGTTGAAGGGGCCGTCCGCCGCGAAGCCGACAAAGGCGGCGACGGCGGTGCCCACACCCTCGATCGGCCGGGCGCCGGCCTCGATCTCCTCGACGTACACACCCGGCGTGAGATAGGTGGGCATGCGTGCCTCCCCTTGTCGGCGCACTCTCTGTCATCGGCGATGCTCCGGTGTGGGCGCGCGCGGCGAAACGACCAAGCGGATAGGTCGGCGGGAACCAATCTCTGCCCGAAAAGGCAGCTGCCCGTTCGGGCAGCCGGGCCCGCCCCTCCGGCTGTTGGCAACCGGCCCGGCGAAGCCGACAGTGAAGACATGCCGTCGGGCCGGGACAAGGTGGCACAGACCCCGGCCACGCAACCCGCGCGGCCGGCCAGACCCGCGCGCCGGGCCACCCCGCCGGCGCTGCTGCGGCTACAGGCCGCCGCGGGCAACGCGGCGGTGACCCGGCTCGTCGGTTTGCAGCGCAGCAGCTGCCCCGCTCCCCCGGTCGCGCCCACCGGCGTGACGCCCGCGTCGGACCCGAAATTCGGGTCGCTCAAGAAGGACGTCGGCGGGCAGGCGAAGGCGGCCAAAGCGCATCCGCCCGCCTCCGCGGAGGTCAAGAAGGCGCAGGACGCCGCGGTCGCGCCCGCCGACGACAAGGAAGCCCAAGCCAAGGCGGCGCAGGCGGACAAGATGGCCGCCGCCAAACCGGCCGGGTTCGACAAGGCCGCCTTCATCGCCGCGGTGAACGCCGCGGTGGCCAAGCAGGCGCCGAAGAATCTCGACGAGGCCGACAAGTTCGCCTCCTCCGGCAAGGCGGACCAGATCAAGTCCGAAGTGATGGGCAAGGTCACCAGCGGCAAGGACACCTCCGCCAAGGACGTCACCGACCGCACCAAAGAAGCGCCGGACACCAGCAGGGCCACCGAGAAACCGGTGAAACCCCTGCCGGAAACCCCGCCGCCGCCCGCGTTGTCCCCGCCGGACCCACGCAAGGCCACGCCGGACAAGGCCCCGCCCGCTCAGACCGATCTTCGCGCCGACCAGTGCGAAACCCACGGCAAAATGGCCGAGGCCGGGGTCACCGACCAGCAGCTGGCGCAGTCCAACGAACCCGAGTTCACCGGCGCGCTCGCGGCGAAACAGGAAGGCGAACAGCACACGGCGTCGGCGCCCGCCGCGGTCCGGGAATCGGAGGCGGGCCGGTTGGCATCCGTCACGGGCGCGGCGCAGGCGTCCGGGCAGGCCGCGATGGCGGGTATGACCGGCGCGCGGTCGTCCGCCGGGCAACGCGGGCAGGCGGCGAAGTCGGCCACGAAGGCCAAGGACGAACAGGACCGGGCGCGGATCATCGCGGAGATCAAGACGATCTTCGACGAGACCAAGACGAAGGTCGAAGGGGTCCTCGGCGCGCTCGACGACCAGGTGGCCAAACGGTTCGAGACCGGCGAGGCGGCGGCGAAGGCCGCGTTCACCGCCGACCACCAGGCCCGGATGAAGAAGTACAAGGACGAACGCTACGACGGCGTCACCGGTGCGGCCCGCTGGACCTACGACCTGTTCGCCGGCCTGCCCGCCGAGGCGAACAACCTCTTCCTCGAAGCCAAGAAGGTCTACGAGTCGAAGATGCAGACCGTCATCGGCGAGATCGCCGATTTCGTCGGGCAGCAGCTGACCGAGGCGAAACGGCTGATCGCCGAAGGCCGGGAGCGCGTGCGGCAGAAGGTCGACTCGCAGTCCCCCGCCCTGCGCAAGATCGCGGGCGAGGCCGCCAAAGAGTTCGGGAGCCAGTTCGACGAACTCGAGAGCTCCGTCGACGAGAAGCAGCAGTCGCTGGTCGAGGATCTGGCACAGAAGTACAGCGAGGCCCGCAACGCGGTCGACGAGGAGATCAAGGCACTTCAGGCGGAGAACAAAGGCCTGTGGGACAAGGCGAAGGAGGCGATCGGCGGCGCGATCGACACGATCCTCAAGCTGAAGGACATGCTGCTGGGCGTGCTGTCCCGGGCGGCGAACGCGGTCGGCCTGATCATCGCCAAACCGATCGAATTCCTCGGCAACCTGGTCAGCGCGGTCAAGACCGGCGTGGTGAACTTCGGCGCGAACATCGTGCAGCACCTCAAAGACGGCCTGAAGGCCTGGCTGCTCGGAAACCTGGCCAGCGCGGGTATCGAGATCCCGGAGACGCTGGACGCCAAGGGCATCCTGAAGATGATCATGTCGCTTCTCGGGCTCACCTGGGCGAGTGTCCGCGCACGGATCCTCCGCTTCATCCCGGAACCCGTGCTCGCCAAGCTGGAGCAGACGTTCGAGGTGGTCAAGATCCTGATCACCGAAGGCGTTCCGGGGCTCTGGCGCTGGGTGGTCGAGAAGCTGGGCGACCTCAAGGAACTGGTGCTCGGCCAGATCAAGGAATTCGTGATCGAGAAGATCGTCAAGGCGGGGATCACCTGGATCATCTCGATGCTCAACCCGGCGGCCGCGTTCATCAAGGCCTGCAAGGCGATCTACGACATCGTCATGTTCTTCGTCGACAAGGCCGCGCAGATCAAGGAGTTCGTCTCGTCGGTGCTGGACTCGGTCGAGTCGATCGCCCGGGGCGGCGCGGGCGCGGTGGCCGGGCTGATCGAGCGCACGCTGGCGAAGGCGCTGCCGATGGTGCTCGGGTTCCTCGCGAGCCTGCTCGGGCTGGGCGGGATCTCGGAGAAGATCAAGTCGATCCTGGAGAAGGTCCAGGCCCCGGTCGCCAAGGTGATCGACACGGTGGTCGGGACGATCGTCAAGGCGGGCAAGAAGATCTGGTCGAAGGTCAAAGGCGCCGGGCGCGACGCCAAGGACAAGGTCATGTCACTGTTCGCGCCGGTGAAGAAGAACGCCGGCATGAAAGGCGCTTCCCACGAACTCACCGCGGCGCCGGGGCCCCCGTTCCAGCTGACGATGGCGTCGGACAACCCGGGCCGCATGGTCGGCCGCATCGACTTCGCCGCCACCCAGCTCCGGCGTCGCGCGCCGCAGGCCACCGACCAGCTCGACGCGCTCGCGAAGCTGCGCGAATTCGCGATCATGGTCGAGAAGACCGGCGTCCGGGCGACGCGAGGAGACAACGCCGCCGCCAAAAAGCTCGAAAGCCAGCTGGCGCAGCTCGGGACCATGGTGGTCGAGTACGCAAACCGGTTCAACGCACGCGATCTGGACGACCTCGACCCGGCCAACGACGTGGAGGCGACCGTCCGCGCCGCGGAGGTCGCGGCCAACCAGAAACGTCTGGCCGCCATCGACATCGCGCTCATCCGGATGCAGATCGAGCGGCACATGGGACCGGCGTGGCGTGAGTTCGTCGTCACGCTCGGCCCCAACATCTGGACGTTGAGCCGCGAATCGCTGATCGCCGTCTACGGCCGGGAGGAGGCGACACGATTGATCAACCACCCGGCGAAGCCGCTGGAGGGCAACGGGCTCTACGATGGCAAACGCAACCAGATGTTCGTCAAGATGGGCCGGTCGATCAACGAGGTGTCGTCCAGCATCATCCACGAGAGCACTCACTCGTTGCAGGAACGGTTCGGCGGCGACATGGCCCGGTTCGAGAAGGAATTCCAGGCCTTCAGCGTGCAGCGGACCTTCCTGCTGCGCCTGAGCCCCGGAGCCCAGGAAAAACTGTCCGACAATTACAAGGCCCTGCTCCGCTGCGACACGGACCAGAAACTCCGAGACTTCGTGCAGGGCAAATACAACTTCGAGGTCAAGGGCATGCTCGACCAACGCGCGAACGTCCAGCTGATCAAGCGGCTCGTCAAACGGGAGTTCGGGCTTTGAGCACCGTCGAGCACGCGCGCCGGGTCGTGGCCGAGCATCTCCTGTCAGCGGGCGATGAGATCGAGAGCGTCCGCGAAGGCTCGGACGGCGTCCTCGTCGAGAGCCACGAGTGGCGCTGGCGGATGACACCCGCGCCGGTGTCCACATCGGACTGGAAGCTCTACGACGTGGAACTCGATCTCTTCACGGACCCGCCGATGGCGCCCTACGGCTTCGCCGTCGACACGGACGGACGGGTGCTGCGGCTGGACGACCGTCCGGGCTTGTCGGAGTTCTTCCGTCTCGTCGGCATGTCGCTGGCGGCACGAGACATCGCTTCATTGCTGACCCGCTACCACGGCGGCCCAGCGCACCTTCTGGACGACGTCGCCGAACTCGACCGCGTCGTGGGCCCCGGAGCCGCGGCGGGTATCGACGGCCTCACCGCCCCGGTCACCGAAACCAAGGGCTCACTGGCCTTCTGCACCTGGCGCGTCGACGCCGACGACACCATCGCGATCGACCGCTGGGACGTCCACCTGCCGGAGTGGGAAAAGCGCACGCTCGCGAACCGGCTGCCGTGGCGGCCAGTCGACTGACCGGGCGAGTTCCGGCCCCAATCACGCGAGTCCCGGCTCCGATCACGCGAGTTCCGTGAAGCGAGGTGCCGGCCGGCCTCACGCCGCCGCCTAAGCCTCTTCTTCGGCTTCCTCTTCGCGCTGCACGTACGTCTGCGCCATCGTCTCCGCTTCGCCTTCCTCGGCTTCAGGAGCTTCTTCACGCTGGACGTGCGCCTCGCCGCCGTCCTCGCAGCGCTGCACGGCCGGGGCTGGGGCGGGAGCCGACATCAGCCGGTCCGCGTTCGCGACGGCCTCGCGTTCGAACCGATCCGAGGGATCCGAAACCTTCACCCCGCCACCGGCGTCCGTGCCCTCGACCGGGCCGCTGCGTTGCTGGACGACGTGGGTCAGCTCGTGCGCGAGCATATGCTTGCCCGCGTCGGAACCTGGGTCGTACTTGTCCCGCTGGAACACGATGTTCGAACCCACCGTGTAGGCCTGCGCGTTCACGGACTTCGCCGAATCGTGCGCGGCGCCGTCGGTGTGCACCCGGACGTCGCCGAAGTCGTGCCCGAAACGGCCCTCCATGTCCGCGCGCGTCGCGGCGTCCAGCGGCGCGCCGCCGCCGGAGCCGACGACGTCGTGCACCGGCGAACGTTCCTCTTCGAGCAGCGTGCCCACTCCCGCGTTTCCCACCGCGCGCTGCAGGTCCAGCAGGCCGGCGGCGCCGAGGACGTCGGTGCGCCCGGCCGCGGCGGCGCGGCCCAGGAGACCGCCCTCGTCCCGGTCCGCCCGGTCGCCCTTCGGCCGCAGGCTCGGTTCAAGGTCGTTTTCGTGACTGTGCCCGCGCATGGTCCGCTCCCTCGGTCGCTACGCCGCCCGTCCAGCTTGCGCCGTCGCCGCGCCGCGCGCCAGGCTGCGATGCGCGGCCGGAAGGGCGGTATCGGCTGCCCGAACGGGCAGGTCAGCCATCGGTCACCATCGCCAGGTACGGGCCGAACTCGCGGTCGAGGCAAAGTCTGCCCAGCTTGCGGTACTCCCGCGCGACCGCGCCGACCAGATCCGTCATCGCCACCGGGCGGCCCGCTTCCGCGGCCAGATACGCGCCGGTCACCGCGGCCGAGCGGATATGCCCGCCCGCCAGCTCGAACGCCTCCGCGAGGAACCCGAGGTCCAGGTCGCCGGCGCGGGGCATCCGATCGCCGAGGCAGCGGTCCCACAGCTGACGCCGCAACTCGACGTCCGGCAACGGGAAGTCGACGATCACGTCCAGCCGCCGGGTGAACGCGTCGTCGAGGTTCGCGCGGAGGTTGGTGGCCAGCACGGCGATACCGTCGAAGGTCTCCATCCGCTGCAGCAGGTACGCGCTCTCGATGTTCGCGTACCTGTCGTGCGCGTCGCGCACCTCGGACCGTTTGCCGAAGATCGCGTCGGCCTCGTCGAACAGCAGTACTCCGTTGACCCCGGCGGCCTCGGTGAAGATCCGTTCCAGGTTCTTCTCCGTCTCGCCCACGTACTTGTCGACCACCGTCGCGAGGTTCACGGTGTAGAGATCCAGCCCCAGCGAGGCGGCGATGACCTCGGCGGACATCGTCTTGCCCGTGCCCGAATCCCCGGCGAAGAGCCCCGTCACACCCCGGCCGCGGCCGCCGCCCGGCCGCATCCGCCACTCGTCGAGCACCTGGTCCCGGTAGCGGGCCCGCGCGGCCAGTTCGTCCAAAAGGGACAGTACGCCCGCGGGCAGCACGAGGTCGCTCCAGCCGACCGCGGGTTCGATCCGCCGGGCGAGCCGCTGCAGACCGGCCGCGTTCTGGCTCCGCGCGCCCGCACGCAGGTGCGACGTCCGCACCGGCCCGCCGTCGGCGAGCGCCGTCACCGACGCCGCCTTCGCCGCGCGGGCGATCTGCCCCGGCCCCAGCACGAAATGCGCGGTCGCCTCCCCCGGATCGACGTCCGGAGCGAGCCTGCCGTCGAGATGGCCGCGCCAAAGATCCACCCTGCTCGCCGCGGGCAGGGGGAACGCGTCGAGCTGCAACGGCGGGACGGCGCTCCACCGCGGGTCCCAGGCCCCGGTGCCGTGCACGACGAACGGGACCGCCGGATGAGCGAGCCGCTCCAGCCGCGGCGAGTCGTCGACAGGGCCCAGCACCAGCCCGGCACCCCGCAGCAACGCCTCCCGCACCAGCGAACCGGTGAGCTCGCCGTGGCGGGATTCCGCCTGCCATCGTGCCGCGTCGACCACCAGCGCGGGAAAGCCCGCGCCCGCCAGTGCCGCGACACCGAGTTCTTCGGCGCCTCCGCCGGGATGCTCCTTCAGATAGACCAGCCCGACCTTGCCCCTGATCGCCCGCGCGAGCCGATCGGCACCGGCCACGTCGGTGAACTCCGTGCCGAGCCGTGCGCACCCGGCGAGTTCCGGGGCGAGCCGGTCGTCGCCCAGCAGGTGGTTCACCACCCGGTCGGGTACCCGGAGCGTGCGTGACAGGAAGGGGCGTTCCTCCTCTTCCATGGTGAGCAGGCCGCAGGTGACCAGCGGGGCGTCGGCGTCGAGCCGCGCCCGGCCGGCGGCCGACGCTTCGGGGACGCCACACAGGCGCAAGGCCAGCCCCGCCGTCGCCCGGCGGCGGGTCACATCGTCGTTGAGGTAGCCGTAGAACTGTTCGAACCGGCTGTCGAGGTCGGGCGCGAGCGCGACGAGCAGCAGTTCGACGTCGACACCGGTGAGTCCCGCGCGCTCCGCCAGCGGATACAGACGGCCTCCCGGCACCGAATCCGTGAACGGCGGGAACGGCTCACGGTGGCCCTCCAGCAGCGCGTCGATCGTCTCGTTCGACAGGTACAGCCCGCGGAAGGGGTCGTCGGGGTTCGGGTCGGCCGCCCGGCGGCTCTCGACCGCGTCCCGGATCCGCTGTTCGAGCCGGGCCAGCCGCTCGAACAGGTACTCCAGGCTCATCGGGGCTTCCGGCGGGTGCGCGCCATCGCGACCCGGCGCTGACCTTCGACCGCCCCGCTCTCCGCCACGTGGTGCCCGATCAGGTCGCCTTCGTGGGTGTCGAGTTTCAGGCCTTCCTTCGGCGGCTGTTCGGCCGGGTACACCCGTCCACTGTGGACCGGTGCGGAGATGACGACGTCCAGCGACGGTTTCAGTTCGCCGCCCAGGGCGGTCCAGACGTCGGCGAAGGCGCGGTCCTCGGGCGGTGGCAACGCGACCGTCATCGGCACCGGCAGGCCCATCTCGGCCAGCGACCCGGTGAGCGCCGACTCCGGGACGGCGTCGTGGGCGAGCAGGCCGAGCAGCAGGTCGGACAGCACGCGATGCTCGTCCTCCGGGCGCTGCGTCCACGCGGTGACCAGATAGGACAGCTTGATGTGCCGCGGCGGGAGGTGCCGCGCGGAGACCTTGCCGAGCTGGTCGTACTCGTTGAGCAGGCCCCGCGAGCGGCGTCGCAGATCCTCGCGGACGTCGTAAAGATAGACGTTCACCGTGGGGGCGTTGCGCCGCGACGCCCATTCCTTGTTGGGCGCGTCGAACGCGACCTCGATCTCGCTGCCGCGCCGGGTCTCGCCCCGCACCAGCCGCCGCAGCGCCTCGTCGACCTCATGGATCACTGCGGACCTCCTCGGACAGCGGTCTCCCCACGATGATCGCGGCCGCGCCGACCGGCCAGCCGCGCAGCGGCAGACCTTCGGGTACGCCAGGCTGCCCGTACGGGCAACACACCTGGCCGCACCCGCATCGCCGTCGCCGGACGCGTCGTCGGTTACAGTGCCGGTCGTGCCCGAACAGACATGGTCACCCAAGCCAGGGACGCCCGAAGTCGAGTACCGGTCCAGCCGATGGCTGTTCTTCGGAGGACTGGCCATGCTGGTCTTCTTCGGCTTGGCCGCCCTCTTCCCGGAGGCCGGGAACTCGTCGTCGTCGCGCAAAGTCAAGATGCCCGCGGAACCCGCGGCCTTCATCTTCGGCGCGCTCGCGGTAGGCGGTCTGCTGACGGCGATCGGCTCGGTCCCCCACATGATTCGCTTCGCGGCCGATGAACGTGGTCTGTGGTGGCGAGCCGGTCGCAAATCCGACCTGATCGCGTGGGACGAGCTGCGTGCGGTTCGCGGCCAGGAACTGGTCCCGCGGGACCAGAGCGACCCGAACTCGAAGGCCGTCCTGCCGGCCCTGGTGTTCACCCCCAAGAACCCGCACTTCGAAAACCGCCACACGAAGCTGTTCACGCGCCCGCCCACACCTGGTCCCGACGTGGAACTGAGACTGCCGAACAGCACCATCGTCCGGCAGTTGACCCAGGAGATCGCGAGAGTCCGGCCGGACCTGGTCCCCTAGCGCCGCAAGTCCGGTGGTTCGTGTCGGGGCCGAAGCTTCAAGACGGGGACTCCTTCACTGCGCCCGTCTGGGGCGGCTACGTCGTGTCCGGACCCGGTCACGTCGCGTCCAGCACCCGACGATGTGGGAATCAGGACGTTCAGTGTCCCAATTCCCACATCGTCACCGACGACGCCCAAGGCTCCCTTCACCCCATCCGACGCGGCAAAGGAAACCCGGCCGTGCCGCGTCGCGGAACCGATACCCACGCGCAGGGAAGATTTCGGACGTTGGGTCTCCCCGATCCTCCGTCGATCAAGGCCCGGACCCGGTCACGGTCGCGTCCAGCACCCGACAATGCAGGAATCAGGACGTTCAGTGTCCCAATTCCCCCATCGTCGCCGACTGCGATCACCACCGGGACCGGATAGGTGTCACAGACCGAACCCGATCGGCCGGCCCGAGACCGGAGCCGGGTCGAGCGTCCCAGTACGGGCGAAGGTCGACCAGACGGCGCGGAGCGCGGTACCGAAGGCGTCGACCTCCTCCCACGGGACCTCGCCCAGCATCGGACTGTCCTGCCAGGCCTGCCTGGTCCCGAGCAGCAGCGGCAGCTCCAGGCAGTGGGTCGCACCGAACTCGGCGCCTTCGGGCCGCCAGTCCAGGCGATACGACGAGACACCGGCTCCCGCCGAGCGCAGCCGGTCGCCGAAATCGGCCAGCGGTCCGACGTAGATCTCGTCGGTCCCGGCGGCGCCGGGGAACGCGGTCATGTCGTCGGCGTTCCAGCCGTACAGCACATCGAGGTCGCGCACGTTGTCCGCGAAGATCGCCTTGTCGAGGGTGTCCACCGGAACGAACGCGGGTGCCATCGGGTCGCCGCTGAGCCGCAGGTTGGTCAGCGCGGTTTCCCTCTGCGCGGCAAGGATTTCCGTGATCCCGGCGGTGCGCGGATCGGTGCCGAGCGCGTCGGCGAACACCTGGCCGAGTTTGGCCGCCTCTTCGGGTGCGCGGGTGGCGAGGCCGAGCGGCGCGCTCTGCAGGATCGCCCGCCGGAACAGGCCGCGCGCCTCGGGCAGGTCCATCAGCAGCCGGATGGAGATACCGCCCGCCGACTGCCCGGCGACCGTCACGTTCTCCGGATCCCCGCCGTAGGCCGCGATATTGGCCCGCACCCAGCGCAGCGCCTCCAGCTGGTCGGCCAGCCCGAGGTTGCCGGGGCTGACCCCGTCCAGGTACAGGTAGCCGAGCGCGCCGAGCCGGTAGTTGACGCCGACCACCACGAGGTCGCCCTCGGCGGCCAGCGCGCCTCCGTCGTACCAGTCCAGCAACCCGCCACCGCTGGAGAATCCGCCGCCGTGCAGCCACACCAGCACGGGCCTGCGTCCGTCATCCAGGCCCGGCGTGCTGATCGTCAGGTTGAGACAGTCCTCGCCCTGCGGGAGCCGGTCGCGCGGTGGTCCCATCACGTGGTCCAGCCGCGACGGCGGCTGCGGGCAGATCTCCCCGCTCGACGGCGTCTCCGCCGAAACGGCGACCGGCGGCGCGAACCGCCCGGCCGTGGCGTAGCGGATCGGTCCGGTTCGGACAATCGTGGTCATACGCACCTCACGGGTAGGATCGGCCGGTGATCTTGCCTCGCCTGCTGGACGGCCGACTGAAATTCCGCCATCTCGTCCTGCTGGACGCGCTGGCCAGGCAGGGCACCGTGGTCGGGGCCGCCGCCGAGCTGCACGTGACGCAGCCGGTCGCGACCCGAAGTCTGCACGAGCTCGAAGAGATCCTCGACGTGCGGCTGTTCGAACGCGGCCCGCGCGGCGTCACCCCGACCGTGTTCGGCGAGGCGTTCACCGGACATGCCCGCGCGGTACTCGCCCAGCTCGAACAGGCCGGACGGCACGTCGCCGAGCTGGCCGACGCGGAACGCGGCACGGTCGTGGTCGGCACCCATCTCGCCGGGTCGAACATGTTGCTGCCGCGCGCCATCGCCGCGATCAAGACCGAGCGGCCGTACCTCACCATCGTGGTACGGGAGGGTTCTCCCGAAGCCTTGCTGGTCGAGCTGGAGGCGGGCCGGGTCGACCTGATCATCGGCAGGCTGACCGCGCCGTCGGACGAGCGGATCGAGCGGCGCAAACTGTACGACGAGTCGGTGGATCTGGTGGTGCGCACCGCGCATCCGCTGGCGGGCGCGACCGAGGTCGCGCTGGCCGACCTCGCCCAGTACCCGTGGATCCTGCCCGGCGCGGAGACCGCGCTGCGCCGCGAGCTGGAACAGTTGTTCACCCGCAACGACTTCCCGCTGCCCGCGAACCGGGTGGAGACCACGTCGTTCCTCACCGTGCGGCAGCTCCTGCTGGAGACCGACGTGATCGCCGCGCTGCCGAGCCTGATCACCAAGGACGATCCGAGGATCACCCGGGTCGCGCTGGCGCTGGAACCCATCGGGCACAGCGTCGGGCTCACCCTGCCCGCCCAGCGCACGCTCAGCCCGTCGGTGGACGCGCTGATCCGCAGCCTGACCGACGTCGCCACCGGGATGTCGCATTAGGACGGTCACGGCAGGGAAAGGAAGCGTTCGGCGTTCCCGCTGGTGATCAGCCGCCGCTCGGCCTCGGTGAGGAAGCCGCTCTTGCGCACCACCTCACCGACCGGGCGTTCGCCGAGCGGATACGGGTAGTCGCTGCCGACCATCACCCGCTCGGCGCCGAGCGTGTCCACGAGCAGCCGCAGTGCCCGCTCGTCGAAGACCACCGAATCGACGTGGAACCGGTCGAGATAGTGCGACGGCGGGAACTCCGAGGTGCCGATCACGTCGTTCCGCCGGTGCCAGGCGTTCTCCATCCGGCCGAGCCAGAACGCGAACGATCCGCCACCGTGCGCGAAACAGATCTTCAGGCTCGCGTCGATCCGGTCGAAGACGCCGCCGAGCACCAGCGCCAGGATCGACAGATGCGTTTCCGCCGGCATCGCGGTCAGCCATCGCGCCATCCACCGGTCCAGCCGGGGCGAACCGTCCATGTCCCACGGGTGCACGAACACCGGGACCCCGAGCGACGCGCAGTGCTGCAGGAAGGTCTCCACCCCGGCACTGTCCAGATCGTGGTCGCCGACGTGGTTGCCGATCTCCACCCCACGATGCCCCGCCGCCAGGCAGCGTTCCAGCTCACGGCACGCGGCGTCGGTGTCCTGCAACGGAACCTGGCAGAACGGGATCAGCCGCTCCGGCGCCGGTGCGACGATCTCCAGCGCCAGGTCGTTGAAGATCCGGGCGATCCGGGCCGCCTGCTCGCCGGTCCGGCCGTAGTTGAAGAAAGCGGGTGTCGGGGAGACCACCTGGGTTCGCACACCGTCGGCGTCCATGTCCAGCAGCCGGGTCTCCGCGTTCCAGCAGTCCGCGCCGATCCGGCGGAACTCCTTGTCCCCCATCATGATCATCGCCTCGGACTCGGTTTCCGCGCGCAGCCACGGCGCTTCCGGTCCGGCGTCCGCACGCAGATCCGGCCAGCCGTTCGGCACGTAATGCGTGTGGATGTCGATCAGGCCGGTCATCTCAGCCCTTCCCGGGGTGGAGCGCGCCGCAGTTTCCGCAGGTGCGGGCCTGCTCGTCGCCGTAGAACGCGGTGAAGACCGGCGGCAGATCCTCGACGATGTCGCGCACCTGGAGTTCCACCTCGTGCACCAGCGACGCGCAGTCGAGGCAGTACCACTGGAACTTCTCCAGCGTGCCCTCCTCGCGGACGCGCTCGATGACCAGGCCGATCGAGTCCGCCTCCGGGCGCTGCGGCGAATGCGGGATGTCACCCGGCAGCAGCCAGGTGTCGCCTTCGGAGATGCGAACGGTCTTCTGACCTTCTTCGGTCATGATGTTCACGTGCATGTTGCCCTTGAGCTGGTAGAACCATTCCTCGTAGGGGTCGACGTGGAAATCGGTGCGCTGGTTGGGCCCACCCACGATCTGCACGATGAAATCCTTGCCCAGTGCCATGGTCCGGTTGTTCACCGGCGGTTTGAGCAGATGCTCGTGCTCGGCGATCCAGGCCTGGAAATTGACGACCTCGGGAATGCCGGTCATCGCGGAACCTCCGTGTCTTTCGGTAGATGGGCGATCGCCTGGATTTCGATCAGCAGATGCGGATGCGGCAGCTGATGCACGGCGACCGTGGTGCGGGCAGGGCCCGTTTCGTCGAAGTACTCGCCGTAGATCTCGTTGTAGCCGCCGAAATCGTTCATCGAAACCAGGAACGTGGTGATCTGCGTGATGTCGGCGAGATCGGCGCCGACCTCGTGCAGGATGCCGCGGATGTTCTCGATCACCGCGCGGGTCTGCGCGCGGATGTCGAGGTTCGTGGTGCCGAGTTCGTCCACCTCGACACCCTCGAACGTGTTGTCCGGGCGCCGGGAACTGGTCCCGGACACGAAGATCAGCTCTCCCGCGACCTTCACATGCGGGAAACGGCCCCTCGGCCTGGCCAACCCGGAGATCACGCGCCCGTTCATACCAGCCCCCGCACCGAAACCCGGCCGAGCCCGGCGATGTCCGCCTCGGCGACGCCGGGTGCGAACGGCACCGCTTCGGTCGCCGCCCCGGCCAGCACCACCTGCCCGGCCCGCAACGGGATGTCCCGTTTCCGGCACAGCTCGACCAGCGCGTGCAGCGCGCGCACCGGATCGCCGAGGATCGCCGACGTCGAGCCGATCGCCTCCCGGTCCCCGGAGCGCAGCAGCACCGCACGGTTCGCCACTTCGCCGAACGCGCGCCACGGCCCGAGCACATATCCCGCGGCGGAAGTGTTGTCCGCGACCACATCGGTGTGGGTGAACCGGAAATCCCGGTACCGGGAATCGATGATCTCGATCGCCGGGGCCATCGCGTCCACAATGGACTCCACGTCGAACACGGGGTCGGCGAGGTCGACATCGCGGGCCAGCCGGTAGGCGACCTCCGGCTCCACCTTCGGATGGATGAAGCGCGACAGCGAGACCTCCCCGCCGTCGGCGACCCGCATCGCGTCGGTGAGCCTGCCGGCGATCACCTCGGACACGCCCATCTGTGCCATCTTCGCCTTGCTGGTCAGCCCCAGCTTCACCCCGAGCACCCGCTCGCCACGCGCCTCCCGGCGAGCCACCAGCGCGGCCTGGATCGCGTACGCGTCGGCGATGTCCAGCGCGTGGTCGTCGGCGAGGCTCGGCGTGTCCACACGCGTCGTCTGCGCGGTGTCCAGGCGCTCGGCGAGCGCCGCGATGGCCGTCATGTGCCGCTCCGTACCAGGTCGAGTGCGATGTCCACGATCATGTCCTCCTGCCCGCCGACGAGCTTCCGCCTGCCGACCTCGGTGAGAATCCGCCGCGTGTCCAGCCCGTAGCGGGCCGCCGCGCGCTCGGCGTGCAGCAGGAAACTCGAATACACCCCCGCGTAGCCGAGGGTCAGCGTCTCCCGGTCCACCTGGACCGGCCGCTCCCGCAGGGGGCGGACCAGGTCGTCCGCCGCGTCCTGCAACGCGAACAGGTCCGCGCCGTGCTCCCAGCCGAGCAGGTCGGCGACCGCGACGAACGGCTCGGCCGGGCAGTTTCCCGCCCCGGCGCCCTGCCCGGCCAGCGCGACGTCCACCCGGTACGCGCCGTGCTCGACCGCGGTCACGCTGTTGGCCACCGAGAGCGAAAGGTTCTCGTGCGCGTGGATGCCGATCTCGGTCCGCGGGTCGAGCACCTGCCGGTACGCGTCGATCCGCTCGGCGACCCCGTTCATCGTCAGCCGCCCGCCGGAATCGGTGACGTACACGCACTGCGCGCCGTAGGACTCCATCAGCCTGGCCTGTTCGGCGAGCGCGGCCGGTGGCGAAAGATGGCTCATCATCAGGAATCCGGACACGTCCATACCGTGTTCGCGGGCCCAGGCGATGTGCTGCGCGGCCACGTCGGCCTCGGTGCAGTGGGTGGCGATCCGCACGCTGCGCACCCCGAGGTCGCGGGCGCGGCGCAGCCGGCCGATGGTGCCGATCCCGGGCAGCAGCAACGTGGTCAGCGTCGCGTTCTCGATCACCTCGGCGGCCGCGGTGATCCACTCCTCGTCGCTGTGCGCGCCGAAACCGTACGTCGCGCTGGACCCGCCGAGCCCGTCGCCGTGCGCGACCTCGATCGCCGCCACGCCGGCCTTGTCCACGGCGGACACGATCCGCCGGACCTGGTCCACTGTGTACGCGTGCCCCATCGCGTGCATTCCGTCGCGCAAGGTCACGTCCTGCAGGTAGACCTTCATCCGAGCCACCCCCTCAATGCGGCGATCCGCTCGGCCGTGCGCAGCGCAGCCGAGGTCATGATGTCGAGATTTCCCGCGTAATCCGGCAGATAGTGGGCCGCGCCGAGCACTTCGAGGAACACCGAGACCTTGAGCCCGGAGATCTCCCGGCCGATTTCGGGCACCCACTGCCCGTCCACCGGGTCGAACTGCACTTCCTGTTTCAGCGTGTAGCCCGGCACGTACTCGCGCACCCGTTCGGCCATCTGCCGGACCGACGCCGCGATCTTCTCCCGGTCCGGCTCGCCTTCGACCAGGCAGTACACCGTGTCCCGCATGACGATCGGCGGGTCGGCCGGGTTCAGCACGATGATCGCCTTGCCCGTCGCGGCGCCGCCGACCTCGCGGATCGCGGCCGCGGTGGTCTCGGTGAACTCGTCGATGTTCGCCCTGGTCCCGGGCCCTGCCGAGCGGGACGAAATGGAGGCGACGATCTCCGCGTACGCGACCGGAGCGACCGAGGACACCGCTGCCACCATCGGGATCGTCGCCTGTCCGCCGCAGGTCACCATGTTCACGTTCGACGCGGCGAGATGCTCGTCGAGGTTCACCGGCGGCACCACGAACGGGCCGAGCGCGGCCGGGGTCAGGTCGATCATCAGCTTGCCGTGCGCCTCGGCCACCTCGGCGTGCCGCCGGTGCGCGCCGGCGGAGGTCGCGTCGAAGAGCACCCGCACGTCGGCGAACTCTGGCAGGCGGGTGAGGCCGTCGATACCGCCGTGGGTGGTGGCCACCTTCAGCCTGGCCGCTCTGGCCAGCCCGTCCGACGCGGGATCGATACCCGCCATCGCGGCCATCCGCAACGTCTTCGACAACCGCAGCACCTTGATCATCAGATCGGTGCCGATATTGCCGGAGCCGATGACGGCCACCGGAACCGTTGCGGTCACTGAGTTTCCTCCTCGATCACCGCGTCGACCTCGCCGAGCCCGTCCAGCCGCAGCCGGAACCGGCCGCCGCCCGTGACCGGCACCATCGGACCGAGCGCCCCGGACATCACCACGTCGCCGGCGCGCAACGGCTGTTCGCGGGCGGCCAGTTCGCGGGCAAGCCAGGCCACCGCGGCCACCGGCGACCCGAGGCAGGCGTGGCCCGCGCCGAAGGACACCGGCTCACCGTCCAGCTCCAACGTCATCCCGGTCGAGGCGAGATCCCGGCCGGTCAACGAGAACGGCGTGCACCCCAGCACCACCGCGCCACTGGACGCGTTGTCCGCCACAGTGTCCACAATGGACAGGTCCCAGGCGTCGATCCGGGAGTCCACGATCTCGATCGCGGGCAGCACGAACTCGGTCGCCCGGAGCACGTCCGCGACCGAAGCACCCGGCACGTCCAGATCGCGGCCGAGCACGAACGCGATCTCGCCCTCGGCCCGCGGTTGCAGGAACCGCCGGTACGGAACGGGCTCGGTGTGCGCGTACAGCATGTCGCCGAACAGCACGCCGAAATCCGGCTGGTACACGCCGAACTGGCGCTGCACCGAGGGCGCGGTCAGCCCGATCTTCGCCCCGGCCACCCTGGCACCCGCCGCGACGCGCTCGTCGCACAGTCTGCGCTGCACCGCGTAGGCCGCATCGATGTCTTGTGTGCCAAGGAATTCCCGGACCGGCGGGCACGGCGTCGTGGTGCTCGCCGCGGTCGTGAGCCGCGCGGCGGCCGCCTCGATCGGCGGGGTCACAGCCGCACGCACACATTCGTCGGCTCGGTGTAGAAGTGCAGCGAAGACGCGCCGCCCTCCCGGCCGATACCGGAAAGCCCCATCCCGCCGAACGGCGAGCGCAGGTCGCGCAGGAACCAGGTGTTCACCCACGACATGCCGACGTGCATGGCCTGCGCGACGCGGTGTCCCCGGCTCAGGTCCCGAGTCCACACCGAGGACGCCAGCCCGTATTCGGTGTCGTTGGCCAGCGCGATCGCCTCGTCCTCGGTGTCGAACGGGATCAGCGCGGCCACCGGGCCGAAGATCTCCTCCCGCACCGGCCGGTCCTTGTTGGTCAAACCGGTCCACAGGGTCGGCTCCAGCCACGAGCCGCCGTCGAGCTCCGGCCCCAGCTCGGGGATCCCGCCGCCGGTCAGGGTCTTTGCTCCGGCCTCCTCGGCCAGCGCGAGGTAGTCCAGCACCTTGCGCCGGTGCTCCGGCGAGATCAGCGGGCCGGTGGTGGTCCGCTCCGCCTTCGGGTCGCCGAGCCGCAGCCCGCGCGCCCGCTCCACCAGCCCGGCCGCCACGTCCTCGAACACCGAGCGCTGCACGTACACCCGCTCGGTGCACAGGCACACCTGCCCGGTGTTCGCGAACACCGACCGGGTCAGCCCGGCCAGCGTCTCGTCGAGATCGGCGTCCTCGAACACGATGGCGGCGTTCTTCCCGCCGAGCTCGAACGACACCGGCCGGACCCGGGGCGCGACCGTGCGCATCACCTGGGTGCCGGTGGCCGACGAGCCGGTGAACGTCACCCCGTCGATACCGGGATGCTCGGTCAGATACTGCCCCGCCGAGCCGCCGCCGAACCCGTGGACCACGTTGTAGGCACCCGGGGGCAACCCGGCCTCGGCCAGTACCTCGGCCAGCAGGGTCGCGGTGGACGGGGTCTGGTCGCTCGGCTTGACCACGACGGCGTTGCCGCAGCCGAGCGCGGGCGCGACCTTCCAGGTCAGCAAGAGCAGCGGCAGGTTCCACGGCACGATCACCGCGACCACGCCGAGCGGTTTGCGCACCGCGTAGTTCAGCGCCTGCGCCCCGCCCGGCAGATCGGTGACGAACGATTCCTGTCCGGCGGCCGCGATCACGTCGGCGAACGCGCGGAAGTTCGCCACCGCGCGGGCGACGTCCAGCTCACGGGCCTGCGTGACCGGTTTTCCGGTGTCCGCGACCTCGGCCGCGACGAACTCCTCGAACCGGGCCTCGATCCGGTCGGCCACCCGGCGCAGCAACGCCGTCCGCTCCCGCACCGGCGTGTCCGCCCAGCCGCCGTGCAGCGCGGCGCGGGCGCCGGTGACCGCGCGGTGCACCAGCTCCCGGTCCGCCTCGTGCACCCGGGCGAACTCCGCACCGGTCGCCGGATCGATCGCCGGGAACCCCGGCCCGTCCGGCTCGGCGAACCCACCGTCCACGAAGTTGCGGATCCACCGCACTGGCTCTGTCATGCCGTCCACTGTGGCCCGCCGGGCCATGCGGAACAAATGCGTATCCGCTCCCCTGCTATAGCGAAATGAACATATCCCAGGGTCAGGCGTTCGCTCGCCGAAGACGTTCGGCCGCCTGTGTACGGAGAGCGTCGTCAGCGTTCGGCGCCTTGCCGTGCAGGGCTTCCCAGCGGACGTCGTGCGCCGCCGTCCACAGGCTGGCCGCCCATGCCACCTCCTGCTCCTCCTCGCTGAACCGGCGCCCGCGGTGATCCTGGTAGGCCGCCAGGAACGCCGCGGAGCTCTCGATCGGCGGCAGCGTGGCGGGCCCGGTTTTGGGGAACGCGCCGCCGGCCGCGCCCACCAGCGCCGCCTCCGGCTGCCACGCCAGGCTGTCCCAGTCGTGCACCGCCCACACCTCCGTGCCGTGCCAGCAGAGGTTCTGCGCTTCGAAGTCGGCGTGGCCCAGCACGCACGGCAGATCCGCGGCCAGCAACCGCTCCCGCACCCGGCGTGCCGTATCGACGACGTAAGCGGGCACCGCGCGCTGATCCAGTTCGTCGAGAGAGCCGATCGACGGCCACACCCCGGAATCCCGGTGATCCCACCGCGACCAGCGCGGATTCGGCAACGGCGGCGGGACGGCCGAACCTGCCAGCCCACTCATCAGCCCGGCGAACACCTCGGCGTAGGCCACGGCGACGTCCGGCGAGTCACCGGGCAGCGGCTCGCCGCCGGGCCGGAACTCCTCGGCGTGCACGGCCAGCACACCTACCCCGACCGGGGCCGTGAGCGGCCGCGGACAGGGAAACCCCTTGTCCGCCAGCCAGGTCTGCGCGGCGACACAGGACGCGGCCCGCCCGTCGTCCTCTCGCGCCTTCACCACGACGTCCCGCCCGTCTGCCAGCCGCAGCCCGAACACCGCCGACATCGACCGCAGCTCGAACCGGACGCCGACGGGCTCGGCTCCCAACTGCCCCGCACACCAGACCGGCAGCCAGCCCGGCAGATCGTCCAACGCCACAAGGGGACTGTGCCAGGTTCGCCACCCTCCCGCGCCTGGGTTCCCCGCACCTTGATCAACGGAGGTTTGGGAACACTCGACGTCCGCGATCTTCCGTTGATCAAAGTCCGGAGGGCGGGCAACCGACCCAGCCATCGTGTCGCGAAAGCCACTTTCGCAACCTTCAACGTTGCGAAAGTGGCTTTCGCAACGCGCCGCGGCATCGCAAGGCCGCCTTCACGCGCCGAACGAGAGGCGACCCGACCAGCTATACCCAAATGGACATAACAGACCGGCGATTCGGCATTTGTGGCCTATGCCTCACGGTGTCAGGCTTCTGCCCAATCGCCAGCAGCCGCGCTCGGCTGTCGCCCGACTCGATTGGGTTATCGCAGATGAACGCACCCGCGCCCCGCAAGATCGCCGCCGCCACCCTCGCCGGAACCACCCTGGAGTGGTACGACTTCTTCCTCTACGGCACCGCGTCCGCGCTGATCTTCAACAAGCAGTTCTTCCCCTCGCTCAGCCCCGCGGTCGGCACCCTCGCCGCCTTCAGCACCTTCGCCGTCGGCTTCATCGCCCGCCCGCTCGGCGGTCTGGTGTTCGGCCACTTCGGCGACCGGATCGGCCGCAAGTCCACGCTGGTGGTCTCGCTGATGCTGATGGGCGTCGGCTCGACGTTGATCGGGTTGATCCCGAACTACCAGGCGATCGGCATCTGGGCGCCGGTCCTGCTGGTCGCGATGCGGATCGTGCAGGGCATCGGGCTCGGCGGCGAAGGCGCGGGCGCGACCCTGATGTCGATGGAGCACGCGCCCGCCGGCCAGCGGAACCGGTACGCCGGGTTCCCGCAGATGGGCACGCCCGCCGGGCTGGTGCTGGCGAATCTGCTGTTCCTCGGCAGCAGCGCGGTGATGCCCGCGAGCGCGTTCGCCGCCTGGGGCTGGCGGATCCCGTTCCTCCTGAGTTTCGTGCTGGTCGCGATCGGCCTGATGATCCGGCTGCGGATCACCGAATCACCTTCGTTCACGCGGGTCGCCCAGGACGACAAGGTGGTCCGGTTCCCGCTCGGCGCCGCGTTCAAGGTCGGTTTCGGCAGGCTCGCGCTGACCCTGCTGGTCGGCGTGGCGAACTCGGCGGTCGCCTACGTGTTCATGGTCTTCACCCTGTCCTACGGAACCCAGAGCCTCCACTACGACCGTCAGTTCCTGATCCTCTCGGTGACCGGATCGGCGGTGCTGTGGTTCGCCACCATCCCGCTCTGGACCCGGATCGCCGACCGCCACGGCAGGCGCACCATGTTCGTCGCCGGGTCGGCCGCGCTCCTGCTGTGGTGCCTCGCCTTCTTCCCGTTGCTGAACACCGGCGAGACCGGGTTCGCGATGCTCGCGCTGGCGGGGATGGGACTGGTCGTCCCGATCACGCATTGCGTGCAGGGCGCGATCATCGCGGACACCTTCCCGGTCAACGTCCGGTTCTCCGGTATGTCGCTGCTGCTGCAGGGCGGCGCGATCCTCGGCGGCGGGCTCGCCCCGATGATCGCCACCGCGGTGCTCAACGCCACCGGCTCGACCACCGGCATCACCTGGTACCTGGCCGCGATCTGCGGCGTCAGCATGGTCAGCGCGATGGCCCTGTTCCGGCTGGTCCCCTCCCGCCCCACCGAGTCCACAATGGACGGATCGCGCGGCGAGAACGCCGTTCCGCTGTCCGTGAACACCGGCCCGACGGGGCTCGACGATCATTAGAGTCCGGTCCATGCCGGTCACCACACGCACGGTCGAATACCCCGCCGACGGACTGACGATGGTCGGGCACCTCGCGCTCCCCTCCGGGACCGGACGACGGCCCGCGGTCCTGATCGGCCCCGAGGGGCCGGGGCTGAACGATTTCCAGCGTCGCCGGGCCGACGCCCTCGCCGAACTGGGCTACGTGGCGCTGGCCTTCGACATCAACGGCGGGCGCTGGTTCGGCGACCCCGACGAGATGCTGGCGTATGTGATGCCGCTGCTCGACGACCCCGGCCGGATGCGGGAAATCGGCCACGCGGCCCTCGACGTGCTGCGCGCCGAGCCGCGGACCGACCCGGGCCGGATCGCCGCCATCGGCTACGGCACCGGAGGCATCATCGCGCTGGAACTCGGCCGGGACGGCGTCGACCTGCGCGCGATCGGAACGGTCAACGGGCTCTCCACCGGCCTGCCGGGCGAAACGGCACGTATCCGCTGCCCGGTCTGGGCCGGGGTCGGTTCGGAAGACCCGATCATGGCGCCCGCGCAACGGGAAGCGTTCACCGCCGAAATGCAGGAGGCTGGCGTCGACTGGCGGTTCGTGGTCTACGGCGGTGCGCAGCACGCGTTCCACCATCCGACGGTCGGCCACGCCGTGCTCCCCGGCGTCGCCTACCACGCGCGGCACGCGGAGCGGGCTTGGCGCGACATCGTCGGCCTTCTCGCCGAATGCGTGCCCGTGACGGCGTGAAGGTGGATTACGCGGACGGCTCGGGCAGGACCGCGGTCATCGCGCCGTCGACGGTGACGGTCTCACCGGAGACGAACCGCGCCTGATCGCCGAGCAGGAAGGCGACCACCCGCGCGATGTCGTCCGGCCGGGCGAGCTCGCCGAGCGGCTGAAGCGTGGTCAGCGCGTCGCGAGTCGCCGTGTCCTGCCAGCGATGCGCGTTACGCGGCACCATGACGAACCCGGGCCGGACGACGTTGCACCGGAGCCCGCGCGGTCCCAGTTCCACCGCGGCCGCGCGGCCGAGCGCCTCCAACGCGGCCTTGGCCATCGCGTACGGCGCCTGCCCGCCCCAGGCCAGACCCGCGTGGATCGAACTGACCAGCACCGCGGCGCACGGCTTTCCCCCGGCACGCGCGGCCAGCTGCTGCAACGGCTCCAACGCGGACACCGCGCCGATGTCCAGCACCCTGCGCAGCGCGTCCGCCGTCTGCTCGGCGAACGGGGCCCGATGCTCACTCAGCAGGCAGTGCACCAGCCCGGTCACGCCGCCGAGCGCGTCGAACGCGGCGCCGACCGTGGCGGGATCGGTCGCGTCACCACAGATCCACGGCAGACCTGCCAGTTCCGGCGGCGGTGGCGCGATGTCGACCACCGCGACCTGCCTTCCCTCCTCCGACAGCGCTCGTACCACGGCCGAGCCGATACCGCCCGCGCCGCCGAGCACCACCACACCACTCATGGCCACTTCCCCTTTCTCATCGGGCGGTCCCGGCGGTGAGGAAAGCACGCACGACGAGTCCCGCCGCCGCGACGACCAGCGAGTCGTCGCCGGAACGTGGAAGAATCAAAGACCGCGGCGGCGTCGTCTCGACCTTGTCGCGCACCGCTTCGAGCCATCGCTCCGATGGCGCGCCGCTGCCGCCGAGGACGATCGTGTGCGGGCGCATCAGGTCGTGAACCGTGTCCGCCACCAGTGCCACCTGGGCGCTGCGCGCCTCGAGGAGCCCGATCGCGACGGGATCCGTGTCCCCCAGCCGGATCAGGTCCGCCAGCGAAGACACCGTGAGCCCGGCGGCCCGGGCCGCGGCGAGCAGTGCCACATCCGTCCCGCACTCACCGAAGCGCGCGTGACCGCGGCCGGCGAGACCGGGTACGAGGATGCGGTCGAAGGTGCCTTGGACGACGCCGTCCGGTCCCGTCTCCGGCCTGCCGAGGAACCCGGTTTCCGCCACGTTCCCGATGAACAGGTACAGCGCGCTGTGCCCGTTCAGCCCGGTGCCGAAGGTGAGCTCGGCGCCCAATAGCGCGCACACGTTGGCGTCCACCATGACTTCGAGCCCGGTCCGGTCGCGCAACGGGCCGGCGATCCGGACGTCGGCCCACCCCAGTACCTCGTTGCGGACGACCCGGCCGCCCGCCCGGTCCACCTCCCCGCCGACCGCCACTCCGACGCCCAGCACCGGCCCCGGCGCGAAACCCGCCATCTCGGCGGCCAATTCGGCGGCGCGCCCCACGGTGGCGGCGCTGTCCGCCGGATCACGGTTTTCGGCGTAGGTGCGGACACTGTGACCCGCCAGGTCGATCAGCCCGACCGTGGTTCGTTCGAGGCCGAGATGCACGCCGACCGCGTACCGGCTGGACGGGTCCAGCTCCACCGGGACCCGTGGCCTGCCGAGCCGCGTGGACCGCCCGACGAGTTCACGGACGATACCGACGGCCAGCAACGGCTCGATGATCCTGCTGACGCTGCCGTGGTTGAGGGACAGCTCCTTCGCGATGTCACTGCGCGCCAGCGGGCCACGCTGGACGAGCAACTGGAGCACGGCGGCCGTGTTGGCCTGCCGGGCACGGCGCGGCTGGGTTCCGCTGAGGCCTGGTCGGTTCATCGTCACGCCGGCTTCCCGGACTCGACGCTGTTGGTCTCCTCGAGTTCGACGCCGGTCGTGGCCAGCCACGGCGCCGCCAGCACGATCACCGCGCTGACCAGGAACGCGCAGGCGTACCACGCCACGACCGTGATCCCGTGCTTCTGCGCCAGCATGGGCGCCAGGAACACGTTGAGCGCGATCGCGAGACGGGTCACGCACTGGGCGATACCGGAGCCGAGGCCCCGCAACGAAGTGGGGAACGCCTCGGTGCTCCACACCCAGGACAACACGCCCGGGCCGAACCAGGTCAGCATGGCGTACACGACCCAGAAGGCGACCAGCCCGACGCCCGCCCGCTCGCCGGTGAACGCGATGCCCAAGCCGGCGGCGAACACCCCGAGGCAGGTCCACACGCCCAGCCAGCGGCGGTTGATCCGGTCGATGACCGCGGCGCCCGCCACCACGGCGATCAGCCCCACCACGAAACCCAGCAGGGAGAAGTACAAGGTGTTGGAGACCCCGATACCGGTGCTGCTGATGATCAACGGTCCCGCGACCGTCGCCACCGCGCCGCCGAAGGCCTGGATGGCGAAGAACGCCGTGACCGTCGCCAGCCGGCGCCACGCACCGCCGGCCAACAGCATCCGGTAGCTCCGCTTCTCCGAGACCTCGCGTTTCGGGGGTTCCAGTCCTAGTGCGTCGTAGATCCGTCGCGCCTCCTCGACGCGACCGCGCGCACTCAGCCAGCGGGGCGACTCCGGCAGGAACTGCCTCGCCACCAGCACCGCGGCCGCGGGCAGCGCGGCCAGGCCGAACAGCCAGCGCCACGTCTCGTCGCCGAACACCGGCTGGAGCGCCAGTGCGAGCAGCACCGACGTGATCGCGCCGCTCAGCCACATCAGGTTGGGCAGGCTGCCCGCGATCCGGCCCCGGCGGGATTTGGGCGCGATCTCGGCGAGGAACGCGTGCGAGGTCGGGATGTCCATCCCCACCGCGACACCGAGCACGAACCTGGCCGCGACCAGCTGCCACACGTCTTGGACGAACGCGGCGGCCAACGACGCCACCACGAAGAACGCCAGGTTGACCATGAAGATCAGCCGACGGCCGAACCGGTCGGACAAGTCGCCGAAGACCACCAGGCCCAGCGCCGTACCCACGAACGCCGCCGCGGTCACGAGCCCCACCTGGAACGTGGTGAGGTGGAACGACGGCCTGAGGAACAGGACCGCGGCTCCGATGACCAGCAGGTCGTAACCGTCGATGAACTCGCCGAACGCGACCAGCCGGCCGGTCCAGTTCCGCACGAACCGCGCCCGTCTCGGCGACATGGACGGATGGCTCGCGGTAGCCGACACCATCGGGATTCCTTCCCACACCGTGGGCCCGAGCAGCCTTCCGCTGCCGGCGTCGCGCTTTTTGTGCGACGAACACCAAAGTAGTGATCGCACGGGTCCGTGGGTCGTTTTCGCCGCGTCGAGGCCCGTTCGGGCAAGCGAAAGAAGCCGAACAGGCAACTCGTCGCGGCGACTCACAGTTCGGGCAGGCGGCGAAGCCCCACTGTCCACAAAGGACACTTACGGAATGGTCCCGTTTGCACGGTTTGCGATTGGCCTGACCCGCCTGTCGCCCGACGTTGCGAAAGCCACTTTCGCAACCTTCAACGTTGCGAAAGTGGCTTTCGCAACACGCCGCCTTCGCCTAAGGGGACCTAGGGGCGGCTAGGGGTTGTCCGTCTCTTCGCAGCTCACCTAGCTTTTCTTCGAGTGGCATTTCGTTTTTCCCGGCGCGAAGAGGTTGGCTACTGATGCTGAACGAGGAGAAGCTGCGCGACTACCTCAAGCGGGTGTCGGCCGACCTGCATCGGACTCGTGCCCAGTTGCGTGAGGCCGAGGCCCGGGAGCACGAGCCGATCGCGATCATCGGGATGGCCTGCCGGTACCCGGGCGGGGTCCGCGGCCCGGAGCAGCTGTGGGACCTCGTGGCCGCGGGCACCGACGCGGTGGGCGGCTTCCCGACCGACCGGGGCTGGGACGTCGAGGCCCTGTACGACCCCGACCCCGCCCGGCACGGCAAGACCTACACGCGCGAGGGCGGCTTCCTCTACGACGCGCACGAGTTCGACGCCGCGTTCTTCGGCATCAGCCCGCGCGAAGCGCTCACCGTCGACCCGCAGCAGCGCCTGCTGCTGGAGACCGCCTGGGAGGTCTTCGAACGCGCCGGGATCGACCCGCTTTCGGTGCGCGGCAGCCGGACCGGCGTGTTCGCCGGGGTGATGTACAACGACTACGGCTCCAGGCTCGACCCCCGCGCCGAGGAACTGCGTGAGTTCGAGGGCTACCTCGGCAACGGCAGCGCCGGGAGCGTCGCCTCCGGCCGCGTCGCCTACACCTTCGGCCTCGAAGGTCCCGCCGTCACCATCGACACCGCCTGTTCGTCTTCGCTGGTCGCGCTGCATCTCGCCGCCGAGTCGCTCCGGCGCGGGGAATCCACGCTCGCGCTGGCGGGCGGGGTGACCGTGATGGCCTCACCGGAGACCTTCGTGGAGTTCAGCCGTCAGCGCGGGATGGCGCCCGACGGCCGCTGCAAACCCTTCGCCGACGCGGCCGACGGCACCGGATGGGCCGAGGGCGCCGGGATCCTGCTGCTCGAACGGCTCTCCGACGCCCGTCGCAACGGGCATCCGGTACTCGCCGTGGTCCGCGGCACCGCGGTCAACCAGGACGGCGCGAGCAGCGGGCTCACCGCGCCGAACGGCCCGTCGCAGCAGCGGGTGATCCGGCAGGCGCTCGACAGCGCCGGGCTCGCGCCGCACCAGGTCGACGTCGTCGAGGCGCACGGCACGGGAACGACGCTGGGCGACCCGATCGAAGCGCAGGCCCTGATCGCCGCCTACGGGCAGGAGCGCGTCCGTCCACTGTGGCTCGGTTCGCTGAAGTCGAACGTCGGGCACACCCAGGCGGCCGCCGGGGTCGGCGGCGTGATCAAGATGGTGCAGGCGATCCGGCACGGGATCGCGCCGAAGACCCTGCACATCGACACTCCGACGTCCAAAGTGGACTGGGAAGCCGGTGCGGTCGAACTGCTCACCGAGGCCCACCCGTGGCCGGAAACCGGTGAAGCACGTCGCGCCGGGATCTCCTCGTTCGGGGTCAGCGGCACCAACGCGCACGTGATCGTCGAACAGGCGCCGGAGATCGAGCCCGCCGAGCGCGGCGGCGGATCACCGGTCGGCGACGGGGTGACACCGCTGGTCCTGTCCGCCCGGAGCGCCGAGGCTCTGCGCGCGCAGTCCGCCCGGCTGCGTGAGCACCTTCGCCGTACGGAGTCCTTGACCGACACCGCTTTCTCGCTCGCGACGTCCCGCGCCGCGCTGGAGCACCGCGCCGTCGTCGTGGCGGAAGCGGACGCGTCGCTCGACGCCCTGGCCGCCGGGGCGCCAGCGGCGGGGCTGGTCGAAGGTGTCGCCCTGCCGCCGGGCAAGGTCGCGTTCGTCTTTCCCGGGCAGGGCTCGCAATGGGCCGGAATGGCCCTGGCGCTCAAGGACTCCTCGCCGGTCTTCCTGGCCGCGCTGCTCGACTGCGAGCGCGCTCTTTCGTCCTTTGTGGACTGGAAGCTCACCGACGTGCTCGGCGACGCGACGGCGCTGGAGCGCGTCGACGTCGTCCAGCCCGCGCTCTTCGCGGTCAACGTGTCGCTGGCGGCGTTGTGGCGGGCGTGCGGGGTCGAACCCGACGCGGTGACCGGGCACAGCCAGGGCGAGATCGCCGCCGCGTACGTGTCCGGTGCGCTGTCGCTGGCCGACGCCGCCAAAGTCGTCGCCTTGCGGGCCAAGGCCATCCTCGCGCTGTCCGGGGACGGAGGCATGGTCGCGGTCGCGCTCGGTCGCGACGACGTGCTCCCTCGGCTGACGGAATGGGGCGACCGGGTCGCCGTGGCCGCGGTCAACGGACCCGCGTCGGTCGTGGTCTCCGGCGACCCCGAGGCGCTCGACGGTCTCATCGCCGCCTGTGAGGCGGACGGCGTGCGCGCCCGCCGGATCCCGGTGGACTACGCCTCGCATTCGCCGCAGGTGGACGTTCTGCGCGAGGAGCTGCTCGGCCTGCTCGCCGGCGTCGAGCACCGCGCGTCCACGGTGCCGTTCTACTCGGCGGTGACCGGCGAACCCCTCGACACGGCCGGTCTGACCCCGGAGTACTGGTTCCGGAACCTGCGGGCCACCGTCCGGTTCGACCGGTCCGTCCAGCGGCTGCTCGACGACGGCCATCGGTTCTTCGTCGAAGCCAGTGCGCATCCGGTGCTGACCGGCAGCGTCACCGAAACCATCGAGGAACGCGGCGCCCACGCGGTCGCGCTCGGTTCGCTGCGTCGCGACGAGGGCGGCGTCCGACGGTTCCTGACCTCGCTGGCCGAGGCGCATGTGCGTGGCCTCCGCCCGGATTGGGCCGCGTTGTGGCCCGGCGCCACCCGGATCGACCTGCCCACGTACGCCTTCCAGCGGGTGCCGTACTGGCTCGACGCCGTCGTCGCCAGGCAGGGCGGGACGGCGGCCGAACTGCGCTTCTGGGCAGCCGTCGACCAGGCAGACACCGAAGCGCTGGACGCCGCCGTCCCCGCCGGGGAAGGCGCCTGGGACGCGGTGCTTCCCGCGCTTTCGGCCTGGCGCCGCTCCGGCCTCGAAAAGTCCACAGTGGACAGCTGGCGGTACCGGATCGACTGGATCCCGGCCACCGGGACATCAGCGGCAACCCTCGACGGGACGTGGCTGCTGGTGGTCCCGTCCGGTCCGGTGCCGCCCGTCGCGGAGGGGCTCACCCGCCTCGGTGCCCGTGTCCTGGTCGCAGGCGCCGATGACGAACTGCCGAGCGAGCCGGTCGACGGCGTGCTTTCCCTGCTGGCGCTGGACGAACGGCAGCATCCGGTGGTCCCCGCCGGACTTGCCGCGACCGCGGATCTCGTCCGAAAGCTCGACGGGCTCGATGCTCCACTGTGGATCGCCACCTTCGGCGCGGTCGCCGTCGGCCGGTCGGAAGCGCCGAACACGCAGGCCGCGGTCTGGGGGCTCGGCCGGGCCGTCGGTCTCGAACACCCCGAACGCTGGGGCGGCCTCGTCGACCTTCCCGCGGAACTCGACGAACGCGCAGCGGCCAGGCTCGCCGGAGTGCTCGCCACCGGCGACGAGGACCAGGTCGCAGTGCGGTCGTCCGGTGTCTACCTGCGACGGCTCGTACGGGCGCCGCTCGGGGACGCGGTCGCGCCGGAATGGCGGCCGCGCGGGACGGTGCTGGTCACCGGCGGCACCGGCGCGGTGGCCGCCCATGTCGCGCGATGGCTCGCCGGGAACGGCGCCGAACACCTGGTGCTCACCAGCAGGCGCGGTGCGGCGGCCGAAGGCGCCGCGGAGTTGCGCGAAGAACTCGCCGGGCTCGGCGCCAGGGTGACGTTCGCCGCCTGTGACGTCGCCGATCGCGAGGCACTGGCCGTGGTGCTGGCCGAGTATCCGCCGAACGCCGTCGTGCACGCGGCGGGGGTCGGGACCACCGCGTCGCTCGCCGAGACGGGCCCGGCGGAACTCGCCGACGCGCTTGCCGCCAAGGCGGGCGGCGCCATCCACCTCGACGAACTTCTCGAAGGCACCGAACTGGACGCCTTCGTGCTCTTCTCCTCCAACGCGGGTGTCTGGGGCGGCGCAGGGCAGGGGGCCTATGGCGCCGCGAACGCCGCGTTGGACGCGCTCGCCGAACGTCGTCGTGCCCGGGGACTGCCCGCCACCTCGGTGGCGTGGGGCCTGTGGGGCGGTGGCAGCGGGCTGGCCGGTCAGGACGACGTCGACCGGTTGCGCCGGCTCGGGCTGGCCGCGATGGACCCGGCGCTCGCCGTCTCCGCGCTCGTCCAGGCCGTTTCGCACGATGAGACCTTCGTCGCGGTCGCCGACGTCGACTGGGCGCGCTTCGCCCCCGGATTCGCCCTCGCCCGGCCCCGGCCGCTGCTGGACGCGCTGCCCGAGGTCCGCGAGGCCCTGTCCGCCGACACCGCCGGACAAGGCGGTTCCGAATTCGCCGCCGGACTGCTGGCCGCCCCCGAGGCCGACCGGGCCCGGATCGTGCTCGACCTGGTCCGCGCGCAGGCCGCCGCCGTCCTCGGCCACGGTGGCGCAGCCGCCGTCGAGCCGGACCGGGCCTTCCGCGACCTCGGTTTCGATTCCCTGACCGCGGTCGAGGTCCGCGACCGGCTGGCCGCCGCCACCGGTCTGCGGCTGCCCGCGACCCTGGTCTTCGACCACCCCTCCGCCTCGGCGCTCGCCGGGCACCTCGTCGCCGAACTCACCGGCGACGTCACCGGCACCCCGGCCGCCCCGGCCGTCGCGGTGACCGACGACGAGCCGATCGCGATCGTCGCGATGAGCTGCCGGTTCCCCGGCGGGATCACCGATCCGGAGAAATTCTGGGACTTCGTCGCGGGCGGCGGGGACGCGATGGCCGCGTTCCCGGACGACCGCGGCTGGGACCTCGACGCGCTGTACGACCCGGACCCCGCGCATCTCGGCACCACCTACGCCCGTGAAGGCGGCTTCCTCGACGACGCGGGCGGTTTCGACGCGGCGTTCTTCGGGATCTCGCCGCGTGAGGCGCTGGCGATGGATCCGCAGCAGCGGCTTCTGCTGGAGACGTCGTGGGAGGCGTTCGAGCGGGCAGGCATCGACCCGGCGACCCTGCGGGGGAGCGCGACCGGCGTGTTCGTCGGCGCTTCCTTCCAGAACTACGGGCTGGACGCCGCCGACGCGCCCGAAGGCACCGAGGGCTACTTCCTCACCGGAACCGCCACCGCCGTCGTTTCCGGCCGTCTCTCCTACACCTTCGGGCTGGAAGGCCCGGCGGTGACGATCGACACGGCCTGTTCGTCGTCGCTGGTGGCGCTGCATCTCGCGGCGCAGGCGCTGCGGCGCGGCGAATGTTCGCTGGCGCTGGCGGGCGGGGTGACCGTGATGGCGAACCCGGCGGCGTTCGTGGAGTTCAGCCGTCAGCGCGGGCTCGCGCCGGACGGGCGCTGCAAGGCGTTCGCCGACGCCGCCGACGGCACCGCGTGGTCCGAGGGCGCCGGGATCCTTCTGGTGGAACGGCTTTCCGACGCGCGCCGCCTCGGCCATCCCGTGCTGGCGCTGGTGCGCGGTTCGGCGGTGAACCAGGACGGCGCGTCGAACGGGCTGAGCGCGCCGAACGGGCCGTCGCAGCAGCGGGTGATCGGGCAGGCATTGGCGAACGCCGGTCTGGCACCGTCCGATGTGGACGCCGTCGAGGCACACGGGACCGGTACCAGTCTCGGCGATCCGATCGAGGCACAGGCCCTGCTCGCCGCGTACGGCGGGGAACGCGATCATCCGCTGTGGCTCGGTTCGGTCAAGTCGAACCTGGGGCACACGCAGTCGGCGTCGGGTGTGGCGGGCGTGATCAAGATGGTGCAGGCGATCCGGCACGGCGTCCTGCCGCCGACCCTGCACGTCGACGCGCCGACCACGGAGGTGGACTGGACGGCGGGCGACGTCCGGCTGCTGACCGAACCGGTGGACTGGCCGGACACCGGCCGTCCGCGCCGGGCGGGCGTCTCCTCCTTCGGCGTCAGCGGGACCAACGTGCACACGCTGATCGAAGAGGTCCCGGAGAGCGCGGCACCGCCCTCCGCCGGAGACACGTGGATTCCGTGGGTGCTCTCGGCCAAGACCGAGGAAGCGTTGCGGGCCCAGGCTTCCCGGCTGCACGCGCACTTGGAGGAGCACCCCGAGGACGATTCCGGCGTCGCGTACACGCTGGCGACCGCCCGCGCGGGACTGGAGTTCCGGGCGGCGGTGACCGGCGCGGACCGTCTGCGCGAACTGGCCCTCCTCGCCGAGGGGACGCCGAGCGCGGCCGTGCTGCGCGGCGCGCTCACGGCCGGGGCGCCGGGGTTCCTGTTCACCGGGCAGGGCAGCCAGAAACCCGGGATGGGCCGGGAACTCGCGGCCCGTTTCCCGGTGTTCGCCGCCGCGTTCGACGAGGTGTGCGCCCATCTGGACCCGCACCTCGAACTCCCGCTGCGCGAAGTCCTCGAAACCGAGCGGGTGCACGATACGGCGTTCGCGCAGTGTGCCCTGTTCGCCGTCGAGGTCGCGCTGTTCCGGCTGCTGGAGAGCTGGGGAGTCCGGCCGGGACTGGTGCTCGGGCATTCGGTCGGCGAGATCGCGGCCGCGCATGTCGCCGGGGTCCTGTCGCTGCCGGACGCCGCCACGCTCGTCGAGGCACGCGGCAGGCTCATGGGCGCTCTGCCCTCCCGCGGTGTGATGATCGCCTTGCAGGCCACCGAAGCCGAGGTGTCCCCGCTGCTCACCGAGCTCGTGTCGCTCGCCGCCGTCAACGGCCCGGAAGCGGTGGTGCTGTCCGGGGACGAGGACGCCGTCACCGCCGTGGTGGACCGGTTCGCGGACCGCAAGCACAAACGGCTCGTGGTCAGCCACGCGTTCCACTCGCCGTTGATGGAACCGATGCTCGCGGACTTCCGCCGTGTCGTGTCCGGGCTTTCCTTCGCCGAGCCGCGGATCCCGGTCGTGTCCACGGTCACCGGCCGTCCCGATCCCGAGATCGCCTCACCCGGGTACTGGGTGCGGCACGTGCGCGAGGCCGTGCGGTTCCACGACGCGATCCGGTTCGCCGAAGCCGAGGGCGTGCGCGCCTTCGTCGAACTCGGCCCCGAGGGTGTCCTGTCCGCCATGGCCCGTGACTTCCTCGACGACGACACCGTGCTGATCCCGACCCTGCGCGGGGAACGTCCGGAGGTCGCCGCGCTGGCCACCACACTCGGCCGCCTGCACGTCCACGGCGTCGGGATCGACTGGACCGGCGTGTTCGACGGCGTCCCGGCGAACCGGGTCACCCTGCCCACGTATCCCTTCGAGCATCAGCACTTCTGGCTGGCGAGCACCGGCGCGACGGCTGGTGACGCGGCCGCGTTCGGGCTCGGCGAGGCCGGGCACGCGCTGCTCGGCGCGGCTGTCCCGGTTCCCGGCGGGAGCGGGATCTCCTTCACCGGAAGGCTCTCCCTGCGGGCTCAGCCGTGGCTCGCGGAGCACGTCGTGCTCGGAACGGCCTTGCTGCCCGGCACCGCTTTCGTCGACCTCGCGTTGCACGCGGGTGACCGCGCCGGCTGCGGAACCGTCGCCGAGCTGACCCTGGAAGCCCCGCTGGCGTTGCCGGAAAGTGGCGACGTCCGGCTGCACGTCACCGTCGGCGAGCCTGGCGAGGACGGCGAGCGCACGGTCGAGATCCACTCCCGCGCCGGGAACGCCGCGGACGACGAGCCGTGGACGCGGCACGCCACCGGCCTCCTGGCCGCCCGAAACCCCGCCGACAAGGGGAATCTGGACAGCTGGCCGCCGGAAGGCACCGAGATCCCGGTCGAGGACTTCTACGACCGGCTCGACGGCACCGGTTTCGAATACGGGCCGTTGTTCCAGGGCCTGCGCGCGGCATGGAAGGCCGGGGACGACGTCTACGCCGAAGTTTCGTTGCCTGAGGACCGTTTCCGTGACGCCGAAGGTTTCGGCGTCCACCCCGCGCTGCTGGACGCCGCGCTGCACGCTTCGAAGCTGCGGCTGGACGGTGACAGCGAGGGACCTTTCCTGCCGTTCACGTGGAAGGGTGTCTCGCTGGCCGCGACCGGTGCCCGGACGCTGCGGGTGCGGCTGTCCTCGCCCGCCCCGGAAACGATTTCGCTGCTGCTCGCCGACGGCGAAGGTTCCCCGGCGGCCACCGTGGATTCCTTGGTGTTCCGGCGGGTTTCGCCGGAGCAGCTCGGAAACCGGCAGGGGAGCAGCTCGCTGTTCCACGTCGAGTGGACCGAGGTGCCCGCCGACGAAGTGTCCACAGAGGACGTCCGGGTTGGCGCGGGAGAGTCCTATGTGGACGTCGCGACGCTGCTTGCCGCCAAGACACCCGAAGTCGCGCTGCTGGTCTGCCCGCCCGGCGAGACCGCCGAGGCGGTGCATGACGCGACCACGTGGGCGCTGCGCCAGGTGCGGGACTGGCTCGCCGACGAACGCCTCGACGCGCACCGGCTCGTCCTGCTGACCGACGGCACCGATTTGGCCCAGGCCGCGGTGCGGGGACTGTTCCGGTCGGCCTCGTCCGAACACCCCGGACGGTTCGGTATCGCCGAGACCGCCGGGGAGCCGGTGCGGGTGTCGGCCGACGATCCCGAACTGCGGCTGGAGAACGGTGTCGCGTACGCGCCGAGGCTGGTCCGCAAGACCGCCGCGGCCGCTCCGATCGCGCTCGATCCCGCCAAAACGGTGCTGGTCACCGGCGGCACGGGAGCGCTGGGCGCGCTGGTGGCCCGGCATCTCGTGACCGCGCGCGGCGTGACCCGTCTGCTGCTCGTGTCCCGGCGCGGGCTGGAAGCCGAGGGCGCCAAGGACCTGGTGGCGGACCTGACGGCCGCGGGTGCCGACGTCACCGTCGAAGCCTGCGACGTCGCCGACCGCGCGGCGCTGGAAGCGGCCGTCGCCGGGCACGAGCTGACCGCCGTCGTGCACACGGCCGGCGTGCTCGACGACGGTCTGGTCGCCTCGATGACCCCGGAGCGGCTGGCGAAGGTGCTGCGGCCGAAGGTCGACGCGGCGCTGAACCTGCACGAACTCGCGGGCGACGTCGACGAGTTCGTCCTGTTCTCCTCGGCGTCGGCCACGTTCGGCAACCCCGGGCAGGCGAACTACGCGGCGGCCAACGCGTTCCTCGACGCGCTCGCCCGGCACCGCCATGCCCAGGGGCTTCCGGCCACGTCGCTCGCCTGGGGTCTGTGGGCGACCGACGGCGGCATGACGGGCGAACTGAGCGACACCGACCTGGCCAGGATGGGCCGCACCGGTATCGCCGCGCTGACCCCGGAAGCCGGGCTCGCCCTGTTCGACGCGGCCTCCGGCGCCGGTCCGGTGGTGCTGCCGATGGCGTTGACGCCGTCCTCGCTCCGCGACGTGGATCCCGTGTCGTTGCCACCGTTGCTGCGCGGACTGGTGCGGACGCCGTCCCGGCGTGCCGCATCCGCCCCCACCGGTCCGGCGTTGCAGGACAGGCTTGCGGGCCTGACCGGCGCCGAACGCGGCGACGCGGTCCTCGAAGTGGTGCGCGAGCAGGTCGCCGCCGCGCTCGGTCATCCGGGCGCCGGTGCGATCGATCCGGGCAAGGGTTTCGTCGAACTCGGGATGGACTCGCTGAGCGCGGTCGAACTCCGCAACCAGCTGTGCGCGCTGAGCGGGCTGAAACTCTCGACGACGGTGGTGTTCGACCACCCCAACCCGGCCGCGCTCGCCGGGCACCTCGCGGCCGAACTGCCCGCCGAAGGGGTGGCCACCACCGCGTCGGTGCACGCCGGGCTCGACCGGCTCGAAGCGTTGCTGGCCACCGCGGCCCCGGCGAACGGGGACCGCGCCGGGGTCACCGCGCGCCTGCGCACGCTGCTGGCGGCGTGGACCGGCGAGCCCGCCGCCGAGGCGGACGACTCGCTGGAGTCGGCCACCGCGGACGAACTGTTCGACCTGCTCGATCACGAACTCGGCGCGTCCTGACCCGCCTGATACTGGGAGACCCTTCCGTGGCGAACGAAGACAAGTACCTCGACTACCTCAAGCGCGCGACCGCCGACCTGCGGGAGACCCGGCGACGGCTGAAGGAGGCCGAGGACCGCGGCCACGAGCCGATCGCCATCATCGGGATGGCCTGCCGGTTCCCCGGTGGCGTGCGGTCGCCGGAGGATCTGTGGGAGCTGGTCGCCGAGGGTCGCGACGGGATCTCCGGGTTCCCGGCCGACCGGGGCTGGGACCTGTCCGCGCTGTACGACCCGGCGGGGGAGAAGCCCGGCACCTCGTACTGCCGCGAAGGCGGTTTCCTCGACGGCGCGGGCGAATTCGACCCGGCCTTCTTCGGGATCTCGCCGAGGGAAGCGCTCGCCATGGACCCGCAGCAGCGGCTGCTGCTGGAGATCTCCTGGGAGACCTTCGAACGCGCGGGTATCGACCCCGGCTCGCTGCGGGGCAGCCGGACCGGGGTGTTCGCCGGGGTGATGTACCACGACTACGTCTCCCGGCTCGCCGCCATCCCGGAGGAGCTCGAGGGCTACCTCGGCACCGGGAACTCGGGCAGCGTCGTTTCCGGGCGGGTCGCCTACACCTTCGGGCTGGAGGGCCCGGCGGTGACGATCGACACCGCGTGCTCGTCCTCGCTCGTCGCGCTGCATCTGGCGGCGCAGGCGCTGCGGCAGGGCGAATGCACGATGGCGCTCGCCGGCGGCGTCGCGGTGATGTCCACACCGGACACTTTCGTCGACTTCAGCCGCCAGCGCGGGCTCGCCGCGGACGGCCGCTGCAAGTCCTATTCGGACGGAGCGGACGGCACGTCGTGGGCCGAGGGCGTCGGGATGCTCCTGGTGGAGAAGCTGTCCGACGCGCAGCGGCTCGGCCACCCGGTGCTCGCTGTCGTCAGCGGCAGTGCGGTCAACCAGGACGGGGCGAGCAGCGGTCTCAGCGTGCCGAACGGCCCGTCGCAGCAGCGGGTCATCCGGCAGGCCCTGGAGAACGCGCGGCTTTCGGCCGGGCAGGTCGACGTCGTGGAGGGCCACGGCACCGGGACCACCCTGGGCGACCCGATCGAGGCGCAGGCGCTGCTGGCCACCTACGGCCGGGAGAAATCCGCGGACCGGCCGCTGTGGCTGGGTTCGCTGAAGTCGAACATCGGGCATTCCCAGTCCGCCGCCGGCGTCGGTGGCGTGATCAAGATGGTGCAGGCGATCCGGCACGGAGTCCTGCCGCGCACGCTGCACGCGGACGATCCTTCGTCCAAAGTGGACTGGTCGGCCGGTGCCGTCGAACTGCTCACCGAAGCACGCGAGTGGCCCGAGACCGGGCAGCCCCGCCGCGCCGGCGTTTCCTCGTTCGGGGTCAGCGGCACCAACGCGCACACCATCATCGAGCAGGCCCCCGAGAGCGAAGACGTCGCGGGCGTGCCGCCCACTGGCGCCCTGCCCGCGATCCTGTCCGCCAAGACCGCGGACGCGCTGCGTGACCAGGTCACGCGGTTGCGCTCGCACGTCCTCGCCCGGCCGGAGCTGAGCGTCGCCGACATCGCCGCCTCGCTCGCCACCACCCGTGTCCTGCACGAGCACCGGGGCGCGATCGTCGCGGCCGACCGGGACCAGCTACTGGCCGGGCTGGACATCCTCGCCGCCGGCGCCACCACGTCCGGGGTCGCCCAGGGCGCCGCCGCCGACGGCCGGACGGCGTTCCTGTTCACCGGTCAGGGCAGCCAGCGGCGCGGGATGGGCCGGGAACTGGCCGAGCGGTTCCCGGTGTTCGCCGAGGCCTTCCGCGAGCTGTGTGCCCGGTTCGAGCTGCCGGTCGACGAACTGTCCACCGAGGAGCTGAACCAGACGGCGAACACGCAGTGCGCGTTGTTCGCCTTCGAGGTGGCGCTGTTCCGGCTGGTGGAGAGCTGGGGCGTCAAGCCCGACTTCCTGGCCGGCCACTCGATCGGCGAGATCGCGGCGGCCCATGTCGCGGGCGTGTTCAGTCTCGATGACGCCGTGAAGCTGGTGTCGGCGCGAGGCCGCCTGATGCAGGCTTTGCCCACCGGCGGCGCGATGGTGGCGTTGCAGGCGACCGAGGCCGAGGTCGTCCCGCTGCTGACGGACCGGGTTTCGCTGGCGGCGATCAACGGCCCGGAGTCCGTGGTCCTTTCCGGCGACGAAGACGCTGTCGCCGCCGTGGTGTCCCGGTTCGGGGACCGCAAGCACAAGCGGCTCGCCGTGAGTCACGCGTTCCATTCTCCGCTGATGGAACCGATGCTCGACGAGTTCCGCGCGGTCGCCGAAAGCCTGTCGTACGCGGCGCCGCGGATTCCGATCGTGTCCGGTGGCAAGGTCGATGTGTCCACTTCGGACTATTGGGTCCGGCATGTCCGTGACGCGGTGCGGTTCCACGATTCGGTGAAGTTCCTGGCGGCCGAAGGGGTCACCCGGTTCCTGGAGATCGGGCCGGACGCCGTCCTGACCGCGATGGCCAAGGAAAGCGCGGGGGACGCGGTCGTCGTCGCGGCCACGCGCCGCAACCGCGCGGAAGACGTCACGCTGCTCGCCGCGGTCTCCACGCTGCACGTCCACGGGGCGGCCGTCGACTGGACGCCGCTGCTCGCCGGTGCCCGCCGCGTCGACCTGCCCACCTATGCCTTCCAGCACCGCCGGTTCTGGCTGGACGGCCCGCTGAACGCCGAGGGTGACGCGGCGAGCCTCGGCCTGGGCGCCACCGATCACCCGCTGCTCGGCGCCGTCGTCACGATGGCCGACGCGCACGGTGTGCTGCTCACCGGGCGGCTTTCCCTCGCCGCGCAGCCGTGGCTGGCCGGGCACGTGGTCGCGGGACACGTCCTGCTGCCGGGCACCGCGTTCGTCGACCTCGTCCTGCACGCCGGGGACAAGGTCGACTGCGGGATCGTGGAGGAACTGACCCTGCGCGAACCCCTCGTCCTGCCCGAACACGACGCGCTCAGCCTGCAACTCGTCGTCGGCGCGCCGGACGAGACCGGCAGGCGCACGGTCGGCGTCCACTCCCGCCCCGAGGCCGCCGACGCCGAATGGTCGTGCCACGCCACCGGTGTCCTCGCCCCCGGCTTCCCCGACACCGACTTCAGCCTCGCCGCGTGGCCGCCCGAAGGCGCGGAGCCGGTCGCGATCGACGGCCTGTACGGCGCGCTCGCCGAGGTCGGCCTCGACTACGGGCCCGCCTTCCAATGCGTCCGCGCCGCCTGGACCCATGAATCGGCCGTCTACGCCGAAATCGAGCTGGCCGATGCCGAGAAGACCGACGCGGCCCGCTTCGGGATCCACCCGGCCCTGCTCGACTCGGCCCTGCACGCCGCCGGACTCGGCGCACTGGACGCCACCGAAGCCCGGCTCCCGTTCTCGTGGTCCGGCGTGAGCCTGAGGGCGTTCGGAGCGACGACGATCCGCGTGCGGCTGACCCCCGCGGGGCCGGACACGATCGCGCTGGCCGTCGCGGATCCGGAGGGGCGGCCGGTGTTCACCGCCGACGGCCTCCTCGTCCGCGCGGTCCCGTCGGGCGCTCTCACCTCCCGGAACCCGGTACGCGACGCGTTGTTCCGGGTGGACTGGCAGCCGCTCGCCATGCCCGCCGAAGCGGCCGAACACGTCGTGGCCTCGTTCACCGGGTACACCGGCGACCTGCTCGGCGACGCCCACGCGGCCGCGGTCCGCGCGCTCGAACTGGTGCGTGCCGATCAAGGCGGCCCGAAACTCGTCTTCCTGACCAGCGGTGCCGTCGGGGACGCCGTGCCGCATCCGGCGCAGGCCACCGTGTGGGGTCTCGTCCGCACCGCGCAGGAAGAGTTCCCGGACCGGTTCGTCCTCCTCGACATCGACACCGAGCCCACGTCCGAACTCGTCGCGGCCGCCGTCGCCACCGGTGAACCCGAACTCATGCTCCGCGAAGGCGTCCTGTCCGGTGCCCGGCTCGTCCGCGCCTCGCGTGCCTCCGCCGAACCCGGCGACATCGCGGGGACGGTGCTGGTCACCGGCGGCACCGGCGCGCTCGGCGCGGACCTCGCCCGGCATCTGGTGCGGTCGCGCGGTGTGCGGCGGCTGCTGCTCACCAGCCGTCGCGGTGCGGCGGCCCCCGGTGCGGACATCCTCGTCCGTGAGCTGACCGCGCTCGGCGCCGACGTCCGGATCGAAGCCTGCGACGCTGCGGACCGGGACGCGCTCGCCGCCCTGCTCGCCGATCAGCCGATCGCCCTCGCCGTGCACGCGGCGGGTGTGCTGGACGACGGCCTCCTCGGTGACCTGACGCCGGATCGGCTCACCGCCGTCCTGAAGTCCAAAGTGGACGCCGCCGTACATCTGCACGAGCTGCTCGGCGACACCGAGCTCGTCCTGTTCTCCTCCGCCGCCGGAGTGTTCGGCAACGAAGGACAGGCGAACTACGCCGCCGCGAACGCCTTCCTCGACGCCCTCGCCCGGCATCGGCACGCGAACGGCCTGCCCGGCACGGCACTGGCGTGGGGGATGTGGGCCGCCGGAATGGGCGACTCGCTCGCCTCCCGCCCCGGCTTCCCTGCTCTGTCCACAGAGGACGGCATGGCGCTCTTCGACGCCGCGACGGCGCTCGGCGACGCCGCGCTCGTCCCGATCCGGCTCGATCTGCCCGCGCTGCGTGCGCGGCTCGGCGGCGACGTGCCGCCGTTGCTGCGCGGCCTGATCCGGCCCACCCGCCGCGCCGCCGTCACCGGTTCGGCCGGCGCGCTCGCCGACCGGCTGGCCGCGCTCGCCCCGGCCGAACGGAGCCGGGAACTGCTGGAGATCGTGCGGACGCACGTCGCCATCGTGCTGGGCCACCTCGGTTCGGAGGCGATCGATGCCGGGAAACCGTTCCAGGAGCTCGGCTTCGACTCGCTGGCGGCGGTCGAACTGCGCAACCGGCTGACCGAGGCCACTGGCCTGCGGCTGGCCGCGACCCTTGTTTTCGACTACCCGACACCGCTCGTGCTCGCCGAGCACCTGCTGGAGGGGCTCGCCGGGGGCGGACTCGCCGAGGCACCCGACGTGCCGGTGCGCACGAGCCCGGTCGACGAGCCGATCGCGATCATCAGCATGGCCTGCCGCTACCCGGGCGGGGTCACTTCTCCCGAAGAGCTGTGGGATCTCGTGGCCGCCGGCCGGGACGGGGTCTCGTCGTTCCCGGTCAACCGGGGCTGGGACGACGTCTACGACGCGGACCCCGGCAAGGCGGGCAAGAGTTACGCCCGCGAGGGCGGGTTCCTGCACGACGCGGGCGAATTCGACGCGGCGTTCTTCGGGATCTCGCCGCGCGAGGCGCTGGCGATGGATCCGCAGCAGCGGTTGCTGCTGGAGACGTCGTGGGAGGTCTTCGAACGCGCCGGGATCGATCCGCACGCGGTGCGGGGAAGCAAGACCGGCGTCTTCGCCGGGGTGATGTACCACGACTACGCGGCGCGGCTGAATTCCGTGCCGGAGGACGTCGAGGGCTATCTCGGCACGGGCAACTCGGGCAGCGTGATCTCGGGACGGCTGGCCTACACGTTCGGGCTGGAAGGCCCCGCGGTGAGCATCGACACGGCCTGTTCGTCCTCGCTGGTCGCGATGCACCTCGCCGGGCAGGCGCTGCGGCAGGGTGAATGCTCGCTCGCGCTCGCCGGCGGTGTGACCGTGATGGCGACACCGAACACCTTCGTCGAGTTCAGCCGACAGCGTGGGATGGCCACCGACGGCCGGTGCAAATCCTTCGCCGAGGCCGCGGACGGCACCGGCTGGGGCGAGGGCGTCGGCATGCTCCTGCTGGAGCGTCTGTCGGACGCCCGCCGCAACGGCCACCGGGTGCTGGCCGTGGTCCGCGGCTCGGCGGTGAACCAGGACGGCGCGTCGAACGGCTTGACGGCGCCGAACGGGCCGTCGCAGCAGCGCGTGATCCGTCAGGCTTTGGCACAGGCTGGCTTGCGTCCGTCCGATGTGGACGCCGTCGAGGCGCACGGTACGGGAACGACTCTGGGGGACCCGATCGAGGCGCAGGCCCTGCTGGCCACCTACGGGCAGGATCGTGAGGAGCCGTTGTGGCTGGGTTCGGTGAAGTCGAACCTCGGGCACACGCAGGCGGCCGCCGGTGTCGCGGGCGTGATCAAGATGGTCGAGGCGATGCGTCACGGCATCCTGCCCCGGACGCTGCATGTCGATGAGCCTTCGTCCCATGTGGACTGGTCCGATGGCGCGGTCTCCCTGCTCAGCGAACCGCGAGAGTGGCCGGACACCGGACGCCCGCGACGCGCCGGGGTGTCGTCGTTCGGGATCAGCGGGACCAACGCGCACACCATCATCGAGGCCGTCGAGCCGGAAGCCGCCGCGTCCGGAAGCCCGGATGTCGCGCCGTGGCCGCTGTCCGGCAAGACCGAGGAAGCGTTGCGCGCGCAGGCGGCCCGCCTCCACGACCACCTGCTGGCCACTCCCGGCCTGAGCGCGGCGGACGTCGCGCTCTCCCTCGCGGCGCGGGCGGACCTGGAGCACCGGGCCGCGCTCGTGGCCGGTGACCGCGACGGTCTCCTGGCCGCCCTGGACGCGCTCGCGCACGGCGAGACCGCCGAGGGGATCGTCCGGGGAACGGCGCGGCACACCGGCCGGACGGCGTTCCTGTTCACCGGTCAGGGCAGCCAGCGGCTCGGGATGGGTCGTGAGCTGGCCGAGCGTTTCCCGGTGTTCGCCGAGGTCTTCGATGAGGTCTCGTCGCGGTTCGAGCGGCCGATCAAGGAACTGACGGCCGAGGAGCTGAATCAGACCGCGAACACGCAGTGCGCGTTGTTCGCGATCGAGGTGGCGCTCTTCCGACTGGTGGAGAGCTGGGGCATCCGGCCGGACTTCCTGGCCGGGCATTCGGTCGGGGAGATCGCGGCGGCTCATGTCGCGGGTGTGCTTTCCCTCGACGATGCCGCCAAGCTGGTGTCGGCGCGGGGCCGGTTGATGCAGGCCTTGCCCACGGGCGGCGCGATGGTGGCGCTGAGGGTGACCGAGGCCGAGGTGACACCTTTCCTTACCGATCGGGTGTCGTTGGCGGCGATCAACGGTCCGGAGTCGGTGGTCGTCTCGGGTGACGAGGACGCCGTCGCCGCTGTGGTCTCTCGGTTCGAGGGCCGGAAGCACAAACGGCTCGTGGTGAGTCACGCGTTCCACTCGCCGTTGATGGAGCCGATGCTGGAAGAGTTCCGCGTGATCGCCGACGGCCTGTCGTATGCGGCGCCGCGGATTCCGATCGTGTCGGGTGCTCTTGTCGATGTGTCCACTTCGGACTATTGGGTCCGTCACGTCCGTGACGCGGTGCGGTTCCACGATTCGGTGAAGTTCCTGGAAGCCGAGGGTGTCACGCGGTTCCTGGAGATCGGTCCGGACGGCGTGCTGACCGCGATGGCCCAGGACAGCCTGGAGGACGCGGTCGTCGTCCCCGCCCTGCGACGCGACAAACCCGAGGTGACGACCCTGCTGACGGCGGTGGCCGGACTGCACGTCCACGGCGCCGACGTCGACTGGGGCCCGTTGTGCGCCGGTGCCCGCCGGGTGGATCTGCCCACGTATGCCTTCCAGCGCACGGAGTTCTGGCTCGACGCGGGCGCCGCGGCCGGCGATCTGACCGCGGCGGGACTGGCCGACGCCGGGCATCCGCTGCTGGGTGGCGCGGTGACCCTGCCGGATTCCGGCGGGACCGTCTTCACCGGCAGGCTGTCGCTCTCGGCCCAGCCCTGGCTCGCCGACCATGCCGTCGGGGAGACCGTGCTCCTGCCCGGAACCGCGTTCGTCGATCTGGCGCTCGCCGCCGGACGGCGGCACGGCCACGTCGTCCTCGACGAACTCACCCTGGAGAGCCCGCTGGTCCTGCCGGAGCACGGCGGTGTCGAGCTGCGCGTGTGGGTCCGCGAACCGGACGACACCGGCGCGTGCGCGGTCAGCGTGCATTCCCGCGCCGACGACGACGAACCCTGGATCCGCCACGCGGTCGGGACGCTGACCGAGGACACCGGCGCCGCCCCCACCGACCTGACGTCGTGGCCGCCCGCCGCCGAGGAGACCGACGTCGACGGCCTGTACGACGCGCTCGCCGGTGCGGGCCTGAACTACGGCCCGGTGTTCCAAGGTGTCCGCGCCGCCTGGCGCGACGGCACCACGGTGTACGCCGAGATCGACCTCGACGAACGTCACCACGGCGACGCCGCCCGGTTCGGCCTGCACCCGGCGCTGCTGGACGCTGCCCTGCACACCGCCGGGCTCGGCGCGCTGAGCACCGAAGGCGGGGCCCGGCTGCCCTTCCTGTGGTCGGGTGTCTCGTTCACCGGGCTCGGCGCCACGAGCCTGCGCGTCCGGCTCACCGCGAAGGACGACACGCTCTCCCTGGCGATCGCGGACGGGGCGGGGGCGCCGGTGGCGACCGTCGCCGGGCTGACCGTCCGCCGGGTCGACCCCGCCGCGTTCGGTGGCGGCGCCGACTCGCTGTTCCGGGTGGAGTGGGTCCCGGTCCGCGCCCGTGCCGCGGACAGCGCATATGTCGTCCGGTCCGAAGTGGACACTGCGTCAGACGTGCATGAAGCGACCGCGCAAACGCTTGCGGCGCTCCAATCCTGGCTCGCCGACGAAAGCGACGCCACCTTGGTCGTCCTTACCAGCGGCGCCGTGTCGGTGGCGGGGGAGGACCCGCGTGATCTCGCCCGCGCCGCCGTCTGGGGGCTGGTGCGGTCGGCGCAGTCCGAGCACCCGGGCCGGATCGTACTCGTCGACACCGACACCGACACAGACACGGCGGACCTGGCGGAGGCCGTCGCCACCGGCGAAGCGCAGCTCGCCGTCCGGGACGGGAAGCTGTGGGCGCCGCGTCTGGTGAAGAGCGTGCCTTCCAGTGCCACACCGCGTTTCGACCCGGCGGGGACCGTCCTGCTCACCGGGGCCACCGGCGCGCTGGGCCGGTCGCTGGCCCGGCACCTGATCTCCGGACACGGCGTGCGGCACCTGCTCCTGGTCAGCCGCAGCGGGGCGACCGCCCCCGGCGCCGAGGACCTGCTGGCCGAACTGGCCGGGCTCGGCGCCTCCGCGGTACTGGAGTCCTGCGACGTCGCCGACCGGGAAGCCCTAGCGGAGCTGCTGGCCGGGATCGACCCCGGGCATCCGCTCACCGCCGTGGTGCACGCGGCCGGTGTCCTCGACGACGGCCTTCTCCACAGCCTGACCCCCGAACGGTTCGACGCCGTCCTGCGGCCCAAGGTCGACGCGGCGCTGAACCTGCACGAGCTGGCGGGTGACGTCGACGAGTTCGTCCTGTTCTCCTCGGCGGCGGGCACGTTCGGCAACGCCGGGCAGGCGAACTACGCCGCGGCGAACGCCTTCCTCGACGCGCTGGCACAGCACCGGCTGGCCAACGGGCTCCCGGCCCGGTCACTGGCCTGGGGCCTGTGGGACACCGACGACGGGATGGACGCTTCCGCCGCCGTCGCCAGGCTCACCGGCTCCGGCCTCACCACCGAAGAAGGGCTGCGCCTGTTCGACACCGCGGGTGACGGCGTCGTCCTGCCGATGAAGCTCGACGTCGCCGCGCTCCGCGCCGAACTCGGCTCCGACGTGCCGTCCCTGCTGCGCGGGCTGATCAAGGCGCCCGCGCGGCGCTCCGCCGGGGCGTCGGCGTGGAAGCGGCAGCTCGCGGGACTGTCCGAAGAGGACCGTGACGCGCGCCTTCTCGAACTCGTGCGGACACAGGTCGCCGCGGTGCTGGGCTACTCCGGCCCGGAGGACGTTCCGTCGGACCGGGCGTTCACCGAACTCGGCTTCGATTCGCTCACGTCGGTGGACCTGCGGAACCGGCTGAACTCCGCGACCGGGCTGCGCCTGCCCGCGACCCTCGTGTTCGACCACCCGAGCTCCGACGCGGTGGTCTCCCGGCTGCGGGAGGAACTGTCCGGCGGCACGGTAACGGCCGCCGCCGTCACCACGGCACCGGTCGACGAACCGATCGCCATCGTCGGCATGGCCTGCCGGTTCCCCGGCGGGGTCCGCTCGCCGGAAGACCTCTGGCGTCTGGTCAGCGAAGGCCGCGACGGCATCACGCCGTTCCCGGCGGACCGGGGATGGGACGTCGAAGGCCTGTACGACCCCGACGTCGGCAGGCCCGGCACCTCCTGCACCCGGTACGGCGGATTCCTGCACGACGCCGGGGACTTCGACCCCGGGTTCTTCGGGATCTCGCCGCGTGAGGCGCTGGCGATGGACCCGCAGCAGCGGTTGCTGCTGGAGACGTCCTGGGAAGCCTTCGAACGCGCCGGGATCGACCCGGCCACCCTGCGCGGTTCCGCGACCGGCGTCTTCGCCGGGGCGATGTACCACGACTACGTTTCGCGGCTCACCGAGATCCCGGCGGATCTGGAGGGATACCTCGGCACAGGGAACTCGGGCAGCGTGATCTCGGGGCGCCTCGCCTACGCCTTCGGGCTGGAGGGTCCGGCGGTCAGCATCGACACGGCCTGTTCGTCGTCGCTGGTCGCGATGCATCTGGCGGCGCAGGCGCTGCGCCAGGGCGAATGCGGCCTGGCACTGGCCGGCGGTGTCGCGGTGATGTCCACTCCGGACACCTTCATCGAGTTCAGCCGCCAGCGCGGGATGGCGCCCGACGGCCGGATCAAGGCGTTCTCCGAAACGGCGGACGGCACGGCCTGGGGTGAAGGCGTCGGCATGCTGCTGCTGGAACGGCTTTCGGACGCCCGCCGCAACGGCAGGCGGGTGCTGGCCGTCCTGCGGGGCACGGCGGTGAACCAGGACGGCGCGTCGAACGGGCTCACTGCGCCGAATGGGCCGTCGCAGCAACGCGTGATCCGTCAGGCACTGGCACAGGCTGGCTTGCGTCCGTCCGATGTGGACGCCGTCGAGGCGCACGGGACCGGGACGACACTCGGTGATCCGATCGAGGCACAGGCCCTGCTGGCCACCTATGGGCAGGATCGTGAGGAGCCGTTGTGGCTGGGTTCGGTGAAGTCCAACCTCGGCCACACACAGGCCGCCGCCGGTGTCGCGGGTGTGATCAAGATGGTCGAGGCGATGCGCCACGGCGTGCTGCCCAGGACGTTGCATGTCGACGAGCCTTCGTCCCATGTGGACTGGACCGAAGGCGCCGTTTCCCTGCTCACCGAAACACGGGAGTGGCCGGACACCGGACGCCCGCGACGGGCCGGGGTGTCGTCGTTCGGGATCAGCGGGACCAACGCTCACGCCGTCCTCGAAGTGGACGGCGTCGAGGACGCGGCGCCGGTCGAGCGGCCGGACGTGCTCGCGTTCCCGTTGTCCGCCAAGACCCAGGACGCTTTGCGTGGCCAGGCGGCCAGGGTGCGTGCCCGGTTGCTGACCGGAGACGCGCCCGAACTCGCCGACGTCGCGCACACCCTCGCGACACGGGGACTTTTCGAGCACCGCGCGGTGGTCACCGCCGGGGACCGCGACGGACTGCTCGACGCGCTGGCCGCGCTGGCCGGGGGAGAACCGGGCGGCTTCGTCACCGGGGTCGCGAAACCGGGCGGGAAACTCGCGTTCCTCTTCACCGGCCAGGGCAGCCAGCGCGCCGGGATGGCCGACGAGCTCTCGGCCGCCTTCCCCGTCTTCGCTCAAGCCTTCGACGAGATCTGCGCGCGTTTCGACGCCCTGCTGGACCGTCCGCTGCGCGAGGCGCTCGCCGGTGACCTGGTCGACCGCACCGAATACACCCAGTGCGCGATGTTCGCCTTCGAGGTCGCGCTGTTCCGGCTCGCCGAAAGCCGGGGCGTCCGGCCGGACTTCCTGGCGGGGCATTCGATCGGGGAACTGGCGGCGGCCCACGTCGCCGGGGTCTGGTCGCTGGAGGACGCCTGCACCGTGGTCGCCGCGCGCGGCAGGCTCATGCAGGCGCTGCCTCCGGGCGGCGCGATGATCGCCGTCCAGGCCACCGAGGAGGAGATCCGGCCGCTGATCGACGACGAGACCGTGTCGATCGCCGCGATCAACGGCCCGGTGTCGGTGGTCGTCTCCGGCGAAGACGCCGCCGTGACCGCGCTGGCCGCCGGGTTCGCCGAACGCGGCCGCAAGACCAAACGGCTCACCGTGAGCCACGCGTTCCACTCGCCGCTCATGGACGGGATGCTCGGCGAATTCCGCGCCGTGCTCGACGGGATCCAGGCCGCCGAACCGGAGATCCCGGTGGTGTCCACGCTGACCGGCGAGCCGCTGACCGGCGACCAGGCACGATCGAGCGAGTACTGGGTCCGGCACGTGCGGGACGCGGTCCGGTTCTGCGACGCGGTCCGGACCCTGGAGGCGCACGGCGTCCGGCGCTATCTGGAACTCGGCCCGGACGCGCCGCTGACCGCCCTCGGCGAGCACTGCGTCACGAACGAGTCCACAGTGGACGCTCCGCTGTTCGTGCCGTCGGCGCGCGCCGGGCGATCCGACGTCGAGTCGTTCGTCACCGCGCTCGCGCGGTTGCACGTCGACGGTGCCCGGGTCGACTGGGCGAAGGCGCTCCCCGGCCGGAAGATCGATCTGCCCACCTACGCCTTCCAGCACGAGCGGTTCTGGCTGCGGCCCGCCGCGCCCGCGGTCGGCGACGTCACCGGGCTGGGGCAGTCGCCCGCCGGGCATCCGCTGCTCGGTGCGGCGGTCGAGGCGCCGGACAGCGACGCGGTGCTGTTCACCGGCAGGCTGTCGGTGCAGGACCAGCCGTGGCTGGCCGACCACGTCGTCGCCGGGACGACCCTCCTGCCGGGTACGGCGTTCGTCGAACTCGCGTTGCGGGCCGGGGAGCTGACCGGCTGCGCGGCCATCGACGAACTGACCCTGGAAGCGCCGCTGGTGCTGCCGGACCACGGCGGCACGGCGCTGCGGATCGTCGCCGCCGCACCGGACGAGTCCGGCAGGCGCGCGCTGGACGTCTACTCCCGCCCCGACGAGGGCGACTGGATCCGCCACGCCACCGGGACCGTGTCGCCCCTGGCGGCGAGCGCGCCGTTCGATCTCTCGGCATGGGCGGCCGCCGACGCCGAGACCGTCGAAACCGACGGCCTCTACGACGGATTGGCCGCCGCCGGGCTCGAGTACGGCCCGGTCTTCCAGGGACTCCGCTCCGCCCGGCGGCGAGGCGACGACATCTGGGCCGAGGTCGACCTCCCCGAGGACACCACGACCGACGGCTTCGGCCTGCATCCGGCGTTGCTCGACGCCGCCTTGCACGCCCTGGGCTTCGCGGAAGGTGGCCAGCAGGAGGCCGATGTGGCGGCCGGCCGCGTGCGCCTGCCGTTCGCCTGGTCCGGCGTCCGGCTCCACGCCTCCGGTGCGCGTGCCCTGCGCGTCCGGCTGTCCCCGGCGGGGGAGAACGCGGTCTCCCTGGTCGCCGCGGACGAGACCGGCAGGCTGGTGGCCACTGTGGACGCTCTGACGCTGCGCCCCGTCTCGCTGGAACAGATCGGCGGGCGACAGGGCGTCCACGAGTCGCTGTTCGGCCTGGCCTGGGCGCCGGTCGCGCTCGATCCCACCGCCGCGGTGGCCGCGAGCTGGGCCGTCGTCGGTGTCGACGACTACAAACTCGACGCCGCGCTCACGGCCGCCGGCTATCGCGGACAGGCCTACGCGGATCTCGCCGCCCTGGCCGGGGCGATGGACCGCGTGCCCGAACTGGTCTTCGTGTCCTGCGCGCCGGACCACCGCCAAGGGCTGGCCGACGCCGCGCACACCGCCGCCCACCGGGCGCTGGAGCTGGTCCGTGCGTGGCTGGCCGAGGACCGGTTCGCCGGTTCCCGGCTGGTGCTGGTCACCGGCGGCGCGGTCGACGAACCGGCGCAGGCGGTGATCTGGGGCCTGGTCCGCTCGGCGCAGTCCGAACATCCCGGCCGGTTCGTGCTGGTCGACCTCGACGAACAGGACGCGTCGTATCGTGTGCTGCTGCCCGCCCTCGCCTCCGGCGAACCGCAGCTGGAGTTGCGCGAGGGAGCGGTGAAAGCGCCGCGGCTGGTCAAACCGGCCGTGACGGCCGCGGAAGACAAGGCGCCGACCGACGGGGCCGTGCTGATCACCGGCGGCACCGGGGCGCTCGGCGCGGCACTGGCCCGGCATCTGGTCACCGCGCACGGGAAGACCCGGCTGGTGCTCGCCGGACGCCGCGGCCCGGACGCGCCGGGCGCGGGCGAACTGGCCGACGAACTACGCGGCCTGGGTGCCGAGGTCGCGGTGGTCGCTTGCGACGCGGCCGACCGCGAAGCGCTGCAACGCCTTCTGGCCGAGCATCCGGTGACCGGAGTCGTGCACGCCGCCGGTGTGCTCGACGACGTCGTCCTCGACGGACTCACCCCGGAACGTCTCGACGCCGTCCTGCGGCCGAAGGTCGACGCCGCGGTGAACCTGCACGAACTGGCGGGCGACGTCGACGAGTTCGTGCTGTTCTCCTCCGCGGCGGGCACCTTCGGCAATCCGGGACAGGCGAACTACGCGGCGGCCAACGCGTTCCTCGACGCGCTCGCCCGGCATCGCCGTGCGCAGGGGCTGCCCGCGACGTCGCTCGCCTGGGGCCTCTGGGCCGGTGACGGGATGGCGGGCGGCATGTCCGGACGCGACCTGGACCGGATGACGGCCTCCGGCGCGGGCGCACTGTCCACAGAGGAGGGACTGGCGTTGTTCGACCTCGCGGTGACGGCGGCCGAACCGGTCCTGTTGCCGATGCGGCTGGACCTCGCCACCCTGCGGGCAGGCCTCGGCACCGACGTCCCGCCCCTGCTGCGCGGCCTGATCCGCGGTACCGGCAAACGCGCCGAGACCGCCGGTTCGCCGACCGGGGACGCGCTCAAGGCCGAACTGGCCGGGATGACCGGGGAGGAACGCGCCGCGGCACTGCTGAACCTCGTCGCGACCCACGTCGCCGCGGTCCTTGGGCACGCCGGTCCCGAGCAGGTCGACCCGGACAAGGCGTTCACGGAACTCGGGTTCGACTCGCTCGCCGCGGTCGAACTGCGCAACCGGGTCAACGAGGCCACCGGCCTGCGGCTGCCCGCCACACTGGTCTTCGACCATCCGACCACCGCCGCGGTGGCGGAACTGGTCGGCGCGGAGATCGTCGTGGACGACGCGCCACCGCCGCTGGGGGTGCTGGCGGAACTCGACCGGCTGGAGGCCGCGTTCGCCGGGGGAACCCCGGACGACGCGATCCGCGGCAAGGTCAAGGACCGGCTGCGCGCCCTGCTCGCGGCCTGCGATCCGGGCGAGGGCACCGAATCCGTGGCGGATCGGCTCGAAGACGCCTCGGACGACGAAATGTTCGAATTCATCGGCAAGGAACTCGGGATCTCCTGACTTGGGGGCGGAAATGAAAGACACCGAGGACAAACTCCGGTACTTCCTCAAGCAGGTCACCGCGGATCTCCACGAAACCCGCAAACGCTTGAAGGAAACCGAATCCGCGGGCAGCGAACCGATCGCCATCGTCGGGATGGCCTGCCGCTATCCCGGCGGGATCACCTCGCCCGAGGACCTGTGGCGGATGGTCGAAACCGGCGGCGACGGGATCAGCGGATTCCCCGTCGACCGTGGCTGGGACCTCGAAGCGCTGTACGACCCGGACCCGGACAAGCAGGGCACGAGTTACGTTTCGCAGGGCGGTTTCCTGCACGACGTCGCCGAGTTCGACCCGGCGTTCTTCGGGATCTCACCGCGCGAGGCGCTCGCGATGGATCCTCAGCAGCGGCTCCTGCTGGAGACGTCGTGGGAGGCCATCGAGCGGGCGGGGATCGATCCGGGTTCGCTGAAGGGCAGCCGGACCGGGGTGTTCGCCGGGCTGATGTACCACGACTACGTTTCCGGGCTGACCGAGATCCCCGACGAGGTCGGTGGCTATCTCGGCACCGGGAACTCCGGCAGTATCGCGTCCGGGCGGGTTTCCTACACTTTCGGGTTCGAAGGTCCGGCGCTCACCGTGGACACCGCGTGCTCGTCGTCGCTGGTGACCCTGCATCTCGCCGCGCAGGCGTTGCGGAGGGGCGAGTGCGACCTCGCGCTCTCCGGCGGGGTGACGGTGATGTTCACCCCTGGAACCTTCGTGGAGTTCAGCCGTCAGCGCGGAATGGCCCCGGACGGCCGCTGCAAACCCTTCGCCGAAGAGGCGGACGGCACCGGCTGGGCCGAGGGCGTCGGGATGCTGCTGGTGGAGCGGCTTTCCGACGCGCGGCGCAACGGCCATCCGGTTCTCGCGGTCCTGCGCGGATCGGCGGTGAACCAGGACGGCGCGTCGAACGGCCTGACCGCCCCGAACGGCCCGTCCCAGCAGCGGGTGATCCGCGAGGCGCTCGCCGACGCCCGGCTGACGACGGCGGACGTCGACGTCGTCGAGGCGCACGGAACCGGCACCACCCTGGGCGACCCGATCGAGGCGCAGGCGTTGCTCGCGACCTACGGCAAGGGCAGGCCGGCCGATCGGCCGCTGTGGCTCGGGTCGATCAAGTCGAACCTCGGGCACACGCAGGCCGCGGCCGGGGTCGCCGGGATCATCAAAATGGTGCAGGCACTGCGAACCGGGATCCTGCCCCGGAGCCTGCACGCGGAGACGCCGTCGTCGCATGTGGACTGGAGCGCGGGTGCGGTCTCCCTGCTGGCCGAGGCGCGGCCGTGGCCCGAACTCGACCGTCCTCGCCGAGCCGCCGTGTCGTCGTTCGGTATCAGCGGCACGAACGCGCACGTCGTCCTCGAAGCCGCCCCGGCCGCGGAAGAGGCCGAACCCCGGCAGCCGGTGGTGACCGGTGCGACGCCGTGGCTGCTGTCGGCCCGGACACCGGAAGCTCTCCGGGCGCGTGCCGCTCAGCTTCGGTCCTCTGTGGAGCTTCCGGGTGCCGCCGCCACGCTGGCCGCGCGGCCGCTGTTCGCGCACCGGGCGGCCATCGTCGGTGACCCGCGCGCCGCACTGGACGCGCTCGCCGCCGGAGAGCCGTCGAGCCTTCTGGCCGAAGGTGTCGCGCAGTCGGGCAAGGCCGTCTTTGTGTTCCCGGGTCAGGGTTCGCAGTGGGCGGGGATGGCGGAGGAGCTTTTGTTGTCGGCTCCGGTGTTCGCGGAGTCGATGGCCGAGTGTGAGAAGGCTTTGGCGTCCTTTGTGGACTGGCGGTTGTCCGAGGTGTTGTCGGATGCGGCTGCGTTGGAGCGGGTTGATGTGGTGCAGCCTGTTTTGTTCGCGGTGATGGTGTCGTTGGCGCGGTTGTGGCGGGCGTGTGGTGTGGAGCCTGCTGCGGTGGTGGGTCATTCGCAGGGTGAGATCGCTGCTGCGTGTGTGGCGGGTGCGTTGTCGTTGGATGACGCGGCGCGGGTGGTTTGTTTGCGGAGTAAGGCGATTCTGGCGTTGTCGGGTCTTGGTGGCATGGTGTCGGTTGCCGCGGCGGAGGGCCGGGTGCGGGAGTTGTTGCCCGAGGGTGTGTCGGTGGCGGCGGTGAATGGCCCCGCGTCGGTGGTGGTGTCGGGGGATGTCGCTGGTTTGGATGCGCTGATCAAGCGGTGTGAGCTGCTGGATGTGCGGGCGAAGCGGATTCCGGTGGATTACGCGTCGCATTCGGCGCATGTCGACGCGATCGAACACGATGTGGTGTCGGCGTTGGGCGGTATTTCGCCGCAGGCTCCGGTGATTCCGTTTTATTCGACGGTGACGGGTGAGCCTCTCGATGAGGCTGTGGACGCGGCGTATTGGTTCCGGAATCTGCGGGGGACGGTTCAGTTCGCGCGGACGGTGGATCGGTTGGTGGAGAACGGTTTCCGGTTCTTCGTGGAGACGAGCCCGCATCCGGTTTTGGTGCCTGGGATCAGTGAAGATGTTGTGGCGTTGGGGAGTTTGCGCCGGGGTGAGGGTGGTGCGGAGCGGTTCGTCCTGTCGCTGGCCGAAGCGCATGTGCACGGTCTGAGCCCGGAGTGGTCTTCGATCCTCCCGGCGACGGAATGGGTCGATCTGCCGACGTATCCGTTCCAGCGCAAGCGGTTCTGGCTCGAAGCCGGAACCGCCGCGGGGGACGCGTCGGCGTTCGGGCAGACCGTGGTGGACCACCCGCTGCTCGGCGCGGTCGTCGCGGTCCCCGGGACCGGCGGCCTGCTGTACACCGGCCGGATCTCGCTGGAAACCCATCCCTGGCTCGCCGATCACGCCGTGTCCGGGACGGTGCTGGTGCCCGGCACCGCCTTCGTGGAGCTCGCGCTGGCCGCCGGTGCTCAGGTGGACTGCACGATGCTCGACGAACTGACCTTGGAAGCCCCGCTCGTGCTCGAAGAAGGCACCGACGTCCGGCTCTCGGTCGAACTCGGCGACGCGGACATCGACGGCCGCCGCGAGGCCGGCGTGTACTCCCGCCGCGGCGACGAGCCCTGGACCCGGCACGCCCACGGCGTACTGCTGCCCGAAACGGACGGCGTGCCCACGCCGCTCGCCGAGTGGCCGCCGTCCGGGGCGGAACGCGTCGGCGTCGAGGCGCTGTACGACGAACTCGCGGACGCGGGCCTCGAATACGGCCCGGCGTTCCAAGGACTTCGCGCCGCTTGGCGTCGCGAGAACGAGGTCTTCGCCGAAATCGACCTGCCTGAGGCCCAGACCGGCGACGCTCCGGCCTTCGGCCTGCATCCCGCGTTGCTGGACGGCGCACTCCACGGGATCGCGCTGGGTGTGCTTCCCGAGGACGCGGAGGGGCTTCGGCTTCCGTTCGCGTTCTCCGGGGTCCGGCTGTGGTCGCGGGGCGCGACGGCCCTGCGGGTGCGGCTGCGGCCGTCGGCGGACGGCGTCGCGCTGACCGTCGCCGACGCCGAAGGCCTGCCGGTCGCCGACGTGGACGGCCTGCTGCTGCGGCCGGTGTCCGTCTCCGGTCTCGGCGGGTATCGCGAGTCCCTGTTCGGCCTGGACTGGGTGCCCGCGGGCGCGACCGAACCGCACGACGCGACGGTGTGGCACTGCGAGTCCGGGGATCTCCGCACCGTGCTGGCCGCGGCGCTCGAACGCGTCCGGACGTGGCTCGACGAACCCGGGGACGGGCCGCTCGTGATGGCCACCCGAGGCGGGATCGCCACCGAGCGCCCGGATCCGGTGGCGGCCGCGGTATGGGGGCTCGTGCGCTCGGCGCAGTCCGAGCACCCCGGCCGGTTCGTGCTCGTGGACGGTGACGTCCCGGCCGCGTTGCCCGCCGGGGAAGCGCAGGTCGTGGTTCGCGACGGGGTCAGCTTCGTCCCGAGGCTCGTCCGGGTCCCCGAGCCCGGCCCGGCGCGGCCGTGGAGCGAGAGCGACGTCGTGCTGATCACCGGCGGCACCGGCCTTCTCGGCGCGGCCGTCGCGAAACATCTCGTGGTGACGCACGGCGTGCGTTCGCTCGTGCTGCTGAGCCGTTCCGGCGCGTCCGCGCCCGGCGCGGCGGAGCTGGCGGACGAACTCGCCGGGCTGGGCGCCGAGGTCCGGATCCTGGCGTGCGACGCGGCCGACCGGGAGGCGCTGAGCCAGGTGCTGGCCGCGCATCCGGTGACCGGTGTGGTGCACGCCGCCGGTGTCCTCGACGACGGCCTGATCACCGCGCAGACTCCTGAGCGGCTCGACCGGGTCCTCGCGCCGAAGGTGGACGCCGCGGTGAACCTGCACGAACTCCTGCCCGATGCCGCGCCGTTCGTGATGTTCTCCTCGGCGGCCGGGGTCTTCGGCAACCCGGGTCAGTCCGGTTACGCCGCGGCCAACGCCTTCGTGGACGCGCTGATGGAACGCCGCAGGGCGGACGGCGCCGCCGCGACGTCGCTGGCGTGGGGCCTGTGGGCGACCACCAGCGCCATGACCGGTTCCGCCGACGTCGACCGGATGGCGAGGGCCGGGCTCACCGGACTGTCCACAGAGGAGGGTCTGGATCTGTTCGACGCCGCGCTCGCCACCGGGCGGACGCTGTCCGTCCCGATGCGGCTCGACCTCACCGCGCTCCGCGCCGAGGAGATCCCGCCGTTGCTGCGCGGACTCGTCCGTGCTCGTGCCCGGCGCGCGCCCGACGGTGGCGGCGCGTTCCGCGCACGGCTCGCCGCACTCGACACGGACGCCCGTGACAAGGAGATCCTGGAACTGGTGCGCGGCCAGGTCGCGGCCGTTCTCGGCCACGACGGTGCCGGCGCCATCGACGCCGGGGCCGCCTTCCTCGAACTCGGCTTCGACTCGCTCACCGCCGTCGACCTGCGCAACCGGCTGGCGGCCTCGACCGGCCTGCGGCTGCCGCCGTCGCTGGTCTTCGACCACCCGACGCCGCTCGCCGTCGCGGAACGGATCTCCGGTGACTTCTCGGCCCCCGGCCGGCAGCCCGAGACACCGGCCACGGGCGTCTTCGGCGCGATGTTCGCCCGCGCTGTCGAACTCGGCGAGGTCGCGCAATTCGTCGCGCTGGCCGCGCAGGCGTCGCGCTACCGGCCGTCGTTCACCGTCGACACCGCGCCGGACCAGAACCTGCAACCGGTCCGGCTCGCGAAAGGCCCGTCCGGCCCGGAACTGGTCTGCGTCCCCTCCCTGCTGATCGGCTCGGGCGCGCACGAATACGCGCGCTTCGCCGCGCCGTTCCGGGACGTGCAGGACGTTTCCGTCGTTCCGGTGCCCGGATTCGGGCACGGGCAGCCGCTGCCGGACTCGATCGAGGCGGTCCTCCACGCGCAGGCGGACGCGATCCTCCGCGAAGCCGGCGACCCGGTGGTGCTGGTGGCCCACTCGTCGGGCGGCCCGCTCGCCCACGCGCTGGCGAGGCATCTGGAGGAGGCGGGCGCCGCGCCCCGCGCGCTCGTGCTGATCGACGTCTACCCGCAGGACGAACACGCACTGGACGGCATCCGCGACCGGCTCACCGGCGACCTCGGTGACGACACGCGGCTCACCGCGATGGGCGCTTACCTGCGTCTGTTCGCCGGCTACGTGCCCGCGCCGACCGAGGTGCCGACGTTGCTGGTGCGGGCGGCGGAGCCGCTGGAAGCGTGGCGTGATCGGGACGGATGGCGGTCCGGCTGGGCGTTGCCGCATGACACGGTCGACGTCGAGGGGGATCACTTCACCATGCTGGAGGCGCATGCGGCGACGACCGCCGACGCCGTCCGGGAGTGGCTGGGGCGGCTGCCGTAGTCACAGCGGACGCGGGGGGGTGGGGCCCCCCCCGCCGGCGCCGCCCGGGGGTAGGGGGGAAGCCCCGGGGCGCGCCCCCGC